>CAZNVC010000017.1:0-18584 GCA_964576685.1 uncultured Candidatus Saccharibacteria bacterium
AGTAAGGACCGATGGAACGCATGTGAATCTTATCTTCCACCATGTGGTGAAGTTTAAGAATATACATGACACCAACAGCGGTCTTTTGATTAAACGCTTCACCAGTACGACCATCATAGAGCTGTACAGTTCCTGATGCGTCGTAGCCTGCCTTCACAAGCTCTTCTTTGATCTCAGTATCCGATGCTCCTTGGAAGGAAGGAACGATAGCCTGATATCCAAGAGTGTCCGCAGCGAGACCAAGATGCATTTCGAGAATCTGTCCTAGGTTCATACGAGATGGCACACCAAGTGGAGTAAGAATGATATCGATAGGAGTTCCATCTTTATCAAATGGCATTTCTTCAACTGGGAGGATTGTTGAAATAACACCTTTGTTACCGTGGCGACCTGCGAGCTTGTCTCCAACTGAGATGTTACGAACTTGCGCAACTTCAATATGAATACGCTTGATAATACCACTCTCAAGAGAATCTCCACGTTCGCGTGAGAAGACCTTCACACCAATAATACGCCCACGCTTTCCGTGATCAAGACGAAGTGAAGAATCCTTCACATCACGCACCTTCTCACCGAAGATAGAACGAAGGAGTCTTTCTTCCGGAGTAAGTTCGGTCTCACCCTTTGGAGTAATCTTACCAACGAGAATATCTCCAGGACGAACTTCAGCTCCGATGCGGATAATACCGTCCTCATCCAAGTTCTTAAGTTTATTCTCACCAACGTTTGGAATATCGTGTGTTGTTACTTCAGCACCAAGCTTGGTATCACGCACATTACATACGAATTCTTCAATGTGAATTGAAGAAAACTTACTTTCCTTCACGAGACGCTCAGAAAGAATGATCGCATCTTCGTAGTTCGCACCATTCCATGCCATGAAGGCAACACGAATGTTGTGACCGAGCGCAATCTGACCATTGTCTGATGTTGCCGCATCAGCGAGCACCTGACCTTTTGTTACCTTATCACCAAGAGACACGATTGGTCGCTGATGGAAAAGGTTAAAGGCATTCGTACGAGCAAAGTTAATGAGATTGTATTCATATTCTTTCTTGTCTGCTTTGATAACAATCTTCTTAGCATCAACATACTTCACTTCACCGGCTTCTTCTGCGATAACAAGACGTCCGATGTGCTTTGCAGCCTCACCTTCCATACCAGTTGCGACAAGTGGTGCCTCAGGACACATAAGTGGTACCGCTTGCTTCTGCATGTTAGAACCCATGAGTGCGCGAGTTGCTTCATCGTGCTCAAGGAATGGGATCATGGATGTTGCAACAGAAAATGCCTGATTGGTTGCTACATCAATGAACTCAACTTCATCACGAAGTGCAAGTCCAGGGTTACCTGCGCGACGAACTTCGATTTCTTTTTGAACAAGTTTATTGTTCTCATCGAATTCATTACCACCGTGTGCAATAACGTAACGCTCTTCTTCGAGTGCGTTCATATAGACGATTTCTTTTGTGATCACCCCCTTTTCTACTTTTACATAAGGTGTCTCAATGATACCGAAGTCATTGATACGAGCGTAGTTAGAGAGACGAAGAATAAGACCAATGTTTGGACCTTCTGGGGTATGGATTGGACATACACGACCGTAGTGTGATGTGTGTACGTCACGAACTTCGAAACCTGCACGCTCACGAGTAAGACCACCAGGACCAAGGGCAGAAAGAGTACGGAGGTGCTCGACTTCAGCCAAGAGGTTCTCTTGGTTCATGAACTGAGAGAGCTGGTTGGTGGTAAAGAATTCCTTAATACGAGCCTGGAGTGGACGCTGGTTGATGATAGCAATAGGAAGTGTCGTATCAGTATCGATAACCGACATCTTATCCTGGATATTTCGCTTCATCTGCATCATACCAGTACGAATCTTCTGTGACATCATTTCACCTACGTAACGTACACGACGTGATCCAAGGTGGTCGATATCATCCTCAACAGCATTAGGATTACTGTTAAGCTCGATGATATGAGTAATGATTTCTACGAGATCTTCCTTAGAGAGAGTACGACGCTGTGCTTCTTTATCCTTCTGATCAATTGATTTCCCAAAACGCTTATTGAAACGAAAACGTCCTACAGGAGAAAGGTCATAGCGCTCAGGAGAAATGATTGAGTCAATATATTCCTTTGCGTTCTCTGGAGTTGCGAGATCACCATCACGAAGACGCTTGTAGACTTCAATATATGCATCATGAAGGGTTTTGATTTCATCACGCTCAACAATTGTTGCCATAAGAGGACCTGCAACTTCGTGCCCCTTGAATGCGTTCTTTATCTGATCATCCGTAGTGAAACCAAAAATACGAAGGAGTGCAACCACAGAGAACTTACGCTTCTTATCGACACGAACATAGACACCACCATCTGGTTCTGTACCGAGTTCAATCCATACACCACGTGAAGGAATGATTTTTGCACCGAAGTAACGCTTGCCTTTCGTTTCTTCTGAATCAAAGAACACACCGAATGAACGAGCAAGCTGTGGCACGACCACACGCTCAACACCGTTAATGATGAAGGTTCCGTGAATAGTCATGAGAGGAAAATCTGCCATGAAAATTTCCTGCTCTTTAACAGTATTCAAAATTTTATTAGTGAGTTTTACACGAGCACGAAGAGGAGCCTCATAGGTAAGTTTGTTCTCTTTTGCATATACCTCATCGTACTTAGGTTGAGATAATTCAAATGAGAGGAACTCAAGGTCAAACTTCTTTTCAGAGTAGTCACGAAGTGGTGAAAATTCTCGGAAAATTTCGACAATACCTTTCTCTGTAAGGTCTTTGTATGAAAGAATTTGATTTTCGACGAGGTTAGGGAGTTTAGTAAGTGGTTTACGATACTTCGCAAAGGTCTTTTGCGGACGCACATTTGTTTTGGAATTTGTTTTTGGCATAACGACAAATGTCGCCAAAACAGGCCCATGCTTGTTTTGGCTTTTCTTATTTAATTAAAACCCTGAATAAAGGATGCAGAAACTTAAAACCGAAACACACGGTACACAGAGCTTAAAAATTTGAGTGAAGTTCGAGGCACAGTGAATTTCTGGAGGAAGCCGTAGTGGGTTACTACGTTAACTGACAAAAATGAGACTGTAACGAAGAAATTCGCCAAATTATGAAGTTCTGCTGCTCTCTTTATTGTCCTCGGTCAGTACTCAATCAGTGGTCAATAGTGGGTGGATTATATCACATGGGTAGTGATTAGTCTATAGACATTAGCCAATAGTGGGGATAAATTATAAAAACGCTTAAAAATAAAGGATATAGAGATGTTAAGACTTCAAGGCTTTAAGACAAAAGATAAAAATACTGAAGTACACCGATGTAAATACTTGACATATATATAATCATTATATAATATAAAATATTCAGTTCCATTCAAACCCCACATCTTGCAGGGGAAAGTTCATGGTCAACATCGTAATAATTTGTCGCCAGCAAATTACAGACACCGGTGACTTCCATGCATGTATCGAAGGTAGCCCGTGGCACTGGGCTTGTGGCAAAGTACCTGACGAAGCTATTGGCAACCTAGTTCGGACCCACCCCGAACATTTTGGTATCAAAGAGGTCAAAATCAACATTGAGCCCCAATGAAAAGACTGCCAATTTTCAAAACCCCTTCCACAGCATGTGACTGTGGCAAGCCTGTTGTATTCATCAACGGACGAAAAACATTCGTGTGCACTCGATGTGGCACGAAGTGGAGATTGACCGTTAAGATCGATAAAGTTGGTGTGAAAAAGTAACCTACGCCACCGAGCCCGCTAAGCAAAACTGCTTCGGCGGTTTTGTTTTTATGAGAGTATGATAAACTTCCCATGTCTCACTTCTTCACTGGAGAAAGACATGCCGTTCCTTGCTATCTTACTTGCCATACTTCCGAGATGTAATGGAAGAATCGCATATGCTTCTGGCTATGTCAGCTTCCGTCTGTGGCTACATGAAAAGGTCATTGAGTGGCACGACGCCGAACTTGAAAGGCTCGACATCGATTACAGTTCACACAAAGACGGTGTGCGTCTCGTCACCGCTCGGGAAAAAGCGAGATCTCTAGGTATCGGTCCAATGGACCCAAGATATCCTTCATTAGAAGACGTGAGTCCGAGATTCAAAAGATTTTTATCTTCAAACTTCGAAGAATAACCTTATCCCTCCCTACCAGCCGCATGGTCTTCATGCGGTTTTGTTTTTCAATATAATTATCTTTCTAATTTTTTACCAGCACAAATACTTCCTTATTCCATTTGTCCCCTAGTGGCTAGTGGCTAGTCCCTATATACTATGTATATGAATATTCTCATTGTCACTGCACACCCATCTAGTACTGGGCATACTCACGTGATTGCTAACACATACGCAGAAAAAAAACGTTCCAAAGGACATAAAGTAGAAATAGTAAATCTCTACGCGAAGGAATATCATATTGAACCGCTTCATTACGAGAACTTAAGGGAACACAAACCTTCCCCTGTTCAAAAAAAATTCCATGCTCAACTGCAGTGGGCACATGAGATTGTAGTAGTTCATCCCATTTGGTGGGGAACACCCCCTTCAGTGATGAAGAGTTGGACCGAGCTTGCCTTTTGGCCTGGCGTTGCATACAAATATACAGGTCCAGGTAAATGGCTTAGACTCCTTGAAGGCAAAAGTGCAAAAATTTTTGCGACGAGCGGTGGCCCATCCTGGTACTACAAGCTACCCTTCTTCCCTCTAAAGCCTTTTTGGATGATAAGTCTTTTTGGTTTCTGTGGTGTTGATGTCACTGACGTACAAATTTGTGGTAACCTCGATATGCTTACAGGCGAAAAGAAAGAGAAACATTTTGAGAATTTCCTCAAAAAAATAAAAAAGAGTAAATAATTGTAGGGGACACGTAAACACTAATTCTTGAGCCCCTTCCCTGTTTTAAATAAATAAAGCACCCACACAAACAATAGCACCATACAACCTAAGAGTACGGTAATCGAGGTTATAAACGAAATATCAGAAAATCCCAAAATACTATATCGAAAGGCACTCACCATGTAGAGCACTGGATTGAAGTGAGATATCATCTGCCACACAGGTGGAAGAAGCCTAAGCGAATAGAAGACACCACCAAGATAGGTAAGAGGCATGATCACAAACGTTGGGACAATATTAATACCATCAAACCCTTTTGCATAAATTGCATTAATAAGCCCAGCAAGAGAAAAGAGTATTGCTGTCGTCGACGCGATGAGAACTGCTAGAATTGGATGAGCAACCGGTATTACTTCAAAAATAAATGCTGAAGCGAACACAAGTCCGCCGATTATGAGTCCACGTAAAAGTGACCCTGTGATATACCCAAGTACAACTGTCCAAGCAGGCATTGGAGAAACAAGAATTTCTTCGATTGTCTTCATGAACTTAAGCTGAAAGAATGAGAAGGCAATATTCTGAAATGCTCCGTTTAAAATCGCCATCATCACAAGTCCTGGCACAATAAACGCCATATAAGAAACACCTCCGATCGCTTTTATCTGGGACCCTATGAATGTTCCGAAAATGAGAAAGTAAAGCACGGTAGTAATTACCGAAGGAAGAAAAGTCTGAGGCCAGATACGAAAGAAGCGAATCACCTCCTTCCTCACAATGGTCATATATGCGGTAAAAAGTTGTGTACTGTTCATAAAATTATTTCTTAGTGTTCGTTGCTTGTAGATACACTTCCTCAAGAGGCCGGCCATTCATCACGTCATCAAGTGTGCCGGTAACTTTAATCTCTCCTTCGCTCATGATTGCAATACGCTTACAGAGTTTCTCTGCTTCTTCAAGATAATGTGTGGTAAGTATGATTGTCACTCCACCTTCGTTTAACTTCTTCAAAAATTCCCACATCTCAAGACGAAGCTCCACATCTACTCCTGCTGTTGGCTCGTCAAGAAATAGTAGTGTTGGTGAATGGACAAGAGCCCGAGCAATCATAAGCCGTCTCTTCATACCACCAGAAAGCGCCATCCCTTTTACTTTTCTTTTATCGCGTAACCCAAGCTTCTCAAGAAGCATCTCTACCTGCGAGGCAGAATCCTTTCGCGAGATACCATAGTACCCAGCTTGAGTAAACAAAATATCTTCCACGGTCTCAAAAATACTAAAGTTGAACTCTTGTGGAACAAGTCCAACATGCATTTTTGCAATATCACCATGAGTATCAATATTGTGTCCTCTCACGTACACATCACCTTCTGTCTTATTGATCAACCCACAAGTAATACCTATGAGTGTCGACTTCCCTGCTCCATTTGGTCCAAGGAGTGCAAAGAACTCTCCTTCCTCCACGAAAAAATCAACACCCTTTAATGCTTCTTTTCCCCCATCGTATGTTTTTCGTAAACCCTTAATACTAAGAGCATGTTTCATACTATGCGATATCTTTTAGGTCAACGTCTCCTAAGTAATCTCCTTTACCAATCTGTAATCCATAATGACGAAGAATAGAATACGCAGTAGTGTAGTGAAAATAAAAATTAGAAAGCGCATAGACTTCGAGATAATACTTTGCTACAAGCCCTTTCCCTGGCATCCATGGTAGAGGAACAAGTCTTGTTGAAAGATCATCTTTTACCATTTCTGGTGTGACTTCACCGAGATACGCGAGAACCTTATCGATTCTTGCTTGTAAATCAGTAATTGTCTTTTCGTTATCTTCATATACAGGATGATCAACCCCACGCATTACCGCAGCTGAATTGCGTGCAAAATTACACGCAGAGCGAACTTGCCCAGAAAGAGAAAACTGATCAAGAATAAGTCTCGCATTAAGCATGGTTTCATCTGCTATTTTGTGTTCAGCTTGAAATGCTTTTGCTTTTTCTAATATCGCACGAAGATTCGTTAAATGTTTTTTGTAAGAGGTAATAGTAAAATCAAACATACATAAAAAATATTAATTAATAAAATCGCCCATGTAGACTAACTTCTGTTTAACTCACTCAAATAATATTTCAATTAAGGAAACTAAATATCCACTCACTCCTCACCGATTTCAGTAATAGTTTCCTTACTATCGAGTATATCATGTACGAAAAACGTAATGAGTCTCTAGAGACTTACGAAAAACATTAACTAATAGCAGAGCCCCCTGATACGGGGGCTTTTACCACTTTACTCACACCAAAACACTACTTCAATCCCTTGAGATACGCGAGCATTGTGTCAGCATCAGACACCTCAAATGGATCGGTTTTGCAGTTATCAGAAAAGCCAGGCTCAATAAACATCTTCTTTATTACACCATTATCAACAAACATTGAGTAACGCCATGATCGTTCACCAAAACCAAGATTTTCTTTCTTTACGAGCATTCCCATTTTACGAGTAAACTCTGCATTACCATCAGGAAGCATGAATACGTTCTTGAGTTTAAGTTTCTGTGCCCACTGATACATCACAAAGGCATCATTAACTGATGCACACACTATCGTATCTACACCAAGTGCCTTAAACTGCTTCACTTTTGCCTCATACCCAGGAGCATGTGTTGAAGAACATGTAGGGGTAAACGCACCAGGAAGAGAAAAGAGTACTACTTTCTTGTGAGCAAATAATTCCTTTGAAGTAAGATCATACCATTTAAAAGGATTATCTCCTCCAAGAGAGTCATCACGTACGCGAGTCTTAAAAGTAACCTCTGGAACCGTCATATCAATGAGTGGATGTTTCATAATTGTTTGATAGTTATTCGTTAGTAGTAATTCTCTATTAATGTAAACATTCGTGACTGTTTGTCAGCATATAATTACTATAACGTATGATGTACAAAGATGCAAAAAATACATAAGCGAGACTCAGATATCATTATTGGTGTACGAGAATAAAAATACCTCAACCGAAAGGCTGAGGTAGTAACTGATTATTTTTTCACTTTGGAACCCCCTGGGGATGTTGTGGGAAGAAAGTGCTTCTCTCCACCGTAGACATAGTATCGTCTGCCGTCAGGGCCAACGTGAACTAGCTTGCTTATAGGACCAGAGTTCCTACGTAAGTACTGTGCTCGCTCACTCCCGTCACCTAAGAAAACCCGCTCTGAGGGAGGAACTGGGAAGCGTGCATGAGCATCTGCAAATCGTCGACATACATCAAAGGCATTTTGCCATTCTGGAAGACGTACATCAACTTTTTCACCAATTTCGGTTCGAAGTTGTTGGAACACTTCATGTGCATCAACGCGTTCTTCAATATATGTAATGGGAGTTGTACCAACTCTTTCGTAAAACTCTTTTACAAAATCACCTGGTTCGTAAATCATCGCGCAAACCCTTCTACGTAAATTGTATTTTTTGTTCTTATGTGTCGTGCGAAGATTTGTCCTACAGCATACGCTCGCATCGGATCTGCCGTCCAAGGGCCAGGGATTGCTGCCGCGAACATAAGGAGAACCTGCCCCTCCTTTGTAATAGTGACCCCGGCTATTTCTGTAAGATATACCTGAGTAGACGTCGTGTCTTTCCAGAAAAATTCTCTGCCAAGAATTTGGCGTTCGTTGCCGAAGTTACCATCGTACAAAATTGCTTCCGCCCATTCTGGAATCTGCCTGAGATTCCAAGCAAATACACTTTGCGGATCTACTTCCGGTTCAAACAAAAGTTTTTCAAGCGGATCATAGGTAACTGGACAATTTTTATTATCTGGCACAACAACGACTTTTCCGCCAAACGAAGATTTATGTGACGGGAGAATAATCCCATATATTCTTCTGAGATGAAACACCGACTGAGATGTCTGATAACGGATAACTTTGCCAAGATTCGTTTGTGCAGGAGTAAGAAGTCCAGCACGAGAGCAAAAATGGTCAAAACTACCGGGAACAGGGTTACCTGATAGCCCCCAGCTATTTATGGTACTGATAGATGTGCCTACACTGTTGCCGCGAAGCGTAAGTGAATTCATCCCCACTCCATCGTAAGACCAGTACAAGGAACTAAACCCTTATCAATCTAACAAATATGATGAAGAAAATAAAGCAGGCTTATATTAACGTTAGCTTCGGATATTCCCACGAGTTGGCACAAACGTAAGCGCATGTCCTAGCTTGGTTCCACGGCCTGTTCGTCCGATACGGTGAATATATGTCTCGTAGTTATTTGGAATATCATAGTTAATTACGAGTGAAATGTCGCTGATATCAAGACCACGAGCAGCAACGTCGGTCGCAATCACCACTTGTACTTTTCCAAGCGCGAGTGCTTTCACAGCACGTTCACGTTCGCGGTTATGCATGTCACCATGAAGTGCAAGCGCCTTGAAACCACGCTTAGTAAGTTCAGAAGCAAGACCATCTACGTGACGCTTCATTTCTCTGAAAATGAGTACTTTAGGATACTCTGGCTTCGAAAGAATATCGTGAAGTGCTTCTACTTTTTCAGCATCACTATTAACTCTCACTACATCTTGCATCACTGATGATGCTGTATCACGTGACTTAATTGATACCGTAACCGGATCTTTAAGGAAGTCAGTACAGAGTCTCTTGATTTCTGGAGAAAATGTCGCAGAGAAGAAAAGACCTTGCTTGTGTTCTGGCATGTTGCCAAGAATAAATCGCATATCATCGATGAATCCCATATCGAGCATTCTGTCAGCTTCATCAAGGACAATACTTTCAAAGTACTCCATCTTGATCTTGCCACGCTCAATGAGATCCTTTACACGTCCTGGTGTTCCAATAACTGCATGCACCCCAAGCTCAAGCTCTTTAATCTGACGCATGATTGGAGCACCTCCAACACAAGGAACAGAGAAAAGCTTCATACCGCGAGTAAACGCAATGAATTCTGCTTCTACCTGAAGCGCAAGCTCACGAGTTGGTGTAAGGATCATCAATTTGTGATCTCTGTCAGCAACAAGCTTATTAATAAGAGGAATAAGAAATGCTGCTGTCTTTCCGGTTCCAGTGGACGCAATACCAATGACATCCTTCCCTTCAAGAACTACAGGAATAGCTTGATCTTGAATAGGAGATGGGCTAATAAGTCCCTTTGCGGTGAGGTTAGTCGAAAGGAGTTCAGCAATATTAAAATCAGTGAACTTATGCTTTGGTGTATAGTGATCAGTTTCGGTGACCCCTGCTTCTTTATTAATAAAAAGTTTTTCATCAATATAATCCTTCTTGAAGCTTCGCTTTGCATTAAATGGACGAGGTGAAGATGATCCACCACGAGAGTATCCTCCGCGTGATGATCCACGAGATGAATACCCTCCACGAGACGAACCTCTTTCGCGTGTAGAATATCCTCCTTCACGAGGTGAAGATGAGTATGAGCGAGAACGGGATGGAGATGAGGAACGGGAACGAGAATCCGAACGTGAGTCAGACGATGACCCACCAGTTGTAATGGTGTACATAAAAATACGATTAGGTTAATTTTGATTATTTGCGCTGCTGATTCTTTCGATAAGAATACTCGTCTGTACTAGGCGACAGAAATATGGTTAGCCACAACGCGTCAAAATGAACCTGACTACACATGGATATCCATAAGGAAATAATTACTTACATGATAGCAAATTAAAGCACTCTTGTCAACAAAAAACTCATACACTAAAATCGTGTATGAGTTGTATGAACTATCAGAGAATCTGAATGTATTATTCAACCAAGAGAAGGTGAGTGTTCACTTTTGTTATAAAAAATGCGTGACCCTCTTGGCCAAGTAGCACTTTCATCTTTAAGTGGCCAGGCAGCGATCTCCCATTGTTGTGTAGACCTACAGACACTTACCGTACACAGTTCTCCACCGGCACCCATGCAATAAAAGACATTAGTTGCCCCCCTCACCCCATCATGAACAAGGAGTGGTCCGTTCTCACCATCCCATTGAGCATTGAGGAGGCTACCGATTTGATTAAGGGTAAATGCATTCTTTTCTACTTCTTTCCTCCCTCCTAAATGTTTTTCGATAATCGCTCTGTCGTACATATTGTGCGATAGAGTAATAAAATGGCAAGCACTGACGTCGCTTTTTCCATCTTCCTGAGTAATAGGAAGTATGTATTTTGCTAACGTATCATAGACACGAAGACCTTCTCGAGATGTCCAATAGTCTGCGAGAGTTCTTTTCTTCTTTGGACTAGGAACAATTTTATACTCTCCTGACAAAAATTCTTGGAAGACCTTCAGCCCTCCCATAATGTCAATAGCTCTTTCAATCTCTCCGAAAGTCACTGTGTGATACTTTGACATTTCATCACCCCTCTTTGTAGAGATAAACACCTTAATGAACCAATTGATGGTTACTATCGCACATTTTTTGTACTCGGTCAATTAACAAAGAATGATGTTACTTTTGAAGCACTATCACACACTCATTTCCATAAGGATCCTTAAGAAAGTAATACTCAGTGAAATTATTTTTAAACACCAGTTGTTCTATTTGTTCTCGTTGAGTGATGTCGAATTCAAGATAAAGTCTACCTCCATCTTTAAGAAATTCTTTCGCTCGACTAAGTACTTGCTTGTGATAATAGTATCCATTTTCTTTATCGAAAAATGAGAGAGGTGCTTCTGCACCAAGCTCCTTCATTACCTCATCTTTCATTTGTGGAGGAACATATGGTGGCACTGTAAAAATATAATCATACGTGCCAACTGCGCCTTCCCATGTATCACCTGTGAGAATTCTGGTGCGAGTTTTCTCGATATTATTTTTGGCTACCGAGATTTCAATTTGTTCTTTGAGTGTTGGGTCAACTTCAATCATATCCACCGATGCTTCAGGAAAATGCTTAAGGACAGCAAGTCCAACATTCCCTGACCCTGAAAAAAGATCAAGAATTCGGAGCGTATACTTACTTTCACTGTTTCGTATTTCTTCACATGCCTGTGTCACCCAATATTCTGTCTCCGGGCGTGGAATCATCGGACGAAGCGAGAGGTCAATTTTTACTCCACAAAAAATAACCTCTCCTATGAGGTATTCCAAAGCCTCCCCTTCCGCCATCTTTATCACATCATGAAGGAATGAGGGTGTCTCTCTTCCTTGATGTTTCTTGATACGCAATTGCGCAACCTTATCTTCGAACTTCATATCAACGATACTACCACATTTTTTCTTTATAGTTTCTGAACACTTCGGTTTCAAGACTCGTAGTGAATAATGAATGCTTTTCTCCTTCTAGCTTCCATGCTTTGACCTGTATCGCAACATACTCTGAAGGATCAACAAACTCACCATCCCAACCAAGGATACTCGCTCTTTCTGTGAATAGGTCGTGAGCAAGTGGGTAGTGTGTACATGCATACAATACATGTGTTCCCTGAACACGCTTTGCAAAATGAAGCACCTCATCAATATCTTTCTCTACCATTTCTCTGTTTCCATTTTCTATATTTCCTGCAAGCGTGGCAGGGGTAAAGACTTCAAAGACAATATTCTTGTTATGCAAAATCATCTGATAAACCTGAGAAGTAATCGTTGCTCTAGTCCCAACAATAATCACTTTTGAATCAGCCGGAAAATGTATCGCATCCACTGCTTGTGTCATATCAATATACTTTTCTTTTGGTATCCCCACCTCCGTAAGAAGTTGTTCTGTAGTGAGCACCGACATACTGTTACATGCACTCACGAAATGGGTCACCTTTTTTGTTTGCAGTGAAAGCAATATTTCCTTAATAAAATTCACAATCTCATGCTCACTTCTATTCCCATACGGTGCACGAGCACAATCGCCAAAATATATAATATCCGCGGTTGTATTTTTTCGCACCTCACGAAAGACAGAGAAGCCACCAACTCCAGAATCAAATATTCCAAGTAATGGTCTCTCGTCCATTAGTTTCTAATTCGCGATACTACACGAGCTGGCGACACCTCGCACTTTTCACTACAAAATCCAGGACCTTCAGACGAAACACAATCATCACAAATAAGAAAGAGCATATTACATTCTGCATTTGCACAGTTCTGGTATTTCTCTGTTTTTTCTTTACAACGTTTACACGTACCTACTATCTCTCTGTTGCCGCCGAAATCCATAGTAAGACGATTATCGTAGGTATAGAGTGTCCCCAAAAAATCTTCTCCTGGATACTTCTCCATATATGTATGAATCCCACCACTTAACTGATACACATCTTTGAAACCAACATGCATAAGGTAGGCAGACATCTTTTCACACTTGATTCCACCCGTACATACTGTTACTACCGTTTTATCTTTTGCATCGCGTAATTTTTCAACAACCTCCGGTAACTCACGAGATGCAGACATTCCTAAATCTTCAGATCCTCTGAAGTGACCAGATGCATATTCATATGAGTTACGCATATCAACGACTACAAAATCTTTTTTCTCCTCATACCATTTTTTTAACTCCTCTGCTGGTAAATGCGTTCCGGTCTTTATGCGAGGATCAACTTCTTTAGGGAATCTCGTTCCCACTATTTCTTTTCTTACTTTGATAGACAATCCTGGGAAAGACTTTCCGAATCCTTCGCTTCTTTTTATATGTGTATCTTTAAAACGTTCATCGCTAAGAAATTCTTTGACAAAATTTTCAGTATCTTCTACTAGCCCCTCAAGAGTATAGTTAATCCCCTCTTCTGAAAGAATGACTCGTCCAGTGAGATTGTGGCGCTCGCATAAGGTAAGAGAATACTCCTTGAGTGCTTCTGGGTTAGTAATGGTCACGTATTTGTAAAAGAGAAGTACTTGATATTTCATAATGGATATATAGAAGGATTGTAGCAAAAAAATCACCCCTACAACAAGAAGGCTGTGACAGTGCCAGAAAATCTAGATAAGAAAAGTAGTAAAAAAGGCATAGACTACGGCAATAGAGAGGATTCTTCCTGTCCATTTCATAGGAATTGCCACAAAGAAAATAACGCTATATGTTGGGAGTAACGTACAATACGTAACAATAATATAGATAGCAATAATTGGAAAAAGTATTTTTGCAACCTGTTGTACTGTATCAAAACCAAAAAGAAAAAGAAGGAACCCATACCACACAACATTGAAGAGATTGAAAACAATTCGAAAAGTACGTAGAAAACTTTTTATTTCAAGAACAAGATTTCTTCGAAAGCGAACAAAGAATGTGTTATGAGAGGCAGTGATGATCGTTGATGGTGAGGTCGCGTGATGCTCCATAAAAAATCATACTAACAAAAAGGAACATCTTGAACAACTTTATCACTTCTCCGCGCTCATCAATTTTTTATTTTAGCTGGGGTTAAGCTTTTCTTTTTCTGCATGAAGAGCTTTCCTAAAATGCTCCCTATCAAGGTCAAGAAGCCATGCATCTCTTCCAAGAGGTGAGTTGGTAATTTCTGTTCCCATCCAATCAAGTGGCTCAAATTTCTCCATTGCCTCTATTGAGTCGAACTCTACTTGAGCGAATACAAAACCACTATAATCACCTTTATATTTTTTTATTAAAATTCTTGGGCTAGTTTTTGAAATAAGGTAACTCTCACGTACGAGCACTTTTGATGCTTTTTGTTTAAGCGCACGAAACTCCTCTTCTGTAATTAACTGTTTTTCTCTTCTTCTTTCTCGTGGTGAGATAATTGTTTTTAGTTCATACTCGAAGGCATCACCGTCTCTTTGAACCCTTTCTTCGACTATCTCACCATGCTGTAAAAAATAACGTTCTTGAAGCCTAGGAGTAATTCCCCATAGGCGAGGCATACGAAGCACAAGAAACTTTCTCTCGATTTCGTGTCGCATGCAATAAGTATATACCCTTACACCAATTAGTGAAGCTACTGCGATGACTTTGTACATAGAGGTTTGCAATGAAGCAGTACATCCTGTAGGATTGGAATTAGACGTTTTTTTCCATTATTTTCTAGGAACAACCCTCATGTCAACCTCGTCACTCTTTTCTGGATTAAATAAAATCGTCAAAGAAACACTTACTTCTCTTGAGATTTATGGTAACGGAGATATCCAAGGCTGGTCACAAGAAAACGCTCAGGTCCTCGCCTCCCTTGTGCATAAGAATGTCATTACACGCCACGATGTTTCTAGGTGTATCCACGCGCGACTGCTTGAGATAGGTCGTGCCTGTTATGAAGATCACAAGAAGGGAGAGTATCCTGACCATACAATTTCCCCTTCTGCCTTTGCATATACATTAAAGCATTATGCATTAAATGAGGAAGAAGAGAAGAGTATTAGGTTCGATCATGGTCAAACGGCGGAATCTTTTATCCAGACCTACGAACAAAATATTGCCGAAAAAGTGTTGAAAAAACTTTTAGGCGAACAGTCTCTTTTCACCTTTGAAATTAACTCTCAACAATTTTAAACAGTCACCACACATACTAAAGAGAAAAACAGCCACCACTTCACAGGTGGCTTTTTTGTTGACAACTGATTTCAAGAAATCTTTTCTGAAATATATTGACACATATTATTATTCATGTTATATAAAAAATAGAGCCAATCCCGAGGCTTGGATCGGGATTTACAAGGAAGACAGCAATGTCCAAATTGTACGAGAAAGTCACCTTGCTGGTTTCCCGCTCCTTTTCTCATGGAGGTGACGGACTAGAGAAGGGTGGGCTGGTTTTCTTCCACTCTATTAATGAATACAACGCCATGTCTATGAAGCATGGTTGGGAATCTGGTGGTAAATCTTACCATCAAAGTTGGTGCGTGAGACCAGTTGAGATGGAGGCACTTGTCTGCCAAACGGATTTCACCCACTTCTGCGATGGAGGGAACCTCACCCAAGATAAAGTATTCTTTTCGGGGAACAAGGTCCCCGAAGTGAATAGCATTGGTGGCTGGTAACCCAAGACAAAAGGTCGCATATGCGGCCTTTTTTACTTTCTCAACTTTTTCGTTACCCATTAAGCTTCACCCACGCTCCCTCTGAAATAACCTTAACCACTCCGTCGACCACACTTAACGCCGACATGTCATCAAGAAGATACATTTCTGTTTTATAGAGTGGGACAAATTGTTTGAAATTTTCTTCTACAACTTTCGGGAAATAGGTAGTGCTGTTAAGGTGAGGAAATACATAATATGGAATTACACCAAAACCCTGAACATCTTCTTTTCTGTCTAAGGCTTCATCATACACCTGTTGTGAAGCAAGGAGCGCAAGATCTTTTGCACATATTGCTGACCCAGCACTTACACCAACATATACCTTACCATCCATGAGTCTCTTAATCTCCTCAAATGCTCCACACTGATGAATACATTCCATGAGATGATACGTGTCTCCCCCTTCGACAAAGAGCACATCACAATGTTCAAGTCGTGGAAGCCAATGTTCTTTTGGTACCGCAGAGATATCCACAATATCAACCTTACATCCAAGATCGCGAAGTGATACAAGATCTTTGATCACCCACCACTTATCACCCGGCACAGTGTTCATTGCTGTTGGAATAAAAGCAACTTCAGTCTCAGAAAAAGGCTTATTAAGCATATCTTGAAATGCATGTTCAATACTTTTAGTGGTAATCCCAGAAGAAGTGAGGAGGAGTTTCATTATATGTATATAATATCATAGTATTTTTTTGAAACTTAATTATTACTACAACTAAATGATAGTGCCTCAGCTCGTTGCAGATATGCTCAAACAAAAAGTCCACAGTAGTGGACTTGTGTTGAAGAATAATTACTCTTCATGAAGACTTATTTTTCTCTCGTGACGACTTAGCGATTGCTTTACAGAGGTCTAGAAGTTCGGGATAAATCTTCATTTCAGCTTTCGAAACATAGTGCCCAGGAAGGCCCATACGTTCTGCTTGAGGAGGCCATCCAATATGTACGGATTGACGAGCAAAGTGACCCTCCGGTTTATCGAAGGGAGTTTTACGGGATTCGTTTCGGACAATGAGCATTCCAAGAAAGATACCGAGCTCAAGATTCGTGTTGAGACCGAGGAGCTCTTCAGCTTTTCTAGGAATCCAGAATGCAACATGAGCTGCATTCATAAGACGACTCGATTCCCATTCGTGTATATACGAACGCTCAGTAAAATCACCAGCAGCTTCTTGGCCACGTGGCTCAGGACAGAAGATCCACCCGTAAAAGCCGCACGCACGGAGCAAGGCTACAGCATCACATCGCCAATTATATTCAAGAATCTGATTACGTGAAGTTGGTCCAGCCAAGAACACAGAATCGGACTTTTGAAGCTCTTCATGACTGGGAAGCTTTGTGTCATTATACAGCTGCACATGGGAGTCTCCCCACATTGCTTGGAGAGCGTCAATCTTATCTTGATGGTTAGCAAAATATTGTGTTTGACGTTGTGTCATTACGTACCCCTTCTTTGAAAAGTGCCTCTTGATTATTATGGGAAGAGTGGCCCACACAATGACACTACAATAATAATTAAAATATGTCTACTTCTTTATAATGTAGTAAATTGAGAGCCTGTGTTAAATTAGTTGTTTACTGTCTAGTAAGTAAACAAAAAGTCGCACGAAAGCGACTTTTTACTTTTCGTGCGACTTAGACAAGGTCAATCATCGATAACCATTGCCATACGCTGAACAGAAACATCGAGCGAACCAAACTGAACATTCTTTCTAAGGAACTCCAAAACTGTATCGAAACACTCCTTATCTTTTCGTCTCCCATATGAATCATTCCAAGTACGAGCCTTCACAGTGATTCGGTCAACCACATCCTTGAGCTCTCCTTTCACTGCCCAGAGACCTGAAAGATACCAAAACTCCCAAAACTTACCATCGTTACCACGTTTTGACCTCATCTGAATGAAGCCATATGATAAGAGCTTCTTGGACTCTCTCTCATAGTTCTCTTTCGAGTAGTTATAGCCACAGAGCCCACTTATGGTGATATGTGGAAAATAAAGCGCATCAGGACAAAGCTCATCAAACACCACATCAAAAAGTTCAGGTTGAACACTTTTTTGGCGATTTTCTTTCCAAAAAGGAAGCATCGCTTCATCAATCACAGGGTTTGGCAATGGTTCAAGTGTCGAACGAAATTCAGCGACTCCATCCTGAACACGAAACCATTGAGTACCTGAGACTGCACCACTGAGGAGTTCTGATGTTTTTTGGTCAAGTCCAGAGATAGTGACACTTTCCTTGCTGTAGTTAGTGATTCTCACTGTCATGGTTCACCTCGTTTGATTGAACATGTAGTTCGGCTTTTTTTGCCCTAGAGTTCGTACAGGAGCTCTCTCGAGCCAAGATACCGATCGCTCAAGACGACTGATTCGTTCTTCTACACCCAACTGAAGCGACTTTAATGGTTCTGTACACTGTCTTGTTAGACATTCGGTTTGTTCATTAAGCAACTTCTCGAGCGCTTTTAACAAAAGAGATTCAGTCTCTGTCATAGCAACCTCCGATTAATGTGGATGACCATAAAGTCGTGCATGGATATCCTCCTCGAACTCTTTTCAATGAATGACAATTATACGATGAATTTCCTCTACGTATTATTAAAGATCAGTAACTGCCGTGAACTTTAACATACAATGCCTCAAAGAGAAAGGCCGGTATTGCTACTGGCCTTAATGTAAGCACACTGAGTTCCGTCGATTTCGCTCGTCACTACTTTCGACTGACCTTTCGGTCGGCTTTCCCCATTCGGA
>CAZNVC010000018.1:0-18059 GCA_964576685.1 uncultured Candidatus Saccharibacteria bacterium
GCAATCTTACGAAGCGCAGAGTTAGGCTTCTTAGGAGTGGTGGTGGTTACCTTGATACATACACCACGCTTAAATGGTGAATCGTAGAAGTTAGGCTTATTCTGGATTGCATTGAAACCACGAGTCATCGCAATAGATCGTGACTTGCGTACGACTTGTGAACGTGATTTCTTGATGAGCTGATTAATTGTTGGCATAAAAAATGTAAAGAGTAGTAGAATACTACCAAACAAACCACATCTTTGCAAGCATTGTGTCCCGCCTTGAGCGTGTCATCGGTAGCTAATCGCCTAAAAACGAAACAAGGAGCGACACCGAAGGCGTCGCTCCTTGTTAACTTTAGTAATTTGCCTTCATGTGTCCGGATACAGTCAACAAGCCAAGGGCTACAAACTGCTACCTATCCCCAGGACGCCTAATCCCTAGAATCTTGTTATTTCGCAAATCATATATTACTGCCATATCCTTATAAATAAGGATATAATCCCCTTCTTTGATATCTTTGTAAAAAGGATTCTGTTTACGAAGATCCTCCTCATCCTGCACACGAACCACCTCATATGGCGCCTCCACCGGAAGCATGGTGAGCTTAGAAACACGGGCAACAATCTCGGATTGTGACACCACAACCTCATTAGCAAATGTTTTACTAATGAAAAAATATGAGGCAGCGAGGAAACCGAAGCCGACGAGTGCTACAGAAATTATTTTAAATGCCGAGTGAAACGTATGAGAAAGGAGAAGTGATTTCACTCCTTGTTTTGTATAACGCTTCAACTTCTTTGTGATGGGTGAGGTTGTCCTTTTGTGAGCAATTTTTGTGGATGATTTTGTGACACGAGAAGAAGATGGAGAAGCTTTACGAATATCACTACTGGATTTTATTTTCGTTGATCTTTTTGGTTGTGTAACGGAGAGAAATTGCATTGTCCACTTAGTATAAACTATAAGGGACAATTATAAAAGACAAGTTATGCACTGTTCCGTAAAACACTACAAAAGTAGTGATTCTATAAGGGAAAATACATGAGGGATAAACATGCCGTAAAGGACAGATGCTATCATGATAGCCCCTATCATATAGATCGGATTATTAACAAATGAACTCTTGATACTTACACGTGGGAAAAGCGCTTCGAGTATTGCCATTCCATCAAACGGAGGAATAGGGATGAGGTTAAAGAATGCGAGTGAAACGTTAACAGAAATAATGGTAAAAATTGCTTTACCGAGTGATGGTGTAAGAATGCCTTGTACATAAAGTATCTTGAAAGCAATCCCGGCAAGCACAGCAAAAAGAAGGTTAACAAGTATTCCTGCTGAAGCAACAAAGGCAAGCCCTGCGCGAGTACGAATATTGTAAGGGTTATATGGAACGGGCTTCGCCCACCCAAAAAATGTTCCAGCGGTGAGGAACGCTATTAACGGAATTATCACAGATCCGAGCATGTCGATATGGGGGAGCGGATTAAGCGTAAGCCTGCCTGCTCTATGTGCAGTTCTGTCTCCTTGTACATAGGCTGCATAGCCATGCGCTACTTCATGGAGAATGATTGAGAAGATAATGATGAGAAACGGGAATATTCCCTGTGAAATACCTACTAATTCGTTCATATATGAAACATAATACCATAGGCAAGGATTAGGTGTTAGGGACTAGGGCATAGTTTCATATGAGGAACATGCGTGAAAAGTAAGGCGGAAAAAGAAAAAGGAGAGGCTTGCAAAACAAGTAAAAAGATGTTACGATTACACGCATTCGACTAGTACGTTTTTGCATCTTCTAAAACCTAGTCCCTAAACACTAACCCCTACTTATATGGCAAACATCTGTCCACTTTGCGAAAAAGGATCAAAAGTTGTTGGAAAGTACTCCAACTCTGTTCGTGCTACCAAGTTCAACCCATGCGGAGCACGTCGTGTCTACCCTAATCTTCAGTGGGCTCGTATTCCTAATGGTCCTCGTGTAAAGATTTGTACATCTTGCATGAAAAAGGGCACCCATCTCCAGATTAAGCTCTAACACCTTATCGGCAAGACTACGCCGAACTAAGCAGTCCCCTTAAACCAATGTAAGTAAAAAAGCGCGACCTTCGGTCGCGCTTTTTGAATTCCAATTTTTCCGCAAGAAACCTACCATCTACCATTATTTTGCCAAGGAATATTGGAATTCGTCATTTTTTCTGAAAAGAAGGAAGCGACTCCGATTGCAAGGTAAAAAATAATACAGATACTTGAAGCAATACCACACCAGCCAGCAGAAAGAACACCTTGATAGCCAAGATGAAGCAACACAATCGTGAGAGGAAGTGGAAGTATTCCAAAAGTAAACCAAATAGAATCGGAAAAATTTTCCCGCTCTGAAGCATCTACATTAGACGCGTTTTTTAGAATAATGAATGGAAAGACAAGCAGCTTGAGAAACCATCTCTGTGTCCTATTGGTCATGAAATACTTCCCTTTAATCAAGAAAAGTTTGTAAGGAACATCTTGTTAAAAGACTACACTTTTGCCATAAAAAAGTAAACAAGTCCTTCATGAAAACTAGGCAAATTAGAGCGCAAGTAAAAAAGCGCGACCTTCGGTCGCGCTTTTGCTTTATTTATGAGCTCTCTACACAGAAAGGGTTTGCAAGGATCTCCTTAGATTCTCTTTTGCCTTTTCTCTATAGATGTCTCTAAAGTATTCGGTATAATAGATGGACTCACGAGCCAAAAAAGTCCTCAAAATCCTTGAACGTTCTCGTCTGTATACCACTTCTTCCACAAACGAGTACTCCTGCCTGATCCCCTTTTCATACGCATCAAAAATAGCGTCGTCCTTGCCGAGGATAGCAAGATCAAGGTCAAGAAAAAGTTGCACATCACTATTTGATACACCTTCATTGTGAGCTGAGGCCCGAATAAAGGTGCCAACCTTTTTCGCAAAACTTCTCCCTGCATTTGCAAGAAACAAATCATGTTCAGCGAGCGCAGCACTCTTTTCTTCATTACTTGCAACAAGCGACCTTTTTTGTGTGTCATAGATTGCATCATGGTACCAAATAGCGAGTAGTACCGTACGCCTGTCTTTAGCAAAATGCATGACGTCTTCGAATTCATCAAGCATTGCTGTAATATGATCGAGGGTGTGATAAAAGCGATGAGGCTCACTGTACCGCAGAGAAAGATCATTAAAGATGGCCTCTCCGCTCGCGAGACTCCCCACCGCCCCAGCAAGTGGTAGAAAATATCGAACTCTCTTTTCTTGTGAGATACCAGATTCCATGCTCACCCTTCCTTTCTAAAAGAACAAGAATATGCCAACACTACTATGTAGAGCAGGGGGAGTCAATAATATGCGTCAGAAGACGGATGATATCCCTTTGACTATGATATAGTTGCGCTATAGGATACAGGCAGTTCTTTTAGCTTCATTCGAAGAAAACAAAGGGGGTGGTAATGTACTTTATTCAAGGATTTTCTTGGCAAGAAGATACAATTCTTGGTGATACCCTTCTTGATGAACACTCTGTAGTGGTCGTACAAAAAGAAATAGTGAGAATTCCTCTCCATGGCTTCATTGACAAGGAGAAGACTGACCCTAGCTTCTTTTGGAAAACCGATTGTTACTTGGTGGACAAGTTCGGCTATGCTGAGTTAATAGATTTCAAGCTTGAAGGGGCAAGCCTTTTCTTTTATAAAAGATACGAACAGCATTCTGTCAGAATTGCCCACCAATTCATGCGCAGGATGGATGGCAGTTATATTGGATACTGGAAAGTAAGTGCTGGAAGTACTGCTATTGCTAAGGGTGAAGTATGGTGCAAAATCATACCAGTTACCGAACATGTCCCGACAAAACATAGATGAGATTTATGATAGTGGATAGCTGGGCGCGACCTTCGGTCGCGCCCATATCTTTTCTTTGACTTTCGACTTCTCACACTATAGGATAGAGAGTAGCCCTGTTCCGTTCATTAAAGAAAGGAGAGTGCTATGCCCGAGACATATCAGATTCATGGAACATTCTGGCAGGACAAACAGAAGGTAGAAATCTCACAGCCTCAAGGGCAAGGAAGTTTGAAACAACTTTCTACGAGAAAATTTCAAAGCGACTTTTATTGCTTAGTCGGCAGGGAGAAAATGGAGCAACTATACCCGTGGGTAATTGATGGGTATATGGAAGATTATTTTGGTCACTCCCACATCAGTGATTTTAAAATAAATGGCCCTCATCTTTCTTTCTGTAAACGATGTGACCACAATGAAAAGCGTCTCGTGTTTTCATTCACAAAAGAAAAGAGTCGGTACATGGGTGTCTGGGAACTTCTCGAAGCCAACACCTTTATCGCACGAGGTGAGGCACATTGTAAAATTTCACCAGCACCTGAATCCCTCTTCAGAAGAGAAGGGATGATTCTAGACTCTACCCACTGAAATGATGTTCACTCCCTAATTCCCTGCACGTGCAGGGAATTTTATTTGCAAACTATTCGCACTATTTAGATGTTGCCATCTGTGCGGTCTCCCCATCAAGGAGAAAGGTAACAGTCCCTCGCTCAGTGGTCGAAAGAATCTCTTGTGAGTAGGTGGTGAGTCGATTGAGTGCCTCAGGGTTCGGATGACCGTATCTGTTATTTTTCCCAACACTCACCACTGAGTACTCGGGGTGAATGTACGAGAGGAGTTGATCGCCACTACTATATTTACTACCATGATGCCCTGCTTTATAAATAGTCACATGATGAGGGAGTGTGTCACTAAGAAGCACTCCTTCATCGACACTCGGTAAGTCTCCTGTGAGAAGCACAGACTCTGACCCGTAGGTGACCACCATAGAGACCGATGCATCGTTTGTATCTTTTTCATTTCCTTGGAAGTGAACAGGTGGGTGAAGAATAGTAGCGATGACTCCATCGCCAAAAATAATTTCATCACCCTTCTTCCCAACATGAACATGAGCTTGTTCCTCATCGACACTTCTTTCTAATGCATCGGATACTCCGGTATGACCTAAAAGCGGTGACGTGATGATAGTGTCGACAGTATACTTTGCAAGAACAGGAATGAGCCCGGTGATATGATCTGCATCTGGGTGAGTTTCTACCATGACATCAATGTGACGATTAAAGTATCCAAGCTTCGAAGAAAGTTTCTCGAGCACTCCATCACTTGGTCCTCCATCAATGAGCATAGTGTGTCCACTTGGTGTCTGTATAAGAATCGCATCTCCTTGACCAACATCTAAAAACGAAACAGTAAGTGTGTGAGGAGTAATGAGAGAAAAAAGATTCACAAGAAGGAGGAGACTAGACAACACTATTCCGAAACTTAAAAATAATTTTCCGTACTCTTCAAGAAATATCCGTATCACTTTTCTTTTCTCCGTAATCCACTCGTTCATATCATATATGATATCACTTAGCGTTCTTATGCGCGACGCCGTAGGTGCCGCGCGCAAGAACCATGCTACTTGCTACACGCTTAAGGCTGTATACGTTATACTAAGCGCATGCTAGATCTCCACTTACTCATCAGCAACTTCTCCTACGTTGCAATTTTTCTCCTTATGATTGCTAACGGATTTGTTGGGTTCCCTTCTTCACAATTTCTTTATGTCATTTGTGGTTACTTCATCTCCACCTCTTCACTGCTTTTTGTTCCAACTATTGTTGTTGGCGCACTCGGTAATACGCTTGGCAACATCATTACGTTTCTTCTTGTAAAAAAATATGACAAGCCTTTCGCTCGAAAGTTACTCATGATGGATGAAGTGACATTTAACAAAATCCACTCTGCACTGCATGCTACATTTTCTCGTCGCGGGATGTGGTACATCTTTATCGGTAAACTCATTCCTTCAATAAAAGCATTCATCCCTGTGGTCGCTGGACTCGCTTACACGAAGACAAAGATTACTTCTTTTATTTTTCTTATTGCCTCTATCATCTGGGCTACTGCGCTCGTGTCACTTGGATACTACTTCGGTGAGCAAGTCACTTTCAAATCGATCACCACCGTTTCATTAGTCATTGCTCTTATCGTTATCTTTTTCGTTTACAAAACTGTAAACAAGCAAATTAAAAAATAGTCTTGTCTAAAAAGAAATCACTTCGGAAAAAATTTCTTCGTTTTTTGTTTCTCTCGTTTCATTTTTTCTTCGTGTGATAAGAAGCGTGAATGATATACCGATGAGCACATAAATGAAACTCATCATACGAAGCGATAGTGATACCTGGAGAGAAGAGAGTGGAAGCTGTTCGACACTCCTTGCAACAAATATAATTCCCTCACCCAAAAGAGTGGTGACGTACCCGAAGACAAACCCGAGAAAGTGTGAAATCGGGGCAGTTACGACTATGAGAAATGTAACAAGCATCGTAAGGGGTACCAGTGGAAGCACGATGATATTTGCAAGGAGTGCGTAGAGAGAAACAGTTCCGAAGGTATACATCACATACGGAAGTGTTGCTATATATGCGCAGAGTGTCGTGGTGATAATTTCTTTATATGTTTCTGAGTGTACTTTCGTAAATAGTTTTTTCACACCTTCACTCATATAAATAATTCCTGCAGTTGCGAGAAACGAAAGATGAAGTGATACGTCATGAAGAAGGTGAAAGGGTTCGAAGAGGACGATAATAAGAAGCGAAAGAAGAAGTGCTTGGCGTGCCGTGTATGCACGACCAAAGAGAAGTGCGAGAAGTGAAACAAACGACATGAGTGTCGCTCGTATGATACTCACCTCACCTCCCACCATGAGCACAAAAAGAATGACGAATACACTTGCGAGCACAACTCTTACCACAAGCGGGACGAACATAAGCACAAGAAGTATAGAGGTGATGAGAATCGCGATATTAAATCCTGAGAGCACGATGATGTGCGAGAGACCAGCCACACGAAATGTCTGTACCAGTTCCTCTGACATTGAAGAGTCACCAAAGAGCATTCCTTTAGCAAGTGATGCACTTGGCTCATTCACATAGAGAGAAATCATTGCGAGAAAATTTTCTTTCATTCTCTTTAAGTGAGATACCATACCTACCTCGACACTTTCTGTATGTACTTCTATTTTTGGATATATCATCTCACTCCCAAGAGCGTGAAGTCGTAGGTACGACGCATAATCAAATGTGCGCATACCGGTATGTGCCATAGTGGTGTGCGGTGCTGTTACTTTCCCTGACAGAGTAATTTTCTCTCCTTCTTGTAGCCTCGGATACAGCGGTGCTTTCACTTCAACATTGTAGACATCGTCATCCGTGATCGGCTGTACCGCAAGCACCTGATACACACCTTTGATGCGAGGAGTATCAATGATGACTCCATCAAAAGTGCATGACTCGTTACAGACAAAACTCCCCTTCTCTTCACTGAACTGCACACGAAGTATTCCAATTGCAAGGCATAGAAAAAATATTCCACTCACAAGTGAGAGAGTAAAGGCCCGAGGAGTAGTATCACGAAGTGTATGATGAGCACTTTTCTTCTTGCTACGAGACTCAAAAAAATATAGCGTGAGCTGTGCAACACCTAAGAGACATGAAAGCACAGCTATTTCACTCCCATACAAAAATAACTCTCCGCATGTAACTCCTATCAGGATTCCAAGGAGTGCAAAGAGTGTCTTTGAGTGCATGGTATAAGGTAACTAAAAGTATGGGTACGCAGATACCTCTCCGCGATACAGTTGCAAATGACTTGCATTGTCAGCACATCCGGTTGCAATGACATCTGCTCGTTCATTCCCTGGTACACCAGCGTGCCCTTGTACGTATTTCCATATAATGGTGACTCCTGATTTTTTAAGTCTTGTCTCTTCATGAAGGAGTACTTCCCATAGATCACGATTGAGCACATCCTTCTTCATAGAATTTTTCCATCCCTTTTTGATCCATCCTTGTATCCATTCTGTCATGCCCTTCTTCACATACTGACTATCAGTGCACACTTCAATACTCGTGGGGATTATATCTATCTGTTGTCCGTTGTCTGTTGTCTGTATTCTTGTATTGATATGCCTTAGTCCTTCTATTGTACCTAGGAGTTCCATCCTGTTATTCGTTGTCATATCCTCTCTACCACCAAGCTCCACAACTTCAGTTGGAGTAATAATAACAGCTGCCCATCCGCCCGGACCAGGATTTCCACGAGATGACCCATCAGTGTAGATTGTAATTTTCATACCTCTCATTCTAACAGAAAAAATGAAAAAGTGCGGGAGGCCTTGGCCTCCCGCACTCACCCCCTCTCCACTTTTCTTTTGACTTCATGTCTCCCCCCCTTTTTATCACTAGTGCAGTCCACCTGTCATACCTGGATTACTCCTTGGCAGATGAGCATCTGGTGTATGTTCGATATATCTTGCTTCACTCTTCGCTTCACCTTCTTGCAGTCTGCCCATTTTCTTCTCATCAACTCGCGAAGCCTCTATCTCTGCTTTCAGGTTCTCAAGCCCATGCTCGTTAAATATGACCGTCTTTAAATTTGTACATTCAGACACAGGAAGATCATTAATAAAAAGAAGCTTGTCATCTACAAAAATAATTTCTTCGTCCTCATGTTGCTTACAAAATCGAGCTATCGCTTCTGCCTTGCTCCCAGATACGACCACCACCTCTTTGACAAGCTCTTTACCCACACTTCTTTGTATTTTATCTCGTTGAAATCTCGCATCACCATGAGTCACAATATAGCAGTGCTCCTTCCCAAGCTGTTTCATCACCTCAAGCACATGACTATTTACAAAACGAGGACAAGAATTCATCATTTCGTCATAAATAGTTTCAACATTTTCTTCCGAAGAATCTGCGGTAACTTTTGCAATAAAAGAGAGGAGGGAGAAAGGTTTTCCTTCCTTTCTCATCTCCTCATAAAGAACACGTCCTCGATGATATCCTCTTTTTTCTAATGTATCAAACATGACCACCTTGAACCCTTTTGTATCAAAAATTACATCATCAAAATCAAAAATTACTTTCATAAGTTATTCGGAGAGAGTCTCCATAATCGCTTGTGCTAACCTACGAGAGCTGTGACGAATAAAACTTCTGGTGGTCGCAAGGGTGTCCCCTGCCTCTTTTTTTACAATTGCATGGGAAAGCAGAGGAGCTCGAATGATATTGTCTCCTTCATAATCATCAAGCACAAGCACACCATCTCCTTCTTCTATTTCATAAAAATCAACTTGTTCTTGTGATGGAAATTCACTATTGATCAGCACACAATCAATCTTCCTTCCAATCTGCCCCTCAAGATGAGTCACATATTCAGTGACACCCCAATGCATCGTGTGTCCAAGCTTATTAGTGAGATTCACAGGAAAAATAATTTTTGCTCGTGTTGCGGTAAGTGCCTCCTTGAACCCCTCAACTATCAGATTAGGGAGGACAGAACAATAATAGTTCCCAGGACCAAGCACGATACAGTCCGCCTCGAGGATTGCCTGATGTGCATGATCATTAAGATGAACATCACCCTTATACGTAATACTTTCGACTCCCTTTTGCTGAATTGGGGAATGATTAATCACGTTTTCACCAAGGAGAATCGTTCCGTCACGTAATGTGACGATAAGTTCTGCCTTGTTATTAGTAACCGGAATTACTTTTCCTTTTATTTTCAAAATTTCTGATGCAATTTCTACTCCTTCCACAAAACTCCCCGAGACTTTCTCAAGTGCCGCAAGAAAAATATTTCCAAAAGAATGTCCAGAGAGCGATCCTTCACAGAACCGGTAACTCATCACCTTTCTAAGAATGGCATCATGTTCAGAAAGCGCGACTAAACACTGACGCACATCTCCAGGAGGAAGTACCCCGAGTTCATCTCGGAGCACTCCTGTTGAACCGCCATCGTCTGCCATCGAAACAAGCGCAGTAATCGAAATATCGGGAATATATTTGAGACCAGAAAGCACCACATAGCTCCCGGTTCCACCTCCTACTGTCACTATTTTCTTCATATCACTTACTGTACCACGAAGACCAAGAAAATGAGAGAGGATTACCAGAAAACCCTTATATCATAATAGAAAATACATTGACATTGTCGGTAATCTGTGCTATACTATCTCTTAACTCAACTTGAGGTAACCCTCAAAATGAACAAGTTCTTTACAAGCACCATTGCTCTTCTTATCATTTTCGTTGCCGTACTCAGCGGTTGCGGAAAAGAAGAGAAGAAAAGCGAAAAAGAAGTACGGCGCGAAGAAATTCGTGCCACGGTCGCCGATACGGAGGGGATTCTCGTCGACTTCCGACCGATTCAAGGCCGAAAGCTCGGGGGTCTCTATGCTGACATTGTTGGTGTGGAGGGTGTTGTCCCTGCAACACTTCACATCAACTTCCATGAGGTCTTGGCGAGTCTCTGGCTTCGCAAGCTTGATCGGGAGCATGTATCAGCATCTACCGTAGAGCATGCAGTCAGGCCGGTTGAGCTTTACAAAAAAGACCCTCGTAAGATGAACCTGCGAGGGTTCGTGAAGCAAGCCGACCAACAGGTGTCACTTGTGAAGAATAGGCTTGATCACCAAGGTGCATGCACCGGGTATAAGCTGAATCCTTCCGAGTGTAAACTATGGAAGAGTCTCGCGAAAGATGTTCGCGGACTCGATCTCATAGCGTACGGCATGACCGAAATCATGCCCACCAAGGAAGGTGAAATGAACGTCAAAGTTCTAGACATCCTCCTTCGTCATGCAGGATCGAATTACATGTTTACTATTCCTGCAATGCATGACAACCTTTTATCGCTTGGGTTTTACCAGTTCACATCTCATGCAATTATAGATGATGGTAAAGCCCTCGGTGGTGTCTCCCGTATGAATCGCTACTTGTCTCGGGATTTCAAAATCCCTGGGTCAGTTATCGAGCTCTACAACGGCGAACACCATCGGGCAGCATATCTCTTTGCACTCCACAACTTCGCAATGCTTGCGAAGCAGACGAGTGAAAAAGAATTCTCTGCCCTCAGTACGGCGATCAAAAGAAAGCCGGGCGACATTGTGACCTTCATGGCGGTCGCCCATCATGCACCTACGCTTGCGCTTAAGTGCATGAAGAGCTGGCTCTCAAAAGGCGCCAAAGGTGACCTCAACACTCACCTGACCGGACGACTTCGCGAATACGGCAAGAAAAGTGATAACAATCTTGCTGCCCTCGAAAAGGCGTTGCTGTAAATAAAAATTTCAACCTCTCTCCCCCGCACGACCACCTCGTGCGGGGATTTTATAATTTTCAATATAGATAATTTTTACTACCTCACCTCCACTATCCTCAACCTAAGTTCCACTCTTCCACCGAAGTAACTTCGTTCAAGATGGACGAGTACAGAATGTTGCTTGTTTACTTTTTCTTCGATGTCTTTGGGTGCGAAAAATTGTATCGCCTTCACCTTTCCTCCTTGTGAGGTCGCATAGACCACTTCGAAGTGCTCTCCTTTCTTCCCGAACCACTTGGTGGCAAGGACTCTTGGGTCTTGTATTTCAAAAACAGGCTTTCTATTTCCTTCTCCAAAAGGCGCAAGAACTGCGATCGCCTCATATGTCATATCATGCACATCATCAATACTTATCACTGTGTCTACTTCGAGACCTTTTTTGCTTACTTCTTTTTTCTCAATATGTTTCAATGACTCATTGAGCGCATCAGAAAGTTTTTCCGTGTTATCGATCAAGAGTGAAAAACCTCCAGCACCTTCATGTCCTCCCCAATGAGTAAAGACGCTATGACCGACGTGCGCCATAAGGTCAACAACAGATACATCTCCAAGCGACCGACACGAACCTTTGACCTGAGCTTTATCATCCCCTTGCCCCCACACAAACACTGGCTTCCCTGTCTCATCAATAATCTTCTGCGCAATAAGTCCGAGTATTCCAGGACCCCACGACATATCCCCCACGACAATCACCTCATTACTATAGACAGCGTGATCAAATGAAATAGTAGAAACAATATCCTTCACTTCACTCTTTCTTTGTGTGTTGAGTTCCTCCAGCTCATATGCATACCCTTCGGCACTCTCCCTATCTTTTTCATAAAGCATAAGATGTGCCTGAATAGGTTCTCCCATGCGAGAAGCAGCATTGATGCGTGGCGCAATAGTAAATGCGATGTCGTCTTCAGTGAGAAAATCTAATTTCATTCTCTGTTCATTAAAAATGTGAAGGAGTCCCGGACGCTTGGTCTTACGAAGCACTTTGAGACCGAAATGTGCGAGTGCTCTATTTTCTTTTACAAGTGGCACCATATCCGCAATAGTAGAAATACCAACGAGATCAAGATACCATTTCTCATACCCCTCTGGGAGGGTGGCAACTTTCTCCAAAACTTTATTGTATATCTCTGCGTTCTTAATTTTTTCTGTGTCCTTTCCGCGTTTGTTCCGCGTTTGTTCCGCGTGGAAACTGTCCTGTGCGATTTTGGTGCCACGAAGTGTCTCCAAAATCGCACAGGACAGTTTCCATGCCACCGCACACCCACACAACATGTCATCGTGATAGGTGCACACATCTTGCTTGGAATTGATCACCGCCACTGCATCCGGCACCACTTGTACCAACTTCTCTTTTGTATCCTCTTGCTTTTGAGTTTTGGTTTTTTTATTTCCTGATATTTTTTCTGTATCTTCCGCGTCCTTTCCGTGTCCTTTCCGCGTTTGTTCCGCAACTGCCGTAATCGGCAAGTGGTGATCCGTCACGATCATATCCACCCCAATAGATTTCGCATACGCAACCTCCTCAATATTCGTAATACCAGAATCAACGGTAATCACAAGCGTCACCCCTCTTACCTTCAGTGCATCAAGCGCATGCATGTGTACCCCATACCCTTCGTTGTGCCGATGAGGAATATATATTTCTACAGGGTATCCAATATCATCAAAAAATGTCCTAAGAAGAACCCCTCCAGGAATCCCGTCGCAATCATAGTCACTATAGATTGCTATTTTCTCATTATTTTTCAATGCTTCTAAGATACGGTCAACCGCAGGCTTCATCCCATGGATTGCAAAGGGGTCTCCAATATGATGTTCATACGAAGGAAAAAGGAATGCTTCGATATCTTTTTCCTCAACAATCCCCCTATTGTTAAGGAGTTTTTTAGTGAGTGGGTGAAGTTTTTCTACAGAAAAACCTGATGGAGTGGTGCTCATGTAGATGGGAGTATACCGCAGAAAGAAATCAGATGTTAGCGATTAGGTTTTAGAAAAATAAAACAGCACCGATTGCCTTGGTGCTGTCTGATGACTTAATAGTAAATGCATCGCTGACGCATCTCCCGCAGAAGTTGAGGAATGAACTTTAGGGTGTGCTTTTTTACTTCCGTAAAGCTATCTATCTCAAGATAACACTCTTGTACAAGCTGGCGTGTTAGATTCTGGCCAGTAACATATCTGAATTCGTCAGGTCCCCACACCATTACCTGGTCCTCTTTTGGGGAAATGACAACAATCCTAATAATGCCATCGGCCATATTTCGTGCTGGCATTCCTGAAGAAATAAGCTGAATCTCTTCATTACTGATTGTTTCCATGCTCGAAGCAACAACATCATTATGTGGCACTCTCTCACCTTTTATCGTTTGTTTCCCACAAGATATGAACGAACAGCAGACTCTCTTTGTACCACATCTTCTACCACACTGTCAATACAGCTTGCGACCCTTTCTTGAAGAGGAGCCTCGATATTTATAGGTTTAATAATAGTAACTCCTTGGGCGTCAGACTCATCAACCGCAGGATTTGTTTTTAAATCATACGCATAATAACGCACTTTCTTCCCTTGTGCATCAGTAACAAGAATGACAAAATCTGTCTTTTGAAGATAATCAAGCGGGGTACCGACTGCATTAACAAAAGAAAAGTGAAACTCTGGGACTTTTTCTTGGATTTTTTGTATGACTGCACGAGAAAATTCTGTTTCCGAAATCCCCTTCTGTGCACCAATAGCGACATCAAGAGAAAAATTCTTTTCTATCTTATTATCGAGCAACGAAGGAATCCTTTCTCCTTTGTCGCCACGCACTCTCGACAAGAGTTCATGAAAATCAAGATACCCTCCTATTTGTGCAAGCACATTATCACCCATAACTGATGCGTTAAAGGATTGCATAAATACAGCAAGTGACTGCCACTTTTTTCTACCAGCACCCACTCCATCACGTACAACAATACTATTGAGAGCATCTGTGAGGGCGATGTCACTTACATGATGCTCGGTAAGATAATATTCTAGAGTCTTTTGAAATGATTCCCAAATTTTTTTCTTATTCAATTCACCTAGCACCTGTCTTTCAAAAAGTCTTCCGAGACTGACTCGTCCGTCAAGCCTTTGCATATATATTTGTGGTGAGACAGGTGGAGAAACTGGTTCTGTATGTGATGTTTCTGGCTGAGCATCGTCTGGTCTTGTTTTCAGTGTAATATTGTTCATGTGTGAAGTATATCAAAGATAGCAAGTAAAGCGGGCGACACCTTCGGTGTCGCCCGGTAAGTTTATCCCCCATCAATAACGAATAACCAATTACAAATTACTTCTCGCCCCCATCTCACTTTTTATAAACTCTGACAATGTATACCCACTTGCTTTCATCTCGGCAGGTATAAAGCTTGTCTTTGTCATTCCGGGCACCGTGTTTATTTCGAGCACAACTAACTCACCTGTATCATCCATCATCATATCGGTACGTGATATCCCCTTACACCCACACACAGTATGCACACGTACTGCGAGTGCCTGAATCTTTTTCATCGTTGTTCCGTCCACTTCTGCAGGAGTAACTTCAAGACATCCTCCGGGACTATATTTCGCAGTAAAATCAAAAAGATCCCCTTGTGTAAGAATCACTTCTGTTGGAACGAGCGCTCTTGGTCCCCCTTGTATTTCTACTGCACCACAGGTGAATTCTCTGCCTGAAAGACATTTCTGAACAAGTATCGCATCGTACTTTGTCACGCTTTCCTGTAACACTTTTCTTAAAGTCTCATAGTCATATACTTTTGTCACACCTACACTAGACCCCTCGTTACTTGGCTTCACTACGCAAGGAAATTGTATCTCGTCTTTTTTTGGAATCTCGTCGAGTGTTCTTACACAAAGAGAATCAACAACATGTACACCATGCTCCTTGAGCACGGTCTCAGTTGCATACTTATCAATTGTTATCTTAAGCGCAGATGATGGTGATCCAATATACGCGACTCCTTCATCTTCGAGCTTCTCTGTAAGCTCCCCATCCTCGCCGTAGGTACCGTGAATCACTTGGAAAACAAGGGCATTTTCTTCCTTTAAGAATCTGATACCCTCTTCTTCGCTCATCACTTTTCCTCGATATACAAAACTCCTATCCTTCTCTACTACCACAGACTCACACGCAAGTCCCTCTCTTGTCAGCGTCTCAATTACATTTTTCCCAGAAGCAAGTGAGACCTCTCGCTCGCTCCCAACCCCACCAGACACCACAAAAAGTTTTTTCATGCACTCAAGTGTAGCAATCAATCTTCATAACCACAAAAAAGAGGTCGCAAAACCTCTTTTGAAAATAAATTATATTAATCCTTGTCAGGATTATATACTTCCGGCGGAGCATCACCTCGCACCAGATATATGTAATCCTTTTTTGCGACAAGGCACTGGTCGCACAACACGAAGTAAAGTGCTGTCGATCCGTTCATCGGATCGAAGACCGTACTTCCGTAGTTGCCGCCGGTCAGGCAAATCACACCGTCGTACGGCTGCAACTCGTCATTGACGGACTCTAGCCTCTTGCCGCAAACAAGACAAGTGAGACGAAGCCCTTTTTCACCAAGATACTTTTCGCCTTGTTGCTCGAAGTCCTTGGCGATCTGACAGTTGATCAGCGCTTCTGCTTCTTCACTCAAGAAGCGTGCTTTCCTGCGAGCAACGGACCGTTGCTCTTTGGAGGTTTGAAACGTACCACGAGAAGAAAAGGGCATATCAATCCTTGAAGGGGTAAAGATCTCTTCAAGCCCTCAAACATTTTCGTTTAAGAACTTGATAAAGATGGTGAGTTATCGTACCCACCGAACGTCTCTTCGATATTGCTATCAGAGAGAAACATTGGACCAATCGCGAGAGTGGCCCAACAAATGAAAATGAACGTGGCCATACTACGCCTCCAGTTGAAGTTTGTGTTTCGGATGACGCTTGTAGTCATGCTTTTTATCGCGATGACGGCCTGCGCCAGCTGTTTGCTGATTCTTCGCCACGAAGTTCCGCGGCTTCACCAGCTTATGCTTCTGCTTCTTCATCAGTCCCCCTCGTAGTAGTTGTGCTTCTCCAGCTCCAAGCCGACCATCGTTACAACGATGCCAACAAGGAACACAAAAATGGGAAACTGGTCATCAGGATGAGTGAATCTGAACATCGTCACTCCCTTGAAGACCAAGCCACCCCCGAAGAACATCAAGAACATGACAATTCGTTGCATCTTTTCTCCTGTGAAGTTTCTAAACCGTCGCCAGTTGGCGACGGGGCGAATTGGTGGAGGCAACAACCCTCCTCCGCACGTCTACGCACGCGTAGACGGTCCCTTTCCAAGGGATGGTGTAGAGTTGCTCCACACCACGGAAGGTGATGCCCACCATTACCTTCTCCGTTTCCGGAAGAAGGGCGACCACCCTGTGGCCACGTCCTTGCGAGACGTGCCAATGCGCGGTCCACTTCCACTTTTTGTCCATTTATTGCTACCCCCTTTCTGTTGTTGGCGAAAATCTATCTCCTAAAAACCTATCTTCATAAAAGAAACAGATTTTCGCCATCAACAAAAGTGAACCATGTATTCAAAGAACGTTCTGTTTCGTCCTTCTGGACTCATCAGGCATGACAACCATCATGCGACAGAAAGAGAGGGTGTGACGCCCCTCTCTCCACACTACACTCCTCTTCGCGTCACCGAAGATTTGTGCTAGATCCCCTCTTGGGATCCTCTGCCGATAACTCGGTCAGTTTTGCCTCAATCCTTAAGGCACTGCGTTGTGTAGTGTTGGCTAACCACACGCATGATACTGTCTACCAATAAATGATAAGCACTATCATGCGTGCGATTCTTTCATAACAATCAAGGAACAATACAAACACTGTTTCGCTCTTTTGAGCTCATCAGTACTGATACACATCAGTAGACAGCTGTGAAGGTTAATCATTTCTTCACGTGATTGTGTTTTGATCTTTCATCTAAGAAAGATCGTTGATGCTTCGGCGGGATCACTCCCATCGTAGCCACAATCTTTGTATTCCTTGCTTTGAAAAAGCAAGGAACGGTATATGTGTCTAGGATTAGTCCTTTTCTCTAGACGTGCTCTCGTTGTATTACGGTTTCCCGTAATGTGACGACACCACTGCGAGTGGTGAGAGCTTTGACCGATCGTTCCTTGTTTCCAAGTATACGAACAACCCTAATCCAGGGATGGCTTATTGCAATTCCTGCTGGCCGGCAGTTCATGCATGACAAGCTGCGTTGCTTGTCTTCCGCTTGGACGCCATACAGCACGTCAACGGCATGGCCCAACACCATTCCCCTTACCCGAGTTTCGCAATCATCAAATCACGCATGTGATTTCACGTAGATGATAGCGGTGTCAGTAACCCGGGAGGACCACCCAAGAGCCTTGCGAGCTCAAGGTTCATCCAACTGACTTTCCAGCCTGACCAAGCGTTGGCGCGCTTGCGACCTTCTGACTACTGCATACCCGCCAAGGTACACAGCTGTACTCCCTAGGATGATCACACGGGTGTGTTCCCGCCATCCCAGCTTGTACATGGAGATTTCAATTACACACTGTTCTCTTTTCATTCCCGAAGGTTTTACTAAGATACTTGGCATATAACTGAGCAGAGGGTCGCTAACCCGCCACCTATCGGAAGTTTCCTTCCTATCGCACTCTCCACAGCGCTTAGCTATACATGATTCATAACATCATATACACCTAAGCACTGTAGAGAAATATTTAAAAGAACTTTTTTCTCAATCAACCCCTCATGCATTCGGAGCTGGATGAACTACCCCGGGCTCACGCCACGGGGTTTCTTGATGCAATCCGTTGGATTGC
>CAZNVC010000019.1:0-17954 GCA_964576685.1 uncultured Candidatus Saccharibacteria bacterium
TTCCAGTGAATCTTTTTCTCTTCTCGGATTTTACACGTCCTTTGCACAAATGACTCTCGTCCAGACCCTGCTCTATACGCACTATAATGAAATGGATTCTTTTCTGCGTACTGCTGATGATATTCTTCGGCTTGATAAAATGGCATACGCTTAAGCACCTCAACTGTAGATGACACATCATGCACACGACTCTCATCAAGCTCACGCAACACTCCTTCTGCAATATTCTTCTCATCATCAGTCTCATAAAAAATCGCCGTAGTGTAGCTCTCACCTCTATCGCCGAATTGCCCTCCTTCATCTGTTGGATCAATATGATCAATAAAAAATTGCACTACTTTCTTGTACGTAGTTTTTGTATCATCATATTCCACAAGCACCACTTCTCTGTGTCCACTATGTTGTTCATATGTTGGATGAGTGCTCTCCCCTCCAGAATATCCAGAGACAACACGAAGTACTCCTTCAGCTTCATGTAAATCATGTTCAACACACCAGAAACATCCACCAGCAAGAATAAGTGACTTTGTCATAGAACATAAGTGTACCACCTACAGAAAAAACAATATTCTATTTTCACTATTACATCGAAATACATGTGCATGTGCATGATATAAACGTAAAAAAATAAGGCAAAAGCAAAGCAAAAATATAATAATGTACAAGGCAAGACCTTGTACATGATTTTGTCCTTTTATATCAACGTTTTATTGCACTTTTGTACTAGGTCTTGCCTTGTACAAATACCTGAAAGAGCTTTATACTTATTACATATGTCTATTCGATTAAACAATTTTGTCGAGGGTGAATATTACCATTTATATAATCGTGGAAATAGCAAGCAGACAATTTTTAAAGACGCACAAGATCATGAACATTTTATTTATCTTCTTAATGTACTCAATACTTGTAGTCGCGTACGATTGAAAAGATCCACATTTAACGAAACAGTGGATGACCCCCTTGTATCAATAGGCGCTTATTGTTTAATGCCAAACCATTTTCATATTTTAATAACACAAGAAACAGAAAAAGGGATAAGTACCTTTATGCAAAAAGTTTCTACGGCATATGTGATGTACTATAATAGAAAATACAAAAGAACAGGTGGCCTCTTTGAAGGAAAATTCAAGTCAAAATATATTACTGGAGATACATATCTACAATATCTCTTCTCGTATATACATATGAACCCTCTTAAAATAATTGATAATGCTTGGAAGAGAAAAGCAAAACACCTTCCGAAAGAAATGTTTCAGTTTTTAAATAATTACAAATACTCTTCATTTAATGAATATTTTTCTAATGAATTTTTTATTGTCAACAAAGAGGCGTTTCCTGAATATTTTCCAACCAAGGAAAGTTTCACTAAAAGTATTACTACCTGGTTTAATGATCATGAAAATATTTAGAAGAAGACAATATTATTTAGGTGACTAAAAATGAAGATGCAACTACCGTGACAAGGCAAGACCTTGTACATCAAATCATGCATTAAAATCAATGCTTTCTTATATATTTGTACTAGGTCTTGCCTTGTACAAGGGGCAACTACCATCTGCGCAGCAAAACAAAACCACCTCTTAGGGGTGGTTTTGTTTTTGAATTATTACTATTGATTATTTACGGTATACAGGTGGGGCGAAATTTCAATTTTAAATCAATATTATGGGTTCATCTTTGCAATCCCCTCTCGTAATGTTACTGCAGGAATACCTGACTGAACGATATAGTTAGCGATATCTGTCATAAGTGATGGAGTGTTGCAATAGAGATCAGCTCCACAGTTTGTTTTCTGTTGGTGGAACTCAAGAATGAGCCATGTCTTAGTCGCTATCGCTTGATCAATCCACTGTCTCACACTTGCAATTGTAGTATTACTCTCAATGTGCTGGTCGAGAAGTACATACTTATCAGTATCCTTGTTCGTGAATCCCATATCGACTGAACGTGCGCCTATGTATCCTGCATTACGTACAATCTGCTTTACAGTATCATCATATTCACCATATGGATACGTGAATGTATCAACTGAGGTGATACCGAGATTAAGGAGATCAGTACGGCTTCCTGCAATTTCATCAGTTGCCTGCGCAGATGTAATCTGTGTGAGGTGTGGGTGAGTTCTCGTATGCGCTGCGATCTCATGACCGGATGCTTGCATCGCGAGAAGGTCTGCTGTCTTCATATACAGACCGTCTGCACTGTTAAGGCTACCTGTTATCACAAACTGTGTACTACGGATACCATGAGCATTAAGGATAGGGATAGCTTCTTGGTAAATCGATTCGTATCCATCATCATACGCAAGTGTTATCATCCCTTGATCAAAAGGTACCCGTGGGCGCTCTACAAGCGACGTAGCATCAACTTCAAGCCAACCAACTCGATCTAGGAGTGGAGTAATTTTAATTGAAGTTACATCATAAGGAATTTCAAAATCAAGTTGGTACGACTTCCATGTCGCAGATGGTTCAAGTAGTAACCCAACATCTCCATATGTCTTGGAACCATCAGCATGAGTATATTCAACATCAATATACGTTGGGACATTAGAGCGATACATGTCATTGAATCGCAAGCGCTTTCCTGCAACACCACTTATTGAATCAGAAACCCACTTTATATCACCTGTTTTGTATGAAGTGAGCTCAACACGCGTTGCCTTGCCTCCATCTGCACCAACAATTGGGTATGTATAGATTCCTTTGTTGTTTCCCCATCCACCACGAGTCCAGTTAAGAGGATTAGCGGGTGTTGTGGTCGACATTAGTTCAAAAGATGGATTAAGGAGGAGGTTAGTGCTCGTTGGTGCAGGTGGTGTCGTATCAACATCATCGTAAGTAAGTGCACACATGACTGAACTACTTGTTGCTAAGAAGAATGTGCCACTGGTACCACATCCAGAAGAAAATGAAGAGGTATACCCTGCATCTGAGGTTTTGGTTATCGTGTACGAACCCACTGTCGTTGTAGTCGAGACACCACCATCAATTAATGTTCCATTAAGAAAGACTGGGAAATCTGCGATTTGCTTAGTGCCACCATTATTGTTGATGACTGATACATTCACAGTAATTGTTCCTGTGCCAATAACAGGCGGAATTACAGGAGGAGGAGTGTTATTTACACTAAAAATAACTGGTGTTGATGTTGCTTTATTCCCTGTCGTATCACGAGCAACTGCGATCACTGTGTGTGCTCCATCAAGAACAGTCTTTGTATCAAATGGCATCGTATATGGTGCAACTACAGTTTCACCTAGAAGTACATTATCAATGAGGAATGATACTCCGGCAACGCCAACATTATCAGATGAACTTGCAATAAGTGGTATCGTCGATGATGCAGTACTACCAGAAAGAGGTTTTGTGATAACAACACTTGGTGGAATCGTATCTATAAGTGGTGTTGTAGTGGCATCAGTAAGGCTGTAGTTATCTACAACAAGCCATCCTTTCTTGTTAATAAGATGAAAGACGACGACACTTGTCATATTAGCAGGAGCAACGAAGCGATGTTGCACAGTCTTCCATGTGCTCGATGAAACTGTTACCGCAGGTCCTTGAATGTAGGTTACTGCACCAGCGCTTGTTCTAAATTCGTACACGACTCTCGTCGCGACATCTGACTGATATCTATCGCTAAAAATATATTCCCTACCAGGAACGATTGTTGCCCTTGGTGGCATCCATTTCGCATCTCCGTTTGTATATGTAGTAATATCGATTCGCGCAGCCTTTGCCCCATCAACACCTGTTACAGGATAGGTCCACTTAAGGGTACTTTTCCCATAAAACCCCTTGAACCAACCATCTGGAAGTTGAGCGTTGGTGGGAGAAACAGTCTCAAGAGAAGGGTTGGCAATTAAATTAGTAGCGGCATACGTTAACAAGTTCACTCCAGAAAAAAGGACAACTCCGAGCACTGCAAAAATCTTTCGCCTCATAAATATATGTAATTTTATTTTAGTATTAGCACAATAATACTGTATTTACAGGCAAAAAGGAAGGTCCCCTGGACTTCTTTGGATGTGAATATATGAATTATGTAAAAAGTTGCTCTTATTCGTACCGTAACGCTTCAATTGGATTGAGTTCTGATGCCTTTTTTGCTGGATAATACCCGAAAACAATACCTATAAATGCCGATACCCCAAACGCAAGCAGGACAGGTCCAGTAGTCACCTGTGTCTGAAGAATACCAAACGATGAAATCGCATACGACACAAGAATGCCAAAGATAACGCCAATGACTCCACCGAGTACTGTAATTGCAATAGACTCTACTAGAAATTGATTACTGATATCTCGTTTCTTAGCGCCGATCGCCTTACGAAGCCCTATCTCACGAGTTCTCTCACGAACATTCGTGAGCATCATATTCATAATACCGATACCCCCTACAAGGAGCGAAATAGACGCAACAGATGAAAGGAGGATAGTGAAGACCTGTGTGATCGACTGTGCGGTACTTGCAAGATCTGCTTGATTAAAAATACTAAAGTCGGCTTCTGCCATAGAAGCTTTATGGTGTCGTTCAAGGAGTAGATCACTTATCTCGGTTTGTAGTTCTGTAAGATCAGCTTGATTCTCTGTGGTCACCGCAATACTACTCACATACTCACCACCTGATATGTACCGCTGTGCTGTGGTGATAGGAATAAAAATTCTATCATCTTGATTACCGAACCCACTTCCTCCTTTTGATTTCGTCACTCCGATCACCGTAAAACGCGCTCCTCCAATACGTATCTCTTGTCCAACTGCATCACTCCCTGCTCCAAACAAATCATCACGTGTCGTGGGACCAAGCACTGCAACTCTCGCAGCACTTCTATAGTGTGCGTCATTAAAAAAATTTCCTTCCTCCACTATCACCGAGTGTGCTGTCTCATACTCTGGCACCGCACCAACAATAGTTGTGTTCGTGTTATTCCCTTCTGCAATTACTTGCGAACGAGCATTTAGCTCCGGTGAAACTTCTTTCGCGAGAGGAACTTTTTCTTGTATCGCCTTTGCATCGTCGTAGGTGATCGTCTGCTGATTAGAGCGGCCAAGATTAATACCACCCTGACGATTCCCTCCGCCCCCTGTCACTGTGAGAATATTTGATCCGAGTGAACTGATACTTGATGAAATGGAACTCTGAGCACCATTACCAATCGCGAGCATCACAATCACTGACGCTATACCAATCACAATACCAAGTACAGTAAGTCCTGTGCGAGCCTGATTGGACTTAATCGAGGTAAATGTTTCTTCGAAGAGATCTTGGACTATCATAAAATAATTATGCGTGTGCGTGACTAGTTTTATAATGAGCACTTTCGACAATATCTCCATCACGAACATGAATGATTCTATCAGCATGCGCGGCGACATCAGGCTCGTGAGTAATGAGAATAATCGTTCGTCCTTCTTCTTTATTTAACTTCTTAAATGTAGAGAGTACAATCTCACCAGTTTTTGTATCAAGATTTCCTGTAGGTTCATCTGCCAAAATAATACTCGGATCATTCACGAGTGCTCGAGCAATAGCCACACGTTGAATTTGTCCACCAGAAAGTTGGTTCGACAAATTATGCCATCGCTCTTCTGGAAACCCTGCTGACGTAAGCGCACGTTTTGCACGTGTCTCTCGTTCTGCTACAGGGACATCAGAATAGAGTAGCGGGAGCATAACATTTCGAAGTACAGTAGTACGAGGAAGAAGATTGAAAGACTGGAACACGAATCCGATTTTCTTCGCTCGTATCTCTGCCTGCTCGTCATCAGTTAACTTAGAAACATCTTTATCATCAAGAATATATGTCCCTTTTGTCGGCACATCAAGAAGACCGATGATGTTCATGATCGTAGACTTTCCTGATCCTGACGGCCCCATAATCGCAATAAACTCACCCTTTTTCACATTGAACGTAACTCCTTTTAACACATGAGTAATTGCTTCTCCGTCGGTGTAATCTTTTACGATATTTTTACAATCAATCATGTACTTTTATTGGGCTCTTGAAGCGCCTGTTGCTCCCGCTCGTTGTTGTTGACCACCTGGTCTGAAGAGCGAAGTGATGGATGGTGCAGAAGCAGACGCAGTTGAGGTGGTGGTTGTCTTCTTTGTAATCACTCTTTCACCTTCTTGTAACCCGCTTGTAATTTCTGTTTGTGTATCATTTTGTATACCAATAGTCACAGCTACACGAGTAAGAGTGGTTGCAGTGGACGCTGTTGCAACAGAAGTTGAGGAAGACCTTCTACGAGTTGAAGATCCCATTCTCATACGAGTGGATGATGATGTGCTAGAAGCAAATGCAGTCCTATCGAATGTTGATGATGCGTTAGCAAATCTCCTCGTAGATGATGCACGGGTGAACGTTCCAGCTGTTGTTCCATCTTCTTCAACATAATATCCATTTGTATCGTGCTTCACCGCCTGACTTGGAACATACAGCACATTGTCCTTACTGTCAGTAAGAATGTCGACTGCGACACTCATATTAGGAAGAATTCGTGCATCATCGGTATTGAATGCAACTTTTACTTTATATGTCACAACACCAGAAGTCACGGTACCGAGGGTATTGATTTCTACGACCGTTCCATCAACAGTAAGTCCATCAATTGCATCAAAAGTTATGTTGGCTTTTTGACCGAGGCGAACTTTTACCACATCTGATTCATTGAGCGTCACTTGGGCTAGTTTTTTATCTGTCACAATTGTACCAAGCGCAGTACTACTATTGGATGATGCTACCACCGCAGACACCCCGATATCTCCTGTTACACTTGCCATCACCCCATCAAAAGGAGCAGTAATAGTGTAATTAGACAATGCCTGCTGCGCATCAAGTAACGCATTTTCGCGCTGTTCTACTTGAATCTTCGCACTCTGAACATCGAGATCATCATCTGAAGGGGTAAGGTCTGCTAATTTTTGTTTGAGACTTGCAATAGCTCTGTCTGATGCATCGTTTGCACTATTTCTCGTGTCTACCGCTGACTGCCATGCATTGTAGTTAGAAAGATAACTACTTGATTGCTTGTTAGGAATATCAATAATCCAGTTTGTTTGAGGCGTACCAACTGCCCACTTTATATAAAGACCACTATCACCAATAGGCTGAGCAACACTCGTGTTCACTTGTCCCACTGCATTTACTAAACCAGTTGCTGAAAAACTATATCCAGAAGAACCTCCTTGGTATACCGCAATCTTAATTCTCCCTTCAACCCCTTTTGAGTAGTTTCCTGTGATAGTTGGAGCAGTTTCTGATGTATAGGATACGTCAGGAATAGCCTGCAACCCTGCATTCAAAAGATTCTTGTATGCAGTTGCTACTTTTATATCCTGATCCCTCTTCGAATCTTCCTCTTGTTTAAGAGAATCATTAATTGACATTACATCGATTGATTTTGGGTTACGTAATTTTTCAAGCGCAATCTGAGCAGAAGCAAGTGACGTCTTCGCATCACGAACCTGCTTGTACGCATCTGTTGCATCGAGTCTGAAGAGTACTTGTCCAGTCTTCACTCTATCACCAGCTTTTACGTACACACCTGTAACATTCGCATTTACTTTTGGCTTAAGATCAACTTGACTATTAGGTGCAACTTGTCCTGTTGCAGAAACAGTAGATGAGATAGTCCCTCTCTTTACTGTCGCATACTGATAGGTAACTGATGTCGAAGTCCGTTTGAACACAAAATAGTAAAAAAGTGAAGCAAAAATAATGATGAGAATAATAGAAATAATCTTATGCTCCATCGCCTTGCTGTAGGCTTTCTTAAAAAAGTTCACTAAATTTTTTTTCATAGACAGGGTTAGCGCTTGAGATAATGTTGTCAGCAGTTTACAAGCTTCGCTTAGTAATATTCTCACAGTGTACCATAAAATAAGGCCGATTTAGCTGGTATTACTATTACTACGAACCTAAGAGCTATTTTATTTCACTTTCACCTTACTTAAAGAATACATATATGGTACTCGTCACACTTGCTCTACATTTACAAAACTAGCTTGTTATCCTCCTTATTTATTTTGACAAAGAAGATTGCCATCGTATGATTATAATAATAAATCTACTCACGATGCTTAACTTCCAAATCCTCATTTCACAAATCTCTGGTCCAGAAATAATGTTTGCACTCGCGATTGTTCTTGCTATTTTTTTGTACAAAGAAAATAACACAAAAGACTTTTATACGATTTTGTTTACCAGCACTACCGCGATGTGTTCAACATACACACTAAAATATTTACTGAAGATGCCACGCCCAACCGACATACTTGTCACAGCAAATGACTACAGATTCCCATCCGGTCATGCAACAATGGCAGCCATTGTCATGAGTCTTGGAATATATTACACACACATCCACATAAAAGATAAACATGTACGATATTTCCTCTACACTTCTGCAGTTGCATGGTATGTTCTTGTAAGCTATTCAAGACTGTATCTCCATGCTCACTATTTCATTGACATCTTCGTTGGTGGAATCATAGGAACACTCTCCACAATAGTGATCCTAAAAATATTTAAGCATCTTCATTACTATAAATAATCAAAATAACTACAAAGAAGCTCTTGTGGAATATATCAATTCCGCAGCAACTCTTGAAATGTTTTTAGATCACTCGGTGCATACATCACTCTTATTTGATAGAGATCGTTAAGATCTGTGCGGCGGCCAGGTGTTGAGGTCCGTCCTGATATATACCCATCTTTTTTCACCGCCTCAATAATTAAGTCATTGTAGTTTCCATACGGATATGCAAAATCATTTACAGGAACGTGTAGTTTTCTTTCCAAGATACGCCTACTCTCAACTAATTCTTCGTCTAACTTGCTTTGTGTAATTTTTGTAAGACGAGGATGAGATTTTGTATGATCAGCTATTTCCATATTGAGACTTACCAATTCATTAAGATTATCCCACGTCATATATGCACCACCACCGATAACGTTTGTATATATATAAAATGTTGCAGGAATTTTGTATTCCTTAAGAACAGGTAGGGCATTCTCATATTGACTCCTCCATCCGTCATCAAATGTGATGACGATTGGCTTACGAGGAAGTGTATTGTGCTGCTTATCCATAATAGCTTGTCTCATAGTAAGTGGGGTATACCCCTCTTCTCTTACGTATTTCATTTGTGCCTCAAATACATCATCTGGGACGTTATATTTTTTAAAATTTTTTCTTTCGTGTATTGGGATCAAAAAAAAATTTTCTTTATTTATTTTATGATATACGAAAACAGGAATAGATGTCGTAGCAAAAGTAGAAAGTATCGCTGTACTTGTTGCCTCTATGGATATACTTTTTTTAGAAATCTGTTGCTCGTTATTTACCCCAACTCCAATATGGAGAGTTGTATCCACTCCTAATTTCTCATTATCAATAAAATTCTCTTCTTGAAAATAGCCATGTACTCCAAGCATAAGAATGACAGACAAAGAAATAAGGACTTCGATAAACGTTCTTGAAAAAATTTTTTGGATCCTGTTCTTAAGTGAGGACATTCACTATAAAATACCATTACTTCAAAAAACAAAAAAGGTACAATTATTTCAAGTTAAGCGCATAGATTTCATTGTATACGGGACGCTAACAATATAAACCTACATACATAGTTGCAATTAATATTAAGGGCTTATACGCAGCAAAAGAGATTCTCGATTCACGAGATCTCTTTTGCTAAAACTTCATGGGATTTTTATTTTTGGTTAATTACTTATTTGATGAAAGAACTAATAATCGACCTTCGACTATTACTACGATATACAAATAAAATTTATTTCAAAAAATCAAAATCTACCGAAAAGAGTAAGCGGGTGACGAGTACACATTCTCGAGCCTCGTACTAGCAAGATATTATTTAAAAAGCGCGTCTTACGACGCGCTTTGCTGATACATATTCACACATATATGTTAACTACATACCAAAGCGGAATGCATTTGCCTTTTCTTCTGCTTCCCATTCATCGTCTGTCATCCTTGCTGATACCCACCTGAGCTCAGCCCGATGACTGAACGGAACAACATCCTCGTCTCCGAACTGAAAGGATTCTGCAGGAGTCCAAGGGTCAACTTCCTTGATGACAACTTTTCCTTTGTTAGGAGGGAGTCCGTAGAACTCACGACCGAAGCGTGATGCAAAATCAGGCAACTTACTTAGTTGCCCAACTGATGCAAACGCTTCAGTATACAGTTCGAGTGCATACGGTGCCGTGAAGCACCCTGCGCATCCACAGGAAGAATATTTCGACTTCCCAGGAAGACCAGATCTTGGGTGAGGAGCGGAATCCGTTCCCAAGAAAAATTTCGGACTACCTGAGGTCGCATACCTAAGAAGCATTTCGCGATCTTTTGCGGTCTTCAGAATCGGCATGCAGTAATAGTCGGGACGAATCCCTCCCTTTCCGAGCATATCATTCCTGTCGACCAAAAGATGCTGAGGAGTAATGGTGGCAGCTACTCCTGACCGAGCACCTGAAACAAACATCGCTGCATAGGCAGTCGTGATATGTTCACAAACAACTTTAAGGTCTTTGAATGTCTCAAGAATCCATGGCATTGCTTGTTCATAGAAGCGTTGTTCTCGGTCAAACACATCAACCGTCACCCCCGCTTCACCGTGTACAAGAAGAGGTTTCCCGGCTTTTTCGAGCGCTTCGAACATCCAGCCAAGAGACTGAACATCGTCGACACCATTTGAGTTAGTGGTATGTCCTGCATATAGCTTCGCAGCGTACACATGTTCGCACTGAAGCGCCTGTTCCAAATCTTCGAGTGTCATTTCTTTTGCAAGTGACACCGTCATTAGTGGAGTAAAATCAATTCCGGCAGGAATTGCTCGGATGATTTCATCTCGATATGCAAGTACTTCTTTGACAGTTGTAATATGCTTCGGTGATAAGTTCGGCATCACAGTTGCTCTCGCAAATTGCAATGCAGTATCTCCCACCACCGAAGCAAGTCGTGCACCGGCACGAAAGTGCACATGGAAATCATCAGGGGTTGAAAAAACTAGTGGCATGTCATTCTCCTTTTGCCTTAGAGACCTAGATGTCGCTGAAGCCGTTCGCTCTCAGCAATGAGCTGAGAAAAGACTTTCGGTCCGCCGAATTGATACGGAAGCGTTGTACATTGCACTGCTGTTGCATTAATCCCAAGATAATCAGCAACATCATCTCCATTCATAACACCGCCACTCGCAATCACATCGAAAGCTCTCGAGAGCGATGCACGAAAGAAAGACGTTTGCCACATAGAATACTTTTTCATAAGCGGGCCAGAGAGGCCAGCTTTACCATCATTAGGAGTCGTTACAAGTACTCCGTTTCTACGATAGATACAATTCCCGATTGTGTTTGTCGTAACAACCGCCTTGATGAAATCAGAATATGAGGCGATAAGTTTCGCAACAGAAGAGGCATATCCCTCAGCAACCCGAGGAACAAAACTTGTATCAATGTATTGAGGAATACTCTCAACATCTCTTTCAGTGAGATACGGTGAGAGCTTCACCCATACAGGAACAGTACATGCGACGTTCGAGCAAAGTTTAAAAAGCTCTGCCATTGATTCGAAATCATTTGCGATCGGCACTGTTTTTTTATCATGAGCATTAGGACACCCAAGATTAAGTTCAACAGCACTCACAAAAGGTGCGCCTGTTGCAAAGGTGTTCAACCCCTCTTTATAATCTTCTGGACTAAACCCCGCAACACTCACCACCAAAGGTCGTGTGAGCGGAAAAAGAGAAAGTTGGTAGTGTGCCTCTTTGTACCCACAGTTGGGCATACCATATGCGTTCAGAGCAAAACCCTCTTCTTTATCTGTCCATGCAAACAGGTCACCAGTATTTCCTTCTCGTGGCTCTGGCGTATACGAACCTGTCACCACCGCTCCAAGAGGGAGATCTGGGTGCATGTATTCTCTGGTTGATCGTGGTGTCTTACAAACACCCGCACCAACCATTATCGGGAGATCCATACGAACACCGCCAACAATTACCATAATGCTTTCCTTTCCACTGTTGTAAGTAAAAGAACACGATTGCTCCAGCAACAACTCTACCTAAAAACAAATGAAAAAACAAGTATTGTATACATATATCGTATCTTCATGTATAGAAGAAATTGCACACAATAAAGTGTATACTATATATTCCAGTCGCAATGTACCGCATTTCTGCCGAACATTTTCTGAGGCACCTAAAGAACGCTACTACTAGAGCAACATATGCAAAAAAAGAATGAACCCACCACACAACATCCCCCACAGAAAGCACCAAGTATTTTTGGTCTATTGAAAGACTACAGATTAAGCATTACCACTCTCATCGTCCTTACAATTATTGCAAATGGGCTCAGTCTCTCTATTCCAAAAATTATTGCTTCTGCAATAGACACCTATATACAAGGAAATACACATCTTGCATTTTTTGTGACTGAATTTTCTGTCGTTGCAATTCTCATTTTTATTTTTACATATCTGCAAAATGTCGTACAGATTTATGCATCTGAACGAGTCGCCTTTGATATACGAACCAATCTCACCGCGAAAATCTCCACACAGACATATAGTTACATTGAAAAAATTACCCCCGCAAAACTCCTCACCAATCTCACATCAGATATTGATGCCATTAAAACATTTGTATCAATGGCGATCGCGTCGATCATCTCATCTGTATTTTTAATTCTTGGAACATCTATCCTTCTCCTTGTTATTGATTGGAAGCTTGGACTCACCGTGCTTGCAGTTGTTCCTATTATTGGAGTTGCATTCTTTGTTGTGTTAAGTAAGGTAAGAAAGCTATTCGTAAAATCACAAGAAGCAGTTGACTGGTTAAACAAAGTGATCAGTGAAAGTATTTTAGGAGCTGCACTTATCCGATTACTGCACTCACAAAAATATGAATATACTAAATTCCTCGCAGCAAACACCGAAGCAAAGCGAGTAAGCCTCCTTATCCTAGGACTTTTCGCAAGCCTCGTTCCTGTAATTACTTTTTTTACAAATATCGCAACTCTTGCCATTATCCTTCTTGGTGGACACTTTGTTATTACAGGAACTATGTCGCTTGGAGACTTCACAGCTTTTAACAGCTACCTCGCTATTCTTATCTTTCCAATACTGATTATCGGTTTTATGAGTAGCTTAATAGCTCAAGCTCAAGCATCCTATGGACGTATTTCACAAGTACTCAGTGCTCCGATTGAGAAAAAAACAGGGAACCTCACCGCAACCATTAGAGGTGATATTACGGTAAATAATCTCACGCTCATGTTTGGAGAAAAATCTGTTCTTAAAGATATTTCATTTTCTATTCCTCAAGGAAGTAAGACGGCAATTATAGGACCAACTGCTGCGGGGAAAACACAACTGCTTCATCTTATAACTGGATTACTAGAACCAACAAGTGGCACAATACTCATTGATGGTAAAGATAGTAATGAATATGATACTGGAAGCTTGCGTAGTCAGGTTGGTTTCGTGTTCCAAGATAGTAGCATGTTTAACCTTACCCTTCGCGAAAATATCGCCTTTAGCGCAACAGCAAAGGATGAAGATTTAAAGAAAGCAATAGCGACAGCAGAACTTTCTGAATTCATTGAAACACTTCCTCAAAAATTAGATACAGTGGTGTCGGAGCGAGGCACTAGTCTTTCTGGGGGACAGAAGCAACGTATCATGCTCGCCCGCGCACTTACCCTTAATCCAAAAATTCTTTTACTGGATGATTTTACAGCTCGAGTGGACACAGCTACCGAGCAAAAAATTTTGAATAACATCGCGAAAGAATACCCTGATATCACACTACTATCAGTGACTCAAAAGATTTCATCTATCGAACACTATGACCAAATCCTCCTTCTTGAAGAAGGAGAGTTACTTGCAAAAGGCACACATGAAGAACTCGTTCTTTCTTCTCCTGAATACGTACAGATTTATCAATCACAAAGAAGTACCAGTCAGTACGAGGTACATGCCGAATAACATATCACACCATGAACTACTCTCTCACAAAAACCGACAACAGTCTTGAAAAAGATAAAGGAGTACTCTCCACCGCGTGGAAACGCCTCGTCCCTCTTATGGCAGAGGAAGGTCGCTCAGTAACTATTGCACTTATTGCGATACTCGTAAGCTCTGCAACAACACTTATTGTACCAGTAATCATCGCTCATATCGTGGATGTATATCTCGTACACAAGGATTGGGATGGTATTGTTTTCTTCTCTTCAATTCTTTTTGTCATTTTTATCATTGGTCTTATTGCAGGCTATATACAAGTAAAAACAATGGGTGGGGTTGGGCGACGTCTTCTCTTTAACCTTCGTAACAAAATATTTAATAAACTTTCAGAACTCCCTGTTGCGTTCTTTAACCAAAATAAAGCTGGCGATCTTATCTCTCGAATCAACAATGACACTGATAAACTCAACCAATTTTTTGCGCAAGCGCTCATGCAGTTCATTAGTAACATTATTCTTATTGTGGGTACTGGCGTTACACTTCTTGTCATCGATCTACACCTTGGTCTTGTTGCACTTATCCCAGCGGCACTTGCACTAATCACTACACAATTACTTTCAGGATGGATTAAACGTACTAACCTTAAAAGCCTTCAAGCCCTGGGTGCAATGAGTGGTGAAATACAAGAAAGTATCAATAATTTTAAGGTCATTGTTGTCTTTAATCGTCTTGATTATTTTAGAGATAAATTTAAAGAAGCTAACGAAGCGAACTACACCGCTTCAGTTGCATCAGGTATCGCAAGTAATATTCTTAACCCAATCTATGTATTAGCATCAGCGCTCGCACAACTATTTGTGCTTGCTTACGCGCTGTACTGTATCACAGAGGGTAACTTTACCATTGGATTACTTATTGGTTTCTTGTTATATGTTAATAATTTTTATAACCCGCTTCGACAACTCGCATCGGTATGGTCATCGTTGCAGCTTGCGCTTGCTGGACTCGATCGAATTTCTGAAGTATTAGCACTTGAATCTAACATTGCAGTACTATCAAACGAGAAAGGAGAATCCCCCTCTTCTTCAGGGGCTATTATCGAATTCAAAAATGTTTTCTTCCATTACAGAGAAGAAAAGGATGTGCTTACTAATATCAACTTTGCATTGGAACCTGGAAAGACATACGCACTTGTTGGCCCAACAGGTGGAGGAAAGACTACAACGGCATCACTCATGGCACGACTCTATGACCCGACACAAGGCACCATCTTTTTGGAAGGAAAGGATATTCGTTCGTATGAGCCACAGGTACGGGCAAAAAAGATTGGATTCATTCTTCAAGAACCGTTCCTATTTACCGGTACAGTACGTGACAATATTCTCTATGGTAACGAAGATTACAAAGATCATTCACAAGAAGAGCTCCTGCAAGTATTAGAAAATGCTCATCTCACGAAACTTCTCTCGCGTTTTGGGGACGGGCTCGACACCATGATTACTCAAGGAGGCGATGGGATCAGTCTTGGTCAGAAGCAGTTGATCGCATTTATAAGAGCCGCTATTCGCAACCCAGATGTACTCATCTTAGACGAAGCAACGGCGAACATCGACACAGTGACAGAACAACTTCTTGAAGAAATCCTTAACAAGCTTCCAGAAAAAACAACGAAGATAATCATCGCACACCGCTTGAATACTATTGAAAATGCTGACGTTATATTCTTTGTGAATGGTGGTAATGTGACACATGCTGGTTCAATAGATCAAGCTGTCGACATGTTGTTGCACGGAAAGCGAAAGAGTTAATTGTTCTTTGTGTCATGCATTGTGAAATAAATATACGTCATATGCAGTAATAGCTACAGAGGTTACAAATTAATTATAATACTACATAGTATGCATCTCGATAAAAAAACAATAACAGTTCTAATAGCGTGCACCCTTCTTGCAGGAATAGTTGGAGGGATTATTGGATCTTTCGTAGGAGGAGAAAGACGTAATGGTTATACCTACAGAACAGGGTGGGGCATGATGGGGAGAAATAATGGCTACTACGGAAGACAGGGAATGATGAATCAATGGGGCTACGAACAGGGAGGTCAGCAGTATAACCAAACCAAGCCCCCTGTCTCTACAACAACAGTACAATAAATCTGTACATACAGTAGTTTTAAAAATATCACTTCGCAGGTGGTATTTTTGCTTTTTCATTACACATAACAAAAGACCTTGCGCAAGTATTGCTACTTGAGCAGAGTCTGTGTCAGTTTTACACTAATACCTTATGAGAAACTTTGACTTCTGAGCTCTGCCTGAACGGCAAGCTGTGCTTCTTTTGTGTAAGGTAAAGATTATTTACTATACAAAAAACTCGTTTGAATGGATACGCATAAAATGGAATCTAAAAGTTCAAACGAGTTTGTCTATTGTTGTCATTAACTTTCGTAAAGAGCTTTGACATGCATATGCAAGCTCGGCATAAAAAGAGAAGGTTCGTACCCTCCCTCAAGAACCGAAATAATCCTACCACGCGCGGTCTTGTTCGCAATCTCAGTAAGGATGCGAGTGATCTCCCAGTATCCCCACAGGGTGATATGCAAGTTAGTAAGAGGATCACCATCGCACATATCAAAGCCAGCGGAGATCAACACAATATCAGGAGCATGTCTGATGAGAGCGGGTGCAACGATCGTTATATAACGTTCAACAAGAACATCATCAGAGGAATGAGCAGGAAGGCTTAGAAGTAAACTATTATCACAGAGGCCTTCTTCATATCCTTTTGCATACTTACACCCTTCCTGATAGGAAGAAATGAGGAGGACTTTTTCATCAAACGTCTTTACTATTTCCTGAGTACCATTACCGTGATGTCGGTCAAAATCGACAATTGCAACTCGCATACCTACATCAAGCGCCTTCTTGGCGATCACCGCAATATTATTCACGAGACAAAATCCTTCCCCTCGTGCAATACCTGCATGATGACCAGGTGGACGCACAATGCAAAATGCTTTTGCAATTCGTTTCGCAATAATATCATCAAATGCTTGAAGCAAAAGTCCACAAGAGGAAGTGATCGCGTTTGCAGTACCGGGGGAAACACGACAATAATACTGAAGCCGTTTATCAAAAAGCGAATATAGTGAAGATTTAATCATTCCCATCTTTGACATTGCAAAAATGAGATTAATGTACTCTTTATCATGCACTGCATACAAATCTTCTTTCAAAGCTTTTCGTGTTACTTCGACAAACGGGAATTCCCGTTGAAGTGAAGACTTGATTGCATGAGACCGACGTGGCAACTCAAGAAGACCCGGAAACGGTCGATGTTCGGTAATTTCATCAGAAAAATAAATAAGAAAGTCATTCTTCATGAATATCCTTACGTTCTAAAAGAGCTGTACGCAACCTACACCACCTTAATACTCTTGTCAATTATATTGTTGAGAAAAAGTTTCCGTGTAGTGTTAAGATTTTGTGGGAATTATTTGTGCACAGTAATCGAGAATGTTAGAACTGAATTGATGAAGTCAGAGGTTATTCCGTATATACCGAATTTGAGAGCTTGAGTTGAGAAAGTTTAATTTACCTCACAGTTGATGACACTATATGTTATTAAGCCAGAAACAAGGCAAGGCGCTTTGTTTCTGAGCGCGCCGTTAATAGTGCGAAGCTCCTTATTTTGGGTCCCAAAATCGCTCGATGGGGTCGCCCTTCGCGAACACCCCGGGGAGTTGTATTACAAAAAAGTACCGGTACCGGTTACGCAACTTCTTTTTTAGAAGGAAAAATTGTTCTTTATGGGAAAGTTGAAATGCTTTCATGTAGAAAGTATATCAGTTCCAACCACCAACCCTTATAACAAAAATAACCCATAATTAATGGGTTATTTTTGAGTGTGCGTAGGGCAGGATTTGAACCTGCGAAGCCCGAAGGGCGACAGATTTACAGT
>CAZNVC010000020.1:0-17825 GCA_964576685.1 uncultured Candidatus Saccharibacteria bacterium
GATCGTCGTCGTACCCATGACATGGACACCGCTCTTTGGATTTCTGATCTTTTCATGAAGCGTGCTCAAGCTGACGCTGAGTGGACACTTTTCTCACCAGACGAAGTACCAGAACTCACCGAGACGTACGGAGATGTTTTTGAAAAGCACTATGAGCATTATGAAAAGTTGGCACAAGAAGGGAAGATAAAGATTTTCAAGAAAATGAAAGCTCGTGATCTTTGGCGTAAAATGATTACTATGCTGTATGAGACGGGTCACCCATGGATTACTTTTAAGGATCCTTCTAATATTCGCTCGCCACAGGACCATGTTGGTGTGGTGCACAATTCTAATCTCTGTACTGAGATTACCCTCAATAATTCTCTTGAAGAAACTGCTGTATGTAACTTAGGATCCCTTAACTATCAGCGTCTCATGAGAGGTGGGAAGTTTGATGTTGATCTTGTCGCTGCAACAACCCGTACCGCAATTCGTATGCTCGATAATGTGATTGATGTGAATTATTACCCAACGGTAGAAGCAGAGCGAAGTAACATGAAGCATCGTCCAATTGGACTTGGTCTCATGGGATTCCACGACGCGCTCTATATGATGGATATTAATTTTGATTCCGAGGCAGCGGTCGCTTTTGCTGATGAGTCAATGGAGCTTATCTCGTATCATGCTATTCTTTCGTCATCGGAGCTTGCCCGTGAACGAGGAGCATATTCAAGCTACAAGGGAAGTAAGTGGGATAGAAATATTTTCCCAGTGGACACTATTGCACTTCTTGAAAAGAGTCGAGGATATGATATTCCAATTTCCAAGACTGGGAAGCTCGATTGGTCTCCTGTACGAGCATCGGTGAAGCAGTTTGGTATGCGTAACTCTAACTGTATGGCAATGGCACCTACAGCAACCATCTCCAACATAGTTGGTTCCGTTCCTTGTATTGAGCCTATCTATAAGAATATTTATGTGAAGTCCAATATGAACGGGGAGTTTATTATTGTGAACCCATACCTTGTCGCTGACCTTAAGGCTCTTAACTTATGGGATTTTGAAATGATTGGACTCCTGAAATATAACGATGGTTCTGTAAAAGATATTCCTTCAATCCCAAATCACCTTAAGGATAAGTACAAGGAGGTCTTCCAGATTGATCCATCATGGCTCCTTAGATCTGCAGCTCATCGTGGAAAGTGGGTTGACCAGTCTCAGTCACTTAATATTTATTTTGCAGGAACATCAGGACGTGAGCTTGCTTCGGTGTACGAGTACGCGTGGTCACTTGGTCTTAAGACGACATACTATCTACGGTCACTCGGTGCATCACAGGTTGAGAAGAGTACCGTGAATGCGTCCGAGTTCGGATCTACCCATAAACGTGACGCGGGAGCAGATATCGCCACTTCTACTGCCTCGGTAACTTCAGTTGCTCAGACAGCTGTATCTCATATGGTTGCCTCAACTGCTGTGACGACACCACCTGCATCCATTGCTCCAACCGTTTTAACTACTTCACCTATTCCATCTATGGTAAAGACAGTAACCTCTTTAAAGGAGCAACCTGTTATGGTGGACGCTATTCCTAAAATGAAGTATAAAATTACAGTAATGCCGGAGGCTACGTGTGATGGGTGTCAGTAGGAGATAGGCAAAGAAAATAAGATTGTGAGATGTGTTCACGTACGTTACAATAGTAACTACACACAACGTAGGTATTTATCGAATCATTATTAATTGTTAAGAAAATCAGTAAACCATCATGATACAACCAGACACAACCCCAAATACCCCAAAACCAATCATCGACCGTACTGCCGGACGTGTTGATGTGAATAAACGTAAAATCATCAATGGTGGTGGAGCAGACGTGGTTCAGCTTTGGCCTATTAAGCATAAGTTTGCATGGGATGCGTATAATGTTGGTAATGCAAATCACTGGCTTCCAACCGAGATTAGTATGCAGTCTGATATCGAGCAGTGGAGAGCACAAAATGTGCTCACTGATGATGAACGTCATGCATTCAAGACTGTACTTGGTTTTTTTACTACCGCAGACTCGATCGCAGCGAATAACATTGTGCTTGCATTCTATAAGCACATCACGTCTCCTGAGGCACGACTCTATCTTCTTCGACAAGCATATGAGGAAGCGGTACATACACATGCATATCAGTATATGGTGGAGTCTCTTGGTCTTGATGGTACTGAAATCTATAACATGTATCGCGAGGTAGATGCCATTTATAACAAGGAGGAATTTATTCTCACCTTCAATACTGGTATTTTCGACGACAATTTCAAAACAGGAACTCTCGAAAGTGATCAGAAATTTCTTGAGAACATGTGTGTCTTTTCACTCATCCTTGAAGGGGTCTTCTTCTATTCATCATTTGCGGTCATCTTCGGATTTCAGCGTCAGAACAAACTTGTTGGATCAGCAGAACAGATTCAATATATTATGCGTGACGAGAGTAATCATATGAATTTTGGTATCGATATGATTAATACAATCAAACAAGAGCAACCAGAATTATGGACTCCTGAGTTTGTTGAGCGTATCACTAACCTCATGAGAAAGGCGGTGCACCTCGAATACAGTTTTGCGGTCAATGTATTCCCAAAGGGAATATTTGGACTCAATGCTGATGGATTCAAGCAATACATTGAGCACATTGCAGACAGACGCCTTGCTCGTGTTGGTATCGAACCTATTTACGGGTCAGCAAATCCATTTCCTTGGATGAGTGAAGCGGTGGATCTCAATAAAGAGAAAAACTTCTTTGAGACACGAGTCACGGAATACAAGACAGGAGGAACACTCTCGTGGTAGTCCACTTCCATTTTTGAAGAATTTCTTTGTTATCATCGTGTGTTCGTGTGTCACCGTACTATCTGTACGCCTCAATGCTACACACTTGATGCATTGAACTTCAGCCAAAGATGAAAGCTTGAAATAGGGATTGTTTATAGTGACCTCAACCAAAATAAAAACGAGACATGGGAGCGACCTCATGTCTCGTCAAAAAAACTGCAGGTATTGTACGGATACCCCAGGTACTCGTGCCTCAAGCGTGGCCCACGAACCACATCGGACTTACAGAGGTTACCTTGTTGCAAGGCCAACGATTCGACAGCCTGTATTCTTGCTAAGAATGGCGGGTGGCGACGTTCTCTATAGGACGAAGACTGAGCCTTCTCTATAGCATTATTGCGTTGCGTGGTGGTTGGTTAAGGAGCTGTATTTCCTCAACATTATAGCACAGGGGAAAGGAGAAGAGGAGTTCAGTGGTTTCGGCATATGTTTACGAATTCCATTCTATACCCTGGTGGCGAGTCGCTATCTTTTGCTATACTAAGACCATGCTCAAAGTCTCGCACAGTCTTCCTGATATTGCAGTGCTTCGTGGAGGTAATAAAGATTTTAAACAGTCTCTCACCGAAGGGGCTGAGGTACTTACTTCTCTCACTAAGATAGGATACGATCCGGTCGACGTGCTCATTGAAAAGGATGGTACGTGGACCTCAAAGGGGTTCCCGACCGATGCTCATGCTATTTATACAAAGGCACATACTATTGTTGATACCACAAGGATGAAGGGGCAAGCATATCAGGCACTTGCAAAAAAAATGAATATACCACTTATCTTCTCACAAGAGGAAGAGGTGACACTTAATCGTGAGGATTTGTACCGTATACTTCGTCAGCAAGGGATAAAGGTTCCAGATACTTTTGTCGTGAGGGCTAAAGCGCCACTTAAGGATGAGATATTCCGTGACCTTTGGCTTCGTTTTCATACACCGCTTCTTGTACGACCATTACAGCGTCATGATGACTTTCCTTCTGTAATTGTAAAAAAATTTCATGATCTTGAAAATATAATTCGAGACTATCATGGGAGTGGGATTGATACTCATGTACTTACGTATAGAAAGCGTCATACAACATCTATTGCAGTGCTTCCACGCTTTAGAAATAAAGAAGTCTACACTCCGCTGTGGGTGGACACTTTCCCCGAAGAAGGGAAGTTACCTAATGGTGAGTCACGAATTAGTCCACATCTTCAGGCTCCTGATTTTAGAAAAGAGAATATGCAGGCAATGGCGACTAAGGTGTACAAGGCGCTTGGTCTAAAAAGTCCTGTGTGTATTGATTTTATTAATCATAATAACGAATATATTGTAGTGAGTGTTGAGCTTAACCCATCCCTTCGTAAGGAGGGGCGCTTCATGCAATCACTTGCTACCACTGGGGTGGACGCAGGTCACTATGTTCATGAATGTATAAAACATGACTTCGAAGGATAAACAGTTGCTCGGGATTATTTTGGGTTTACCACTTGTGTTTGCAATTTTATATTTTGTATTGAAGTAAAACCCCACTTTGTGCAAGTGGGGTTTTCGATAAAAGAATCAATTATTTTTTCTTCCAAAGATCGTTTCTCATAAGGAGTTGTGTGATTTTATCATTAGGCGTATAGTTTGGAAGAATCTTAAAGAGAAAATCAATTGTCTCTTGCGAAATATTCCGAACCGGAGGTTCTTGATTTGAAAGAAAATCATCCTCCGATAATGCTATTTCTTGGTGGAGGTGTTCCGTTACATTTTCATCACCTTGATAGTTGTGATGGAACACCTCCCAGATATAATCTAATGTTTCTTTTGAGATTACTCTGTGTGGTGGAGTTTGGTGTTCAAGGAAACCGTCATCTGGTATTTCAAAAGTATGATTGTGTTCCATGTGTTGTTCCTAACGATGAAAATCGAGAAAGAACCCGTATTTTTTTATCATATATATGATTTTCATGAAAAAAGTAAAAATGAGAAAAGTAAAAACCGCCCCTCTGGTAAGTATGGCGGTTTTTACTTTGTTCTTATATTAGAAATAAGAGACGTCTTTGTTTGATGCGTACGGTTGCTTCTTAAGCTTCCAATGGAACAACTTTTTTGGTAGCTGTCTTCGTGGAAACTTTAGACGCTCCCGTCTTGTTGGCAACCTTTTTAACGGGTCGCTTCCCAGTTGTTTTTGAAGCCGCATCTGCTTTTTTATCGGCATCGACAATAGTTGCCTTTGATACCCATTCAGTGAGTTTCTTTACTGCGAGCATAGCGCCTGCTTTCTTTGCGTATCCTTCTGATGCGCACACAGGTTCTCCGTTCTTGGCAAGAAGTCTGAATCGGTACTGGCCTTTTTTGTCTTGATAGACTTCAAGGATTGTCGTCTTTGACATTCTTTTTCTCTATTAAAAGCTGATAATGAAACAACTGCCTACACATAAGTGTAACAACACTCCGTGTTATACTCAAGTGATAAAGTAAAAGTTATTCACACTTTTCAAAATTGTATACACAAGGGAGATGAGTAAGAACAATGACCAACAATGAGAGCGATGCAGCAAAAAAGTGTTGTACAACACAATAAGGAAGATGAGAGTTTTATTCATGATGTTTTGAAGTTTCATAAAAAATCCGGACGTCATACACTTATTTGGCGAAAAAAGATTACTGCATATCGTATTTTGGTCAGTGAAATAATGTTGCAACAGACACAAGTTTCTCGAGTAATTCCTAAATTTGAAACGTGGATGAAGCACTACCCAACACTTCAGGTGCTTAGTGAAGGTCTTCTTAAAGAGGTGCTTACTCTTTGGCAGGGGCTTGGGTATCAGAGGAGAGCAAAGGCATTGCTTCAAATTGCAAAGAGTGTGAAGCGAATACCGGCAACATTTGATGCGCTTTTAGATCTTCCAGGTATTGGTACCTATACTGCGTCTGCAGTATGTGCATTTGCATTTAATAACTTCTCTCATCCTGTACTTGAAACAAATATTCGTACCGCTCTCATTGAATATTTTCATCAGGGCGAAACTGAAATACACGATGGCATGCTGTATGATGATCTTACACGTCTAGAAAAATATCCTGAGGTACAGAAAGCAGGAGCAAGAATTTGGTATTATGCGCTTATGGATTATGGTGCTTATCTTAAGGAGAATAATATTTCCCATAATAAAAAAAGTGTTCACTACAGAGCTCAGTCACCGTACAAGGGGTCGCTCCGTGAATTACGTGCAAAAACACTTTTTGCTATTACTCACAATAAAAAAGTACCAAAGGATGAAAGACTTCCTTTTGTGATTAAACAACTTATTAATGAAGGGTACGTAGTAGTAAAAAATAATAAATATTTTCTACAAGAAATTATTTGATCCCACATTCACTAAGGAGGGTTTCTATTTGTTTGGTTGAGAGAATATGAACAGCCTTTTGTTTGAGACCATGAATGACAAATGACATAATCCGAACACGCTTGAGTGATACCACGGTAAGATTTAGGGCGTTTAACATACGACGAATCTCATGTTTCTTCCCTTCTGTAAGAATTATTTTAAGCGAATACCCCTCATTGTAAATACTCACTGCTTTAACAGGGGCGTAGACTGCTTCCTGTGTCCTAATTCCCTTTTTAAGAAGTGTAATGACTCGTGGAGTTGCTTTCTCCCTTACGGTGACATCATACTCTTTTTCTCGAGCAAATTTTGGATTAAGAAGTGCATCAACTACACGGTAGTCGTTACTATAGAGAAGGAGTCCTTCGCTTTCTTTATCAAGTCTACCAAGTGGTTCACATCCGGGAAGAGAGGTAAGCCTGCCAGTCACTTCACCCCGAGGTTTATGATAGAGAGCATAAATTAGATCCTTTGCGATTGTTTTTATAGTAACCACATCATGTTTAGCAACCTTACTTCCAAGTGTTGCAACGGCTCCGTTTATCGTAACATTCCCTTTACTGATGTAGTCATCTATTGTCCTTCGTGAACCAAGTCCTTCATCACGAAGAAAAACATTGAGACGTTTTGGTTCTTTATTGGTTGCTTTAATTTCTTTCATGTAATAAAAATGAATTAGCGAGAGTCTCGCATGGGAAGTACATAGGAGATACTCCATAGTATAGCGCATCCAAGAATCACAAACATTAATTGAGGTCTTTCTCCTAGAAATGGAGCAACAAGCATTCCCACTGTTCCTACTACAAGCGTACCAACACCATGCATGTTAATGAACAATGCTGTAAGAGATGGATCCTGAACATCCACTTTTTTGAAATAGTAACTAAACGCCATGGTTTCTACAAACGAGGCTCCGACACGTGATGCAAGCAACACTAGCGTCCATATACGAATATCTGGTGTGGTGATAATGACGCAAAGAAATGTGGTTACGACTAAAATAAGAAGTCCGATAATAAGCATCTCTTTTTCACCAAATTTTTTATCTGCAAGAAAACCAAGTTCATACGGTAGGATCACAAGAGGAAGAAGTGCGAGAGGGAGGATAATGCTGAGATAGGTGGTAAGTGGAATCCCTATGGTGGTAAGGTAGAGCGGGGAATAGATAATCATTACAGCGTAGAATGACTGTACTACAAATTCGGCAATAATTGCAGCTCGCAAGTTCTTGTTACGAAAGGCCTTCGTTGCTGCTGCGAAAACATCTACCGAGTGGTAAGCTGGCTCTTTAATGTGATTGAGGTACCTATGAAGGAAGAAGAGGTAAGGGACAAGAATAAGTGCGGTAATAGTATAGAGTGTTGAAAAAGTGCTAAGTGAAAGAATCGTGCCTCCAATCAGTGGTGACATGAGAATTCCTAAGTTGAGTACAGCAAGGAAGAGTCCGCGGATACTTCCAATTTTTGCATGCATACTAAAACTCTCTATAAAAATATTGAGACAGATAAAAAGGAGAATCTGTAGAACGAAATGAATAGTAAAGAGGAGTGGAAGTAGGTAAAGGTTTTCAGTGTGACCGAATAAAAGTACAACGAGTATCTCTGCCAAAGCAATTCCAAAAGTAAATTGATATGTGTGGAATCGCTTGATTGATTTTGAGACACTTAAAGAAGCTATGAGGGCAAGCACACTCCCAGTAGCATAGACAGCACTCACAATTGAAGAGTTGAAGTATTTATGAAGATATGATGAAGTCGCATAGAGGGGAATTGCGTAGTGAAGCGCGTATAAGAATGTCATCGCGTAGGTTACAAGAAGCAACTTATTACGGAGGATAGAATGCATAATACTCTTTAGTATACCAGTAAAAATCTCATCAGCGGAAGGTTTTCTGTTAATACGAGTAAAAGTCCAAAGTGAGGGCATACAACTCATGTTTACATCCTAAAAATCCGGTGACACTTTCGTGTACCGGATTCTTGTATACTATATGTGTACCAGCTAGACGCTTATGATTACTGGGATAATAACTGGACGTTTTGCTGTCTTTTGAAGTAAGAATTTTGTTGTTGCTTCTGCAATATCTTGCTTCATTTGGTCAAGGTTAGTATATCCTCCTCGAGCAAGGGAGTCATCAATGACTTTCTTGGTAAGAAGACGGGTCTGATAGAGTAGCTCTTGGGATTCTTTAAGGTACACAAAACCACGAGAGATAAGATCAGGAGACTTTTTCAAGGTATGGGTGTGGCTATCAATTACTCCAATTACCACAAACATACCGTCTTCAGCAAGGGTTTGTCGGTCGCGCATCACAACATCTTGAATTTTACCTACAGATGTACCATCAACTACGATCATCTCACTAGGGGCCTTTTCCTTGATTGCAGCGATACCATTACCCTCATTATGGATTTCAATAACCATTCCATTATCTGGTATAACAATATGTTCTTCTGGCATTCCAAGCTTACGCTCTAAGTCGGCATGAACACGAAGCATGTAGTGATAACCATGAACTGGAATAAAGAATTTTGGATGAATTTTTCTGTGAATCCAGCTAAGTTCTTCGGCATTGGCGTGACCAGAAGAGTGAACATCAGATGTTTTGTAATGAATAAGGTGAGCACCTTGACGAGAGAGTTTATCTTTGAGGTTTTGAACTGCACGCTCATTTCCAGGAACAACAGAAGATGACATAAGTATTGTGTCACGTGGGGTGAGACGGATGAACTTATGAGTTTTGTTTGCTATTCTTCCAAGAGCTGCGAACTCTTCGCCTTGTTGTCCTGTTGCTAGGATAATTAGTTTATTTTCAGGATACCGCGTCATTTCTTCAAGTGGAATAAGTGTCTCTGGTTTAATTTTAAGCATGTCAGCAAGCTTAGCTATTTCAACATTAGTTTTCATGCTTCGTCCTTCAACGACAACTTTTTTACCATAACGTTCTGCAGTTTCAAGCATAAACAACATACGCTCTACCTGCGAGGCGAAGGTGCTAATGATAAGTCTTCCTGATGTCTCACGAATAATTGTTTCGATGTTTCTATAGACAACGCTATCAGAAATAGAAAATCCAGGGTTCTCACAGTTGGTTGAGTCAGCCATAAGGAGAAGTGTCTTCCTGTCCTCAAATACTTTGTATCGCTCAACCTCATCATCAGTAGGAATACCATCATTATGCTCAAGGCGAAGATCTCCTGTATGAACTATATCTCCATACGGAGTTTCAATAATGATACCCATAGAATCTGGAATAGCATGAGTTACCCCAAAGAATCGTACCTTTAGGTCTCCTAACGTAACAGCGTCACCTCGTTCAACAATGTTAATTGTAAGAGGGGAAAGATGAGGAAATTCCTCCTGTCGCTTCTTAATCATGAGCGATGTAAAAAGACGAGCATAAATTTGAGGGTTACCAATACGAGGCATGATATAGGGGATTGAACCAATATGATCTAGATGTCCGTGAGTAACAAGCACACCTTTTATTTTGTGCTTATGTTCTTCTAGGTAACGTGTGTTTGGCAAAATAAAATCAATACCAGGTGTATTTGTTTCGGTAAACTGAACACCACAGTCTACTATAAGAATAGTGTCTTTGTATTCAACAAGACTCATATTTCTTCCAATTTCTTCAACACCACCCAAATGAATAACACGAATGTTACCCTCCTTAAGAGGGGGAATATGGTCTGTCTCTCTTTTACCGGTAACAGTAGTATCAAATTTAGGGCCAACCATTGAACGTGGCGGCCTGTTATTTCTTCCACGGTTACCTCCTGATCTTCCTCCTTGTTGACGATATGGTTGCTGAGGGCTGGCAGGGGAAGCAGGGACTTCATTTCCTTGTGGTGAGACGCTTGTTATTTCATTTGTTATTGGTGTTGTGTTCATAATTGTTATGTTAATTTTTTTAATGGATACTATTTTGAATTATTTCTAATATTGGTTTGTAATATACTTTTGGCCAAACACTGTTTGTGTATCTATACCAGCTCTCTACTAGCATAAATCGAGATGCATTGTCATAGCTGTAACGAGGTAGAGGGGAATTATTTTTATCATTAGTAATATAGATAAGCGAAGGAGAAAATAAGAAAATACCCGGTACCTCCTCTATGAATTCTTTTCGAACTGCTTCATATGCTGTTGAGTGTTCATTTTCATCTCGTGATGAACGTAATAATTCAAGGTTTTCATCAAGTGCCTTACTTACATAGTTTGAAATATTGAGTCCAGGGTATGTGCGTTGTGATGAGTGCCAAAAGGCATAAAGATCAGAAGGAGATTCGGTGATAGCACCAAAGAGTAGTGCTTGAAAATCTCTATCTTTAATAATGTTTTGGTTGAGATCAGAAACCTCATAGATAGAAATGACGGCAGTAACACCAATCCTTTCCCAATCTGCTTTTATCATTTCTGCAACTTTTTTCATTTCATCAGTATTTGCTGTAGCGAGAGTTATAGTAAGCGTACTTGATGCATTTTTAATTGCCTTACTTTTAACAAGGAGATCTTTTGCTTTCTCAGGGTTATATTCTGAATTCTCTGTATTAGTATCAAAAGGATATGGAGTATTGATAACTTTACCATACTTAAAAAGTACTTGATCAACGATCGCTTGCTTATTGATGGCCATCTGTAGTGCCTGACGAACATTTTTATCAGCAAGTGGTGAAAGCTTATTAGGGTTGAAGAAAATAGCAAAAGTTCGTGGGAGAAGTGAAGTCTTTATGCTACTTGTTGCAACTTGAAGAGTTCCAACTTTTTCTGGTGAGATTCCATGAACTCTCTCAATGTCACGATCCTCGAATGCCTTTAGTAGATACTTTTCATTTTGATATGTAGAAATAATAATCGTCTCAATATAAGGTCTTCCTAAGGTGTAGTGTTTGTGTGCCTTAAGTGTAAAGATGGTTGGGATACCAGATTCAGTAACAATATTTTTTATAGCATAAGGACCACTTCCGATAGCATGAATATTAAAATCACTCAAACTTATCTGGTCTTCGGTGAGGTTTTTCCAGACATGCTTAGGTAGAATTCCTATGGAGAGTGTCTCCATGAAAAGAGGGAATGGTTTCTTAAGTGTAAACGTTACTTGTCTGTCACTGTTTTTTTCTATCGTTACACCTTCCCACTCAACTCGGTGAGGGCTCTTGATAAGAGGGTTCTGTATGATGTTGACCGTATAAATAATATCGTCGGCAGTTACCTTCTCTCCATCATGAAAGGTTGCAGTATCCTTAAGCTTTGCTACATAATGCAACCCATCATCTGTTTCTGTAATTGATTCTGCCATATCTAGCACAAGTGCACCTGTTTCATCTCGCTTTGTGAGTCCAGCAAAAATAAGTGCAGTTAGATCCTTATCCTGTTCACTTGATGCTAATACAGGGTTAATAAATCTCGGTGTTCCTATAATTCCTTCACGAATTTCACCACCATATGTTGGAACAGTTACAAGAAAACGCTTATTAAAGGTAACGAGTGCAGCAAAAAAGAAGCCTACTGATATGACGATAAGCGAAGAAAGGACTAATACTTTTTCTGGAGAAAGTGTCTTATATACACGATTGAGTTCCTCTCTGAAGGTATTGATTTTTGCTTTATATTTTGATGTGTCCATGGGTGGGGTTCACGAAGGACTATCTAATCTAAATGTAGTTAGCGAATCACGACAGGGTAGAGAAGAGAAAGCACAAACACTATCGCCACAACAATTGTTAAGCGGTGAAGAGATTTCTCTGCGCCTCGTTTTTCGAGTGCAGCACCCGATCCTCCGTCAGCACCAAAAGCACCTGATGCATCAGTATTAGCCTTTTGAATGAGTACAAGAGCTATGAGAAGAATCGCCAGTAATACATACACAATAGATAGCAATTGAAACATGGCAATAGTATAGCATATTAGAGTTTTCCTCGCAAAGCCTTGTGAATGTAGTGAAGGTTGTGGAAGGGGTGTGGTTTGTTACGCATTATTTTCCAACCTTTTAATTTCATCAACCGAGATAGTCTTTTCTCCGTTTCGTGTCGAAACCTTTCCTCTCACTAGTAGTGGCATGTCAAGGGCACATATATCCCTGTGTCGTTTATAGGTTTCTGGAAATACTGCAACCTCAATGAAACCTTCATAGTCTCGTAATGTGAGAAGGGCCATTTTATCGCCCTTTTTTGTTACTGTGATGCGTATGTTTTCAATAATAACAGCAAGGGTTACCTCTTTTCCATCTGGTACCAATGAATGCACCTTCTCTATATCCATATTTCTATTCTTAATTTTATCTTTCCAAGGATCGAGAGGAAACCCTGACACAAAGAGCCCTAGAAGCTCCTTTTCCCATGCAAGTTTCTGTTTTTGACTTGCTTCTGGTACCTTTTTCATTACAAAAGAAGAATCCTGTGCGGTTTCAAAGAGACTTGTTTGAAGGATATTATCCTTTACCACATGCTTATGGAACTCAAGAACATTTTCAAGATTTGCAAGAATCTCATTTCTTTCTGCGAATGCATCTAGGGCGCCACACATGGTGAGTGCCTCAAGAGATTTTTTATTTAAGTTTTTATGAGTGATGCGACGAATAAAATTCTCAAAAGAAGTAAATGGTCCACCTCGTTTCCTTTCCGCGATGATCGCATCAGAAATATCAACCCCAAGATTTTTGATGGTATACAAACCAAAACGGATTTCCTCCTTGCCTTCCTTATCAGTAACAATACTAAACCCTCCATCACTCTTATTCACATCAGGGGGCAGTACGATAATACCCATTCGTTTACACTCAGAAACAATTTCAGAAATTTTTTCAACATCACCACTTTCATTTGAGAGAATGGCAGTCATATATGCAACAGGAAAATTTGCCTTCATGTATGCGGTTTGATACGCAACCCTTCCATAACTCGCTGCATGCGCTTTGTTGAATCCGTAGGCTGCAAATGGTTCAATGAGCGACCAGAGTTCCTGACTCTTTTTTGCCGAAAGGCCGTGTTCTAAGAAACCCTTAAGTAACTTTTCCTTTTGTGCTTGCATTTCCGCTGGAATCTTCTTTCCCATTGCTTTTCGTAGCTTGTCGGCCTCAAGCCAGGAGTATCCGGCTAAGTGGATCGCAATAAGCATCACATCATCCTGATAGACAATAACACCAAAGGATTGATCAAGAATTGGTTCAAGACGCGGGTCAAGATACGATACAAGTGAAGGGTTGTGTTTTCGTTTGATATAATCAGGAATCATTTCAAGTGGTCCTGGTCGATACAGTGCCACCATAGCATTGATATCAAATATTGTGGTAGGCTTTAGCTCCTTGAGAAAGCGCGTCATCCCTGAACCATTTAATTGAAATAGCCCCATTGTTTCGCCTCGTGCAAGCATTGCAAATGTCTTTTCATCTTCCAGAGAAATATTTTCTATATCAACAACAACCCCATATCGCTCTTTTGTAAGTGCGATTGCATCTCCAAGAATGGTCAAATTTCTAATACCGAGAAAATCAAATTTAAGAAGACCTGCATCTTCGATGGTATACATATCGTATTGAGTGATCACCTTACCACCTTTCGGATCCTTTTGAATAGGGGTGAATTCCCAAAGTGGACGAGGTGAGATAACTGTTCCTGCGGCATGAACAGAAATATGTCGCGCACATCCCTCAACCTTTTGCGCCATATCTAGAATTTCTTGCGCCTCCCTGTCAGTATCATACATTTCCTTTAGCTCAGGAATTTCCGAAAGGGCTCCTGCTATTGTGACAGGGAACCCTTGTTTTGGTGGAGGAATCATTTTACTAATTCGATCCCCAACAATGTAAGGATACTTCATTGCTCGTGCGACATCCCTCACAGCACCTCGAGCCATCATTGTTCCAAAGGTACCTATTTGCGCCACATTATCAATCCCGTACTTTCTACGGGCATAATCGATCACTTCATCTCTTCGGGTATCAGCATAATCCATGTCGATATCTGGAGCAGAAGGTCTCTCAGGGTTAAGAAATCGTTCAAAAGGGAGCTTGTAGAGGAGCGGGTCACATTTTGTTACCTGTAGAAGGTACGTTACAAGTGATCCAGCAACGGAACCTCTAATATTAGTGAGTATATTATTTTCTCGAGCATATCGGAGCAGATCGTGAACTACTAAGAAGTAAGGGGAATACCCCTTATCTGCAATTATTTTAAGTTCATACTCTAAACGATTTTTGACCGTATCGGTAAGTTCTAATTTTCTTACAGCAAGACCTTCGTAAGCAAGATTTTTAAGGTCCTCGTTATAGCTTTTTTTATACTCGATTGCTGGGAAAACCCATTCTCCAAGCGGAATCTCAACATTACATAGTTCAGCAATTATAAGTGTATTTTGAATAGCCTCTGGAATCTCTTTGAATCGTTCTGAGATTTCAAGATTTGTCTCAAAAGCATAACCATCCTTTTGAAAAAAATTATTATACTCCTCATTTGAATTTTCATCTCCATGTACTAGATAAAGAATCTTTTGAGCAGACTTGTCCTGAAGGCTAATATAATGTGTATTCCCGGTTGCCACCAGTGGTGTCTCTGTTTCTTTGGCAAGTAATACGGTTCCTGAATGAATATTCTCACTATTATCAAGGTTACTTTGAGGGTTAACCTCCAAATAATAAGCGTTTGGAAAATTACGCTTATAAAATTCAAGACGTGAAAGCGCTAACTTCTTATCAATAACAGTGAGATTATTTACGTCCCCCCATAACCCCCCAGAAAGGATAAGGATACCCTCTTTATGATCAAGAAGCACGCTATCTGTAAGTACTGGGTCAACAGGGTTATCGATGTTAACTAAAGAAGTAATACGCATTAAGTTCCTGTACCCTTCAATATTTTTTGCAAGAAGAACAATTTGAAATTTTCGCTCATGAGAAACAATAGTAAACTCAACACCAATAATAGGCTTAACTCCCTTTTTCACGCACGTGCTGTAGAACTCTATTGTTCCGTACATATTACTATAGTCTGTAATTGCCAATGCAGACATACCATTTCGTTTAGCCTCATCGATCAAAAGGGGGATCTTAGGAAGCGCTTTGAGGAGAGAATAGTGAGTATGGTTTCTTAAGTGTACAAACATATGTCTTACAGTGTAACAAAAATATTTTGCATTCTAAACCCCCACCAGCTCTCCCTTTGAAGCAATTTATGAGACTGTAAATATTGGCAACAAGAAAATCCATCATAAAAATTGTGGGCATATTAATAGTTATTAAAAAACTAAATATTAATAAAAAATAAGTAAGTATAATATATATTTAATAGTTAGATAATACAGATAGTTTATAAAATCAAAGTTGATTAGCAAAAAAGGGGACAGTATGTACTTTAGCACAGCAACATAAGGTCAATTAAGTTAGTGATTTGAAATTTAATGGATATTTTGCGTAGATAGGCTATTTTACTATGCTAATACTTAGTATCTTTATAATTATGTGCTTTGCCGTTCGTCTTTATATTTTATGAATTGGTTGTCAAATATGTACTGAATTATATAGGATTTAAACTATTAGGAATTTCTTAAGTATACAATTTTGGTGTTTAAAATTTGTCCGATCTGGTGTACATTTTTCGATATTGTCTTACTTAGATTGTTTGATTGATTCGTCATGAGATGAGTACTATTTTTCATATTATAAAAACTACAAATTTTTTTTAATTTTGTAATTTTTTATTTCACTATTTTTTTCAAAATTAACTTTTTAAAATAAGCATTTTTTAAATGTACTTTATCCACAATTTTTACCCGATTTAGTATGTACTTAAGTTGTTTTTTTACTATACTTATTATTATAAAACTTCATGCAAGATCTTCGTAGTCGAATTGGTCGCACATTGTCTATTTTAGTTACTGTATATCTTATACAGTCACTTTCTTTTTCAACAGTTTATGCAGCTGTTATTAACAATGATTTTGCTGTGCGTGGAGACTCGCGTTTCTCACTACTATCTTTAACTTCGCGTGTTAAAAATTTTGGAGTATCTTTTGGTGGAAATGGTAAACCAGGAAGTATAAATTTTGTTGCTAATTATTTGGCTAGGCCTGCTTTTGTATCTCGTGATTTTTTTACTGGAGTAGGTTTGCACTCATCTACTTATCACCATAGTAGTTTTTCACTTTTAAGTTCTCAAAGTAGAAATATTGATGTCGCTGGATCTGGAATTGTTTCTCCTTTTTTCACTAAGACATTTTCTTGGGTGACAAGCAACTTTTCATCAAATGTTTTTTCTAAGAATAATTATATTTTAAAATCATCTCCTAAGGCATATGACTTTATTGTTCCTTTAGTTTCAAGCATTAATACAAGTAACTTAAAAACTTTCGGGCCTTTTGTACTTGGTACAATTACTGCTGAAGCAGCTTCGTCTACTACACCGAAAAGTAAAATACAAGTCGCACTTTTCGATAAATTCTCTTTGGATTTTTATTGTAAGACTTCGGCAATTTTCTCTTCCCTTGATTCTGCAAGATGTGATTATGATGCCCTCCTTTCTGGTGTTGGGAAGAAGACTGATGTTGTGATAAATACAGAGGAGTCACCAGAGCCACATGCGACAACTACCGTATTCATCAACCAACCAACAACTGTTTATGTCTCTACGACAACAGTTAATTACATTACAAAATATATATCTGTTCCTGGTCCTGCAGGAAAGGATGGTAAAGACGGAAAGGATGGGGCGGATGGTAGACCAGGTACACAATCAGGTGGTGTGTTCTTCTCATCGGCAAGTACACCAACAACTGTAGTTTCTTCCGGTGGGAGTGGTTCCTTTTCTGGAACATTTACTGGTTCACTCGATTCTGTAACAATCTCTAGTTCAACCTTTAACGGATCGAATGTATTTAATGGGGATGTTATTTTCAATAACAATATTAGTGTTCTAGGACTTGCTACAATTGCTAGCTCAAGCATTGGAAATCTTTCGGCAACAGAGGCTGTATTCGTAAACGCAACAAGTACAAACTTCTTTTCAGATAATGGGCAGGTTAGTAATTTTGTTACAGAGAATTCTACAACAACAAACGCTGCGGTTACTAACCTTACACTATCTGGAGCGTTGTATGACTCGAATAACAGAATGGGATCACCTTGGCAGACACTTATCAGTAATGGTACTTCAACATACTGGGCGACAGCTACCGGTACTATTATCGGTGGAACTGCTACTGGATCAATATTTTACTGGAATGGTGTGACATGGGCTGAAAATACCAATATTTTAACTGATGTGTTCGGAAATATAACAACTAATGGTAATTTGACAGTTGGTGGAACTTTAACTTTTGCGAGTGCTACAGTTGCAGAACTTACTGCAGCAAGCTCTAGTCTTGCTAATGCTAATATCCTTAATTCAAATACTGTTAACTCAACTACAACAAATGCTTTTGTTGCTAATTTATTGGTAGCTAGCGCTACTATTAGCGATCTGTCTGCGGCTTCTGGAAGTATTACGTCATTAGTCAGTCAGTCAGCAACAGTAACAAATCTTTTTGCAATCAATAGTACGTCAACAAATTCGTTTGTTTCTAACTTCTTCGCAACTCTTCTAAACGCAGTAACTGCAGTATTTACAAGCCTTA
>CAZNVC010000021.1:0-16670 GCA_964576685.1 uncultured Candidatus Saccharibacteria bacterium
CAGCCCTCGAAGCCCTCGACGCAGGCACCGTCGTAGCCTTCGGCTCTTCAACAGTAGCTTGGGAACAAGCCACTGACGGTGCATCATCTACAGAGACATATCAGATATCAGGTGTACGTAAAGCAGTAACTGGCTATGAAGCAGTAGGTGTCATCTCTACAAAAGCAGGTATCACTCTCGGTGGTAATACCACAAATGGTGTACCGGTAGCATTCTCAGGACGTATCCCAGTAAAGGTAACAGCAGAAAACGGCCCAATCACCCGTGGTGATTACCTCACCGTCTCGGCAACTATGTCAGGATACGCTATGAAGCTTACAGGAGAAGGTAAATCAATCGGTAGAGCTATCTCTGACTACACACCAGGTAATGACAAAGTCATGATGCTCGTAGAAAACGGTTACCAGAAACTCGATATCACCGGACGCTACGCTACAACAACCTCTATGCTCACTACAGGTAACCTAGACCTAAACGCAAACGGAGTAGCTATTACTAACATCAAGTCTCTTGCTTCTGCTAATGGTACGTGGAGTATTGATGAGAGTGGAAGAATTATTGCAAGAACCCTCTGTCTCGAGGATGTGTGTATCGACAAAACAACACTGCAGCACATTCTCAGTTCAACAGGTGCTGGCCCTGTTCCAAATGGAGGCGCTCCTTCAGGAGGCGACTCAGGTACAACAACTGATGAAGGGGGTTCTGGTACGACAACTATTGATTTTGGTGGAGGAGAAGGTGATACAGGGACAACTACCCCAACAGGGGGAGATGGTGGGATTGTTATAGATAATGGTTCTGGTAATGGTACAAGTACTGAACCTTTATCAGACGCAGGAGGGGATTCAGGGACTATTGCCTCAACCGGAGAGTAGAATACCAATCATTCGGGTAAGGCTTTGTTCTGGGGATATGGTTAAGGGTTGCCAAAAAAGTATAATTAGGCTATACTGTAAGGATTATGGTAGTACGAATGAGACATACACGTGCGCATACGGCTAATCGCCGTAGTCATCACGCGCTCAAAGCAGCTAATCTTGTAGAATGCAAGAACTGTAAAGCTTTAAAAACCCCTCACCGTGTTTGTGACGCCTGTGGTTTTTACAGAGGTAAGAAAGTCACCACAGTAAAGACAAAGGCTAAGGTAGCCTAACCCAAAGTACCTTAACTCCACTACAGCACCTTTAATTTTCAAAAACGTTCATTCAAAAAATATGAGCACACGGCACATCGCTAGAACCATCGCATTACAAACGCTTTTTGAGCTTGACATGAAGGATGAGCTAAGTACTGCGTCAGAAAGTATTGAGCCTGTGATTATAAGGAATATGGCCGAATTTGGAGAGGGAACAAAGGACACCGCCTTTACTAAGAGTCTTGTAGCGAGCACTCTTTCTCGTCGTATCACAATTGATGATATTATTACTCGCGCTGCGCCAGACTGGCCACTTGAAAAGATAGGGGTAGTTGATCGTAATGTACTTCGCCTTGGCTTAAATGAGCTTCTTTTTGGTGACCGTACTGAAGTTCCTCCAAAAGTGGCGATTGATGAGGCTATTGAGCTTGCGAAAAGTTTTGCTGGTGACACCTCAGGTAAGTTCGTTAACGGTGTTCTCGGTGCTATTTATAAAGAAATGGGAGAGCCGGAAAAAGCTCAAACCACAAAGACCAAGAAGGAGCATCTCGAGTCGACAAAGCGTGAGCTTCTCGCAGGAGCGGTCGTCTGTGCTTCACATGAACACAAAACCTATATTGCTCTTGTACATGATGTGTTCGGGTACTGGACTCTTCCAAAGGGACATATTCACGGTGAATCTTCTACTGAGGAGGAGGTGATGAAGGCTATCAAAAAGGAGATTGGCATTGATGTCGCGATCAAAGATACTCTTGGTGAAAATGAATACATCGCCAACAAGCCAGATCAGGGGAAAGTCGTGAAGCATGTAAGTTACTATCTTGCTATTACCGACTATACTCCTCTTACGCTTGAGAAGAAGGGTGGTCTTGATGAAGCAAAGTGGTTTCCTATTTCGGAACTCACCTCACTTCGCATTTATGATGATATAAAATCAATCATTCAAAAGGGAAGGGCAGTAACCGAGGAGAAGAAGTTACTATAAGGTTCCCTACTATTTTCTCTGCCATTTCTAATTAACTAACCAAGCAGTCCATTACCTATTCTCATGACCATTGAAGAATTCAAACAACGTAATAATATAAAAGGTGGCAACAACACCCTCTTTGAGCAAGCGTTCATTCATCGTAGTTACATTAATGAGAACCCACGCACCGGGCTTGTTCATAACGAGCGACTTGAGTTTCTTGGTGATGCGGTGCTTGAACTTGTGTCAACAGAATTTTTATTCCAGAAGTACCCTCATCAAAATGAAGGGGATCTTACTGCATACCGTTCAGCACTTGTGAACGCAATTACTCTTGGTGAGGTGGCTACTCATCTTGGTTTTAACGAAATGATGAAGTTATCTAAAGGCGAAGCAAAAGACGTCCACCGTGCTCGTTCTTCGATCTTAGCTGATGCGTATGAAGCGTTTATCGGTGCCTTGTACCTTGAGGAGGGGTATGACGCAGCGAAGACTTTTATTACGAGTACATTGCTTGGCAAAACAGACGATATTATTCGTAAAGGTCTTTACAAGGATGCAAAGAGTTTTGTACAAGAAAAATCACAAGAAATATATTCACTTACTCCTAACTATAAGGTGCTAGAAGAGGAGGGTCCAGATCACGATAAGCTTTTCTTGGTCGGGATTTATTTTGGTGATGAGAAAATTGCCGAAGGTCGTGGACGAAGCAAACAAGAAGCAGAAACCTCAGCTGCTCGGGCTGCACTTGAAGAAAAAGGGTGGGTAGGAAAATAGCAGGAATATGAAACACGTACAGTACGATATGAGGAGAATAAGAAATTAAGATAACTGAGATATTTTATCTTAAGGTCATCCAATCGTACATGTCTTTCAACACTATGAGACTCGATCAAGCATTAGTACACAGAGGGCTTTGTGATAGTCGCACGGAAGCACAAGAACTCATCGCCTCTCGGTGTGTTTTGGTTAACGGAAATATCATTATTAAACAAACATTAACTACGAAGGATGAGGATATTCTTCATGTAACGAGAAGGCGAAAATTTGTCTCCCGTGGCGGTGAAAAGTTAGAAGGAGCACTCTTACATATCTTCGGCACACAAGACGCTCTACGGAGCCATTTTTGCGGTAAAACAGCCATTGATATAGGTTCTTCGACAGGTGGATTCACTGATTGTTTACTATCGTATGCTGTCGCCTCTGTTACCGCGGTAGATGTTGGCACTTCACAGCTTCATTCTAAGTTGCGTGATGATACGCGAGTGATTATTTTTGAAAATACTGATATTAGAGACTACACACCACATACACTCTTTGAAATTGTTGTTGCTGACCTTTCATTTATTCCACTTGAGAGAGTTATAGATAACGTGCTTGCTTTTGGTGATAAGGGTGCAGAGTATTTTCTCCTCATTAAGCCACAATTTGAAGTTGGAAAGGGAAATACCAAGAAGGGGATCGTAAAAAGTGTCGAGCTACGTGCTGAGGTATTAGAAAAATATACAAGACTTGTGGAAGATAAGGGACTCCGTCAGGTGTCAGTCTTCCCGTGTGTGATTACAGGGGGTGATGGCAATCAAGAGTATTTTCTTTACGCAAAAAAATAATTATTCAGAGAGAATATAGGCAAGACCTATGCATAGGTCTTTTGCCTATATTAGTGCAATCTTATTCTAAAGTATCAACGAACAATAAAAAAAGAGACCCTATCTCTTTCCTTCCGGAGCACTGAAGCGCAACATCGGCAAGTACTTATGAAATAGGGTCAGACACCTAAAACTCTACCTACCGGCCTGGCTTGCAACGGGAATATGATTCATCCTTTCGTCGCAGGCAGAGTGTGGCAAGTGTCCAAGCTACATAATGACATATAATTTAAAATATTGCAAGCATCTCTGTGCTCACTAGGTAAGCAAATGAAAAAACCCTTCTTTCGAAGAGTTTTTTCATTCGTTCCATTCTTATAGGAATACCTTAAGAATATTCTTATTAGAATGCGCGACGAGGACGATCCTCACGAGGAGCGAGTGGACGTGCTACATTAACTGTAAGACGACGACCCTGGAAGTCCTGATCATGGAACATAGCGATAGCCTTCTGAGCTTCTTCATCAGATGACATTTCAACGAAGCCGAAGCCCTTTGAACGGTTTGTCATCTTATCGATAATGATCTGTGCAGAAACTACAGTTCCTGCTGCACCAAAATGTGCTTTAAGATCATCGTTAGTAGAAGAGTAAGGTATACCACCTATGTAAAGTTTTGAATTCATTTATTTTAGAAACTAATTGTTAACAATAAGCCCTAGCGCACAGTGATACAAGTGTTAGAAACAGTGTAAAACTGGGAGTTGCTTATATCTTCATATTCTACCACAAATGAACTACAAAAGTCAATAGCAACCCACTGTGAATATTGATAAATGCTTATCTAGCAAGCCCATCTTAGCTAAAATATTGACTCAACTGATCCTTTAATGCTAGTTTTAGCACTAACACGTACGATCGATGGAGTTTGGTCACATGAACAATCCACAAAGAGTTCTTTTGGTAATAAGTGACGAGCCTTTTCCTCAAGCACTGTTGGACTCTGTGTCCTCACTTACACAGAAGTCAGTACTTTTGTTTGAAGTGAGCGAAGATTCACCACCCAAAGATATTACAGCAGCGGTTTTCTCACCGCTAGTAAAAGGTGTTCAAATCTCATTTCACATTGCTAATGTAATCACTGGAATGCTGTCTCATCAGGTATATAATGTCGTATTAAAAAAATAATTTAAAAACCACGTAGTGATACGTGGTTTTCTTATGTCTCTATATTTATAATTTCCCAAGATCAAGAGTCTCAGTAATTCCAACTTCCTTTACAAACTCATGTACATGAGAAACAATGATGAGTGGTCCAGTATACGCTTTAAGTGCTTCAGCAATAACAGGAAGATGTCTAAAGTTAATATGATTCGTAGGTTCATCTAGGATAAGGAGTCCAGGTTGCTGTAAACGAAGATATGCGAACATGAGAAGACCTTTTTGCCCTTCTGAAAGAAGTCCAATTTTTGACGCAAGTTGTGAAGCACCAAGAAGCATACTTGCCGCGACCTTACGAAGAAGCTGATCATCAAGCTTCTTTAAAACTTTTGCGAGTTCTTGATACGCACTTTTTTCAAAATCAAGTGTAGAAAAATCTTGGCGATAGTACCCAACAGTAATACCATCTTGAATGGTGACACCTTTTTCTGCCCTCTTTGCTATCTTCTCAAGAAGGGTCGTCTTTCCGATTCCATTTGGTCCTATGATATGGAGCTTGTCACCCTTACGTAGTTCAATGTCTACTAAGCGGGTAACTGGTTTACCGTCGTGGAGCACCTCAACTTTTTCGAACTTTACAATTACGCTTCCAATATCTTCTTGGCAAGGGATCGTGAATGGTCGAATGGTGCGATCTTCCTTTCTAACCTCTACTTTACTTTCTTCAAGTTCCTCAACTTCATCCTTGAGCTTTGCTGCTAGTTTACGCATCTTTCCTCCTTTGAGCGCAAAGAAGTTCACTTTATCTTTATTATTTTGAATCTCCTTTTCTAGTTGTGCATTTGCGCGCTCAGCTCTTTCTACCTGGCGTTTAATATCTTCTACTACCTTGAAATAATTTCCAACATATTGCTCAACACTATAGGTCTGTGTATTGATATAGAGAACTCCATGAGTAAATGAGTTTAGGAAGTCTGCATCGTGAGAAATCACAATCACCGTCTTTGTGTACTCCTTCATGAAGTCGGTGAGTAATTGGATTCCAGCTTTATCAAGATTGTTCGTTGGTTCATCAAGAAGAAGGATATCTGGGTCTTGAATAAGTGCTTGTGCTATAAGAAGACGACCCTTTTGACCACCAGAAAGTTCTTTAATTTGCTTATCGAGGCTTACACGTAATTCTACTGTTTGAAATACTGAGACCGCACGCTTATCGATGTCATATATTTTTTCTTCAAATGCAGACTCGAGAAATTCCCGTACAGTGAGATGCCACTTAACATGAGGAATGAATTGCTTGGCAATAGCAATACGAAGCCCTTGGCCAATAATGATGCGACCTTCTTCAGGGTGTAGTTCTCCCATGATAAGAGAGAAGAGGGTTGATTTACCAGCACCATTTTGGCCCATGAGAGTAAGCTTAGAACCACGACGTACCACAAAACTCGACTCAAAGAGAATCGGTTTATTTTCGCCATGGTTAAAGGTGACTTCGTCAAAACGAAGTACTGCTTCACCAGCTTGTGGAATTTGCTTTTCGACTGCCATAGAGATATTGAGACTTGCTTGTCGTTGTTAGGGGGCAGTGCTGGGCACAACGCCTAATACTACAATAATAAATGGCCAACGTGGCCAAGATGAGTCAATGATAACACAGAATTGAATTATCGTACATAGTGAGGATGACAACACTTAGCACGTACACACCATGACCTCTCTCCATGCTATACTTTTCTTTATCTATGCACACCACCAATGTTAACGAAGTTCCCTATAAAGATATTGTTGTTATTTATCACGCTCATTGTCAGGACGGTTTTGGGTCAGCATTTGCAGCGTATAAAAAGTTCGGTGTTACCGCCTCGTATATTCCATGTAGCGACAGACTTGTCCCACCTGAAGGGTTGGTGAGTAAGGAAATTTACATCCTTGATTTTAGTTACCCAAAAGAAGTTCTCCAAGAGTTGGAAAAAACAAATAAACGTCTCATGATCATTGATCATCATATTTCAGCACAAGAAGCAGTTGAAAGCGTTAAGGAGCATATCTTTTCTTCTCTTAATTCTGCTGCATATTTATCGTGGACACATTTTGTAGGAGGGGAAGTACCTGCATTTATTACAATGTTGGAGATTATTGATTTAGCAAAAGATAAGGAAGACGTAAATGCTGATCTTATCACCTACATACTTTCTAAGCCATACAGCTTTGAAGCATACGAGGAGCTTCTCAACGATTTTTCTTCACAGGAGCGCACTGCTGTGATCGCGAAGCTTGGTAAAGCACAACATGAATATCTTGAAATCTTGCTTGATGCGATAACGAATGAGCCAGACTTTGTGACATTTGAGGGCTATACAGTTCCATGTATTAATATTTTTCTTCCAATTAACGAAAAATCTATTGCCTTAAAAAAGTTGTATGAGAAATATCCACCATTTGCAATGTCATACCGTTTTGATGATGGACAGTGCAAGGTTTCCTTGCGTGGAAATGGAGAAGTTGACCTGACAGTCCTGGCAGGAAAATATGGTGGAGGTGGACACAAGTCTTCATCAGGATTCGTGATTCCAGCTGAACACCCACTCCCATTTGTTACTTTTACAAAAAGAGGGTGACATTTCTTTTCCACTTTGTTTGTTTAAGGTAGCAGGCTATACTTAGTGCGTTATGTATCGTAATCTTATTTATCTTGTAGTGGCACTCCTTATTGGTGGAGCTGCATACTATTTTCATTCTGCCGGAGTTCCTGACCTTATTGCAAATGGTGCGGATAAGCGAGGTAATGGTGTTTCTGCTATTGAAGTTTTTTCAGGTGTGTATGTATGCGATGCCACATCAGGGTGTGAAAATACTACAAAAATTATTTTAAGCCAAGACACCACACTTGATATCAATGCGACGATTGACGGGCAAGAAGTAAGCATAGGTCAAGGAACATGGGCCATAAGTGGGAATGGATCTCTTGCACTCTCTCTTCAAAATGGTGCAACAGAACTTGCCCCGTTCCCTTCAATCATTTTCGCAAAAAAAGTAAGCACCCTTAAGCTTACTGGTTTTTCCTCAAAGCGTGGTCTTTTTTCTGGAATGAAAAACCCAGCGTTCACACATATACGAGAAGAAACAGAGAGCACAATAAGTAACTAGTGTGAGGCATTTACCGTAGAAAGCTTCTATTTCTATTTTCTAAAAAGTTTTCTGAGTATCTTATCAAGTTTAAGGTGCCAACCGTGAATTACACTATTTTTTTTAGTAATTCTATAGAGGTGCTTCTCAATTGTCGGGTTCTCAAAGGAAATAATAATAAAACCAATAATGAGAAGTATTGTTCCGTTTATAATAGGGAGCACAAGTCCTGCTATTCCAAGAAGTACAAGGATAATCCCTAAGGCGATATGTATTAATTTTCGAAGATTATGAATCATATGTAGTAGGTTAATGTGATAGTTCTTTTAGAATATCATTTTGGAGTACAAAATATTTTGTCTGTTGAGCACCTTTTTCATCGTTATACCGAAGGACAATCTCACCATTTTTATGAGTGAAAGTAGACGATGCAACCATTTGACCAATATAGAGAGCGTTGAGACCTGAATATCCTGTATTTAAGGTTACTGCAGATGAAATATAGTACAGCGTTCTCTTTGTGCTAAGTTCAACACTTTTTAGGAGAAAAATAATGTCAGGTGAAAAATCATTATTGATATCGAAGAGCGCTGGAGTTTCTACGATGCCAATAGTGGACGTTGCCTTACCTGGAATCGTATTTGAAGGGATTAATCCAATACCATTTTCAAGAGAAAACTTTTGTCCTTCAATAAAATATGAGAGATTTTGGAATGAATCCTCGATTTTAGGGGCCAGTGCCTTAGGTGGTTCCTTCTGCTTTTCTTGAGCCGGATTCACAAAAGTCTTTCCCGGCATCTTACACTGCTCTGGGTATGTTGCAAGGACTTCAAACCCACCTTTAACACATTCTTCAAATGTGGTTATATCTTTATAGCGTGCATGTTGTGCAGAAAAATAAAAATAGCTAAAGGCAAGTGTCACGAGAAATATAATTAGGAATAGGTAACTTTTTGTAATTCTCATAATATAGTAGAGACAGTACTTACGAGTATAGCCTTTAACAGTGAATATAGAAAATAATTTATCCTTCGTAACTTTTCTTGAGTGTTTCAATGTCCATTTTATTCATCTGAAGCATTGCCTGCATCACTCTTGCCGACTTCTCTGTATCCTCATCGTGAAGAAGACTACTTAAAATAGTGGGTACTATTTGCCAAGAGACCCCATATCTATCGGTAACCCAACCACACCGCCCTTCATTTCCTCCTTCTGAAGAGAGTTTTTCCCATAACATATCAATTTCTTCTTGATTTTCACAATGCACAAAGAAAGAAATTGCTGGACTAAACTGAAATAACGGCCCACCATTGAGAACATAAAATTCTTGACCTTCTATCTCAAACGTACCTGTCATGACAGTTCCCTCTGCAAGTGGCGCCCCTTTACCGTATCGAGAAACATCTTTTATTTTTCCGTTTTTAAAAACAGAAGTATAAAAATTTATTGCCTCTTCTGCATTGTTGTCGAACCAAAGAAATGGAGTAATTTTTTGCATAGTGTATTGTAGTAAGTATAGCAAAGTAATAATTGTAAGCATAATAAAACCACCAATCATACATTACGATTGGTGGTTTTAATTTTAAGACACTAAAAAATTTCATTTAAAAAGAAACCGAAGATAACGAGAGACCCAAGAACAGTTGACCAAACAAGGAGAGATGTGAGCAGGTGACTCTCTAGTGTGCGCACATTTTTTATTTTTGAAATGAGTGCCCCCATAAGGAAAAACAATATAACTACAGTTAATCCATGAAGAAGCCAGTGATGTTTAACACCTAAGACAGAAAATGCTTTCATGAAAGCAAGAAGTGGAGGATATGACTCCTTTCCTAAAGTGAGTAGTGTATTAAAAACAATAACAACGGCAGCACTAACACCAAAACTAACTGTAGTGGTATCTAATTCAGATCTGGTTGTAGTAGACATAATGTAAATTGGGTAATAGTTAATAAATAAGACTATGGTGTAACTAACGCTTGAGCTATAAGTCCCATTCGAACACCAAAGGAGATTATTGCTCCCGCTCCTTCAAGTGCAAGTGAAAGCAAAATAATAAGTGTCGTAACAACAAGCATGAGTGACTGTGCTGACTTATTGGTTACAATATTATTTCTCATAGAAATAATAGGTACGTAGAGAGAAAGAATAAGGACTGAAAAAAATATATGTTCCTTTGATTCCATAATAAGAGAATGAGCAAAAGCCCATGGCCCCTTCAATATAATTGCTTTATCTGTTGCATAATAACTAATGTACCAAAAACCACTTGTGATCCATGTAAGTAGCATTGAAATTGCGACAAGAACACTTACGAATGTAATGCGTTTTGAATTTTTCTCTGAAATATTGAGGACCTCAACAAAAGTCCACACAGAAAAAATTATCCCGAAGACTGCAAGCATTGGATGTAAGAACAAAATAAATTCTTTCATATACGATTAAATTATGAATAAGGTTTACTCATCTGGATAAACCAAGAGTAATGCACGCACAAAGTGTACCACGGCGGTGTTACTCAGACGATGGATAGCTATATGTTGAAACAAACAGAAACCACTAAACAGGTTTCTGTTTAGTGGTGAGATTAAGTGGAGGGGTTGATCCCTCCGAAAGAGAGTGAGTTACCCTTTGATGGGATAGCTACACCATTACAAGGCTTCCACTCACGACCCCAGTAGAAAAAGACACCGTCCTTTTCTCCGCAAGAACAATAGTAGAAGAGAATTCCTTCTTTAACAAAAATTTTTTCGGGACTCACACCCACCGCTACCCCAAAAGTGCGTTGAGCAAGCTTCTTGATTTTCTTGTCATTTTCAGGAAGGAGAACTGGCTCGCATACCTTTTCCATAAAGCGAAGAAAGGGAATGTCTTTCATTAACTTTCTCCAGATATAAGTGGTAAAGAACACTTTCCAATATAACATTATTATTAGAACTATGTCAATAGTACCTGTTATATTTTTTGTTGTTACAATTTGGAATTTTTATCTACATAAAAGGAAAAGTCCTAGGGTTATTACAACTCTAGGACTATCTAATGGTGAGCTCCAGTGTTCACTAGTTACCAACATACCCGATCCTTGCCACTTTTTTTTGCTTGATACATGAGTTTATCAGCCCGCTGTATAAAGGCTTCAGTGGTTTCTAGTGGTTCATATTCTGTGACACCAATACTGAGTGTTACATTGACAAGTTCACGAGTACTCGTAAAGAAAAGTTGTCTTTTAAATTCAGTTCTTATTTTTTCTGCCACAATGACAGCCTTTTCTCTGGCGGTGATGGGGAGGATTACCACAAACTCTTCGCCACCATACCGATAGGAGGTGTCAGTTTCTCGCAAACATTTTTTCACAAGCTGACCAAAGCGTGCAAGCACCTCATTGCCATCCTGATGACCATATTTATCGTTAAAGATTTTGAAGTCGTCGATGTCAGCCATCATGATACTGAGTGTCTGCTTATATCGATTAACCCGTACAATCTCTAAGTTAACTTGGTCATAAAAATGACGTACATTAAAGAGCTTGGTTAAGTCATCTGTGATACTCAGTTCTCGATATTTTCTTTCACTTTCGTACAATAACGTATCTGCAAGCTTGCGCTCTGTAATATCGATGAACGTGACTACCGCACCTACAACTTTCCCATCATCATACATCGGGGTGCTTAGGTACTCTACAGGAAAGTTAGTACCATCTTTACGCCAAAAAACTTCCGATGAGGTACGTGTCGCTTTTCCATGAGTATATGTTGCACAGATTGGACACGCTTCCTTGTGACAATCCTCTTCATTCCTTCTTTCGTGATACCAGATATCATGTCCATTTAGCCCTAGCAGTTCTTCCTTATTATATTGCAACATTGTAAGCGCTGCTGGGTTAACAAACGTATGACGACCATCTAAGTCAAGACCGAGAATTCCTTCTGCGGTTGAAGTCAGGATGAGTTCCATCTGATGAGAGAGGTGTACATTACTTTTTTCGACCTGCTCTCGTTTTTTAATTTCTTCAACCTTTTCAGAAAAAATTTTTTGTTGAAGACTTTGTTCTTTGTAGGCTACTCTAGAAATATACAGAAACCCCACAAGAAGTCCGAGGGCGTGTGACTGAATACTTGTCACCTTTGGAATTATTTCACTCACAACGTACTCAAAGATGAGCGCGAAGGCAATTGCTTGCATTGCAATACGCACCAAAAGATCAATAATACTATCTCCTAGACCAGGTATTTTCTTCTTGAAGGTTTCAACTTCTTTCATTCCCAGCACTCCCTTTACTGTAGAGTTTTGAAGATTGAAAGCATATAGAGAAATGAACTACTTGGCTTACTCTATCTCCTTTGGATTATATTTGCAACAAATAAATACCACATGTGTAAAATCTCTTTAGAATAAGGCTGATTCTGTGCTCGAGAGGACTATTGCGAGAACAGATTGAGCGGTGACGATAGTCATTTCTGATCCAATTTTTTTAGGGTTAACTTCAGCGATATCAAACGAAAATGACGGATGAGAAGCTATCACGCGAAGCATTTCTTCAATATCATTAAGAAAAAGCCCATCGTGAGATGGAATCCCTGTAGCTAGTGCTATTGTTTTATCAAGACAGTCGATATCAAATGTCACGTGAAGATGTGAATATTGTGCAATAAAATTTTCAAATATAGTAAGAGCTTTCTCTTTATTTTCAATGAGCATTTTTCTAGAAATAGAAGTAATCTGCTTTTCTTCAAAAAAGCTTTTTTCTTCGGAGTCAAGATCAAGATTGCCAACAAAGAGCATGTTTTTAGCATCAAGAAGGGAAGGGACAATCTCTTTAACTTCAGGAATATCGAACTGCTCATCAAGAAGTGCTCGTAGGTACATCCCGTGAAAGTTGTTAGTAGGGCTTCCAGTCCGAAGATTCATATCAGCATGTGAATCAAACTGGATATATCCTACCGTGTTAGGATTCTCGTGACGCTCTAGCAATGCAAGCATACTCGAGAATGTTACTGAGTGATCCCCACCTATTACTACCTGAATTGTGTTTGGTAGAATAGACTGAGCAATAATAGAAGCACACTCCTTAAGTGAAGAGGCGAGAGATGTGTCATAATGAGGTACTTGTAGTGTCTCTGGATACGGAAAATCAAAATGAGTAACAATACTTTCTGGAAATATTTCAAGAAACTTTTCAGTTAAGATTGCATCAGGTGCCTCTTCAACACCTGTAGTAACTTCTTTAGAATAGAGTGGGGGATTAGTAAGTCCCATTCGAGAACGTAGCTTAAAGAAGTGTGGTTTCTTGGACATGTCTATCTATGGTTTTGGATCAGTATACACCATAATAAGAAGTTCACTAGCGAACCTTTTTATTAACCCATGCCGGCGTTTTAAGAAGAAGAAACAGAACTGTAAGCAATGTAAATACCACAAATATGAGTAAATACAAGGCACTTCCATTTGTAAGGGTAAGGTAAAGCACACCATCGCTTATTGCCCCGTAGATTAGTGCAAGTGCGGTAAATGAAAGCCCTGACATACTTGTGCTAATCGCCTCAGGATCATCTGTTTCGGTACTAGGAAAAAGTGCTCCGAGGGCAAGTCCTGCTGTTACTATAAACGTAATGGTGGCGATAAATAACAACATTAAAAAGAATGCGTGGGTAAATGATAGCCCAAGAACACCACTATTGATAAAGCTCATAAGAACTCCAAGCGAAAGAAAGAAGAGGATATAGAAAAGATATTTTCCAAAAAATATTTTTTTAAAGTTAAGTGGTGCACTTGCAAGTATCCACGCGGTTTTCTTCTCGACACTAAACGAAGGGAATACAAAACGTAGTGTAAAGGCACTCATAAAGTAGATTGCAATAATATATTGAATTATTTGGAATGTTATTTTCTTCTGACTTATGTCTAGTTCATAACGATGAATATGAGAATTTACAATCACATTCATCCCAATTTGTAGTAACCAGATAAGGAACAGAAAGCAAAACCAGAGCACTCCTTTCCAGTTTCTACTTGAAACAAGTGCTTCTTTTTTAAAAAGAGCCACCACATTACCTCCGGTAAAACGGTAAGGTTTTGTCTGCATAGAAGTTCGTGCAAACATACCATCTTTTTTAGAGGCTCCTTCTTGAAATTCTTGCCAAAGAGGATAAAAGAGTGACGCTACATAGCCGTACACTACAAACGAGATGAAGGCGAGAGCAAAGAGAATAAGAAAATACACAAGCGCACGTTCTGTATCTTTTGTTTGCCAACTGACTATCTCCATCGCAAGCGGATGGGTTGGTAACAAGCTAAAATGGTTACCAATATTTGTAACACTAAGGACATCACTTGCTTCATCTGCTTTAAAGACAGCTACTAGGTCTATCTCTTTCACAGTTCTCCAAACAATAGCGACAATACTGGTGATGATGAATAATAGGATGGTAATAAGTCCACCAAACGTAAAGCGAAATCTTTTTATGACTCTTGAGAGTTGGTAATAAGCATACCCCACAAGAATGATAGTAAGGAGGGTAAGTGAAGTGATGATAACAAGCACGAGAAACACAGAAATAAGGATAAGGAGGAGTCCCCATATATGTAAATGGTAGACTTTTATAAGTGCAAGTATCGCTGGCAAAAAAACAATAATCGACGGTAGAAGAGAACTGAGAAGCCCTCGCATAAAAACTATTTTTGGGAACAGTACATAGCGAGGTGAACTTATAAGCCAATTATTATACCCACCACGAAACAAGTTAAATAATCCAGATACCATTGCACTAAAGACAATTATCCCTCCAAGAATAATAAGGAAAAGTTCATAAAGAAAAAGAGTGAGGGCTGATCTAATATCTTCAGGGGCTTCAACGTTAATATATCTAAATCCTGAAATAAAAAAGAAATAGATACCCACACCAATAAACAAAAAGACTAGTAGGAATAATGAAGTCGTGATCAGTTTAGGTACTTTTCTTGTTCTAAAATATTTACCTATTCTTCCTATTTCAAATTGTAAGAAAAGTCTCAACATACAAATAATGAGATTAGGCTAGTTTCATATATATCTCCTCAAGTGATTCGTGGTCTCCTAGTCCTGCTTTTTGGCGAAGCTCAGCAAGTGTTCCAACGGCAGTAAGAGTTCCATTTTTTAAAAAACCTATTCGGTCAGAGATTTCTTCCGCAACAGGAAGTGTATGAGTAACAAGAAGCACTGAACCACCATTTTTTGCATATTCAACAAACAATTTCTTTGCTATTTCTGCCCCAGTAGGATCAAGTCCGACAATAGGTTCGTCTACAAGCAGCAGATGAGGGTGATGAGAAGTTGCTGCAAGTATACTGAACTTTTGCTTGTTGCCACGAGAATATTCCTCGAAATACTGCTTCTCAAGCCCTTCTAAATTAAAAGTACTAAGAATTTTTGAGAGAGAGGAGGGGGTATTCTTTTTTTCATCACCGAATAATACTTGAGTAAAATAAAGAAATTCTTCGCCTGTCATGTATGGCCAAATTGAAGGCTCGTCTGGAATATACCCTATCTGAGCCTTTGCTTTTTCCGGTTGTTTTGCAATATCATAGTCACCTACCATGATAGTCCCACTTGTTGGTTGAAGGAGTCCCACTATACTTTTCACGATAGTTGTTTTCCCAGAACTGTTTGGTCCAATCAGTGAAAATATTTCTCCCTTCTTAATCTCAAAACTGACATCGTGTACCGCCCTAGTAGTACCAAAATATTTTGTAAGATTATTAACTTTAAGCATAGTCTCAGTATATAGAAGATTGGCATTAGCTACAAAGAATATGCATGTGAAGATTTTAGAAAAGAAAAACCACCAAACTGTACGTGGTGGCAACTGGCTAGAAAAGTCCAATCTCAGTGAACAGATAACTAGACAAAGGTTTTGTTCAACAATGTTTCTTTTTTATTTCACCAGCATATGTAAGACGATATGCTTTCTTATCATAATAATTACTAGTATCATTAGGAAAGTATCTTTCTTCAACTAAACCTTCAATGGTTAACATTATAATATCGTAATCAAAAATACTTGATAGAAAGTAGGGAGCTTGTATTTTTTTTATTCTTGCCATTTCTTGTACGATCTCATATTCGTCTTTCCAGTCAGCCTGGTTGAGGGTCATCAACCACTCGAGGTAATTTTTAACTTTATATTTGGTATAAAGATATCCAACAAGTGTTCCGATAACTATGCATCCGACAAGAAAAAGAAGAGGCTTATTCATACGTACACCTACAGAAAAACAAAAGAGCTGTTACAACAGTACAACGGAGTAAAAAATATTGCAATCAAAAAAAAACCGCCGAAGCAGTTTCTGTTCGACGGTTGTGTTACATGGACTAACTTATTAATTTTCCAAGTGCGATAAGTACGCGACCAACATGACCACTACCTAGAAAAATACCGACACCAAGACAAACAAATGCGCCAGTATAGAGTAGGTAGGAAGGGAAACGGTAGTCTATCCAATGAGAACCAAAGCCCCACTGCCCTACTATTTCATTGACGACAAGCACAACAAGTATCCCAGCAAGTATCCACCACGTTGCAAGAAATGGAAAAATAAGGCCAAGAATTACCCCGATTAGAAAACAAAAACTAAAACGAGCATAGGGCACGGTGTTCTCCTCTACAGTTAAGGATTCCTGGATAGATACTAGTACTTTTTAATAGTACTGTCCAGTT
>CAZNVC010000022.1:0-16433 GCA_964576685.1 uncultured Candidatus Saccharibacteria bacterium
TGCTGGTTGGACTGGTAGCTCATATGGTGGAGTTGGAGGGTCGGGGGTGGTTATTGTCCGCTTACTAAATTCAACCTCAACATACATAGCAACCTCTACTGTCGTGTCCCTAGTCACCCACTTGGAACTTGTTCCACCGGGTCTCCTTTCTGATCTTCAATTTAATTCTCTCTATGCAACATCAACCTTTGCTCTTGGTACATCGACCAAGACAGTAAGTGAAGATACCTATAACGAACTATTAAGAACACCTATTAGAATTAATAGTGACGTTGACACCATCTTCGACTACGCCCTCCCATATGCAACGAGTACATGTCCAGGTTATGAAGCTACAAGCTCATGTGTTGTTACTGCACAGAAGAGTAAGGTAAAAGATACGATAAGTGCCTTCTCTGGATTCGTCCTCTCTGATGCTGCACTTGAAGAACTCTATAGAGTGAAGACTAATGAACTATCAATAGTTCCACTATCTCTTGTGGGAGTAACGACAAGTACAACCTCCCAATCAGTCATTGTTCCACTCCTTCCTTCAGAATCATATGTCACCTTCGCATCATCAACGACAGCAACATCGACAGTAGGTCTATGCTCTTTTGGAACATCTGGCACTACCACCAAGTCCTGCTCTATTGACCTACCATATATCAACTCTCCAGAAGCATCACTTACCCTTACCTACACAGTCACACCATCATCTATTGGTACAAGTACTGTTCGTAGTACCCTTGTTACGTCAACTGCTACCACTACATCTAGTACTTCCACACCAACGATCATTACAGCAACAACATCAAGTACGTTCATTGGTACCAAGAGTGCAACATCTACCTTCTCCTTTGATCTTGCGTCTCTGTATCAGACATTCCTTACTTCTTCATCTCCTACACTTACACTTGTTCCCGATGGAAACGCTACATCATCTACTCTCTACAGTCTCTCTACTTCAACACTTACCATTACACGAACAATTACTGTTCCAAGAGTAACCTATAACCCTGCAACACTTCTTGCTACACCATTGAGTCGTTCTTCTATTCCATCCTATGCAACAACGACAGCTACCTCAAATGTAGATCTCACCTCACTTCCACCACTTACCTTCTCAGCTACCTTCCTCTCTCCTGTAGGACGTATAGCGACAAGTACTGTGGTGTACTCTGGGTATGTAGTAGATACTACACCGATACCATTACCGGTGCTTCCACAAGTGCAATTGAGTAGTGTTGTCTATCCTTATGCAAGTTCCACTGCTACCTCGACAGTTAATACCCTCACTGTCTCTACGACAACACAGTACACGGTGTATACTCCATTCTCTAACTATGTAGATGACTCGAGAGGAACGGTCACAACTTACTTTACTCTTAATGGAACTCTTGTTGGTGCTTACAGTTACCAAAAAGGTAATGAAGCTTCCACAGGCAAGATTACCTTCGCTCACACAAACTACCTTGGCACTCCTGTTATTGAGACAGACGACAAAGGAGACATTGTGGAGATGGATATTACTGATGTGTATGGGAACTATGTTCAACGTGATCAAAGAAATGACAATGCATACCACGACAAAGGGTACACTGGACATACATTCGACGAAGTGACGGGAAACCTGTATGCTCACGCCCGCGAGATCGATACGAAGGCACATAGTTTCTTGAGTGTAGATCCGATGATTTATTCATTATCACCAAATTATCTTCTTGACCCACAGCAAATGAATAGCTATGCGTATGCAAGGAATAACTCAGTCATTTACAATGACCCAACAGGTAAATGTATTGAGGATTTGTGTATAGGAGAAGTAACAGCACTTAGTTATCTTGCAGTTATGTATGCTCCTCAGATTATGTCATTCGCACAGTCACTAAGTACACCACTAGGACAAATGGGTATAGATTATGTAAGAACTAACTATCAGCAAGGTAACTACAAAACGGCAATATTTGGCGCATTAACTGCTGGTGAATTTGGTGGTGGGTTAAATAAAACAGGTAGTATTATTAACGACGTTAAATCTAGTGGAGTATTAAATACCGCAAGCACACTAGTTGCACAGAATTTTAGCAAAGGACAAGCTTTTGAAAATAAAGTTTTACAAACAGTTGGAGAAATTAAAAACACGACCAAAATTAACAATGGATTAGGTGATCGAATCCCTGATATACTTAACGTAGCAAAAGGAACGATCGGAGAAGTTAAAAATACAAATAATGTATACTTAACTCCACAGATGAAAACATTTGTTACTCAAGCACAAAAGACAAATATGACATTTACATTGTATGTAAATGAAGTAACAAAGGTATCTAAACCACTAATCCAAGCAATAGACAGCATCAAAGGTCTTATTCAAAGAATAACTAAATAAATATGAACAATAATACAAATCAAGAATGTTTAGAAATTTCTAAATTACTAACTGAGCAAAAAGTTTCAATAGAACTCGGGCTAGATATTGATCCTTCAGGGATGGATTATTCTCTCGACAGTCTTAGTTACTTGGATCAAATACTAAAACAGGTGCACGAAAGTAAAGTTTCCTTTGATAAAGAAACTTTAAATAAGGTATTTCTCAGATTTGGTTGTTATTGTGGTGAAGTCATAAGAAGGGAGTCTAAAAACTATAACTGGCTAACTTTTGAAGAGGCTTTTGAATTGAATCCTGAGATAAAAAATATAGGTAAAAGTATTTTTACTTATTACGTACTCTTTTCTGAAAAGACAAATAATTTTATTTTTCCAATTAGTAAAGTGTCAAAATATATTGAAGCAGGAGAAAGTGAAAGCTTGTTTTTTTATGCAAAGACCATAATTGGACAGGAAGATAATTAATAATCAAGTATTTATTTAAAATCACTTACCAAGCTTTTTCTTAAATGCTTACAATGCTTATACCTTCCTTTATGTTCATAACCAGATGGTCTGTTCCGCAATCACATTGAAACATGTATTCACCATGAGTTTTGCAGGGCAGTAGTTTACTCTTGTAGTTCTTGTCTTGAAGAATGTATTCCCCAGTAGTGAGGTTCTTTTTATAAATCACTTTACCGCAGGAACAAATAAAGCGTCTCCAAACAGTCCCATCTTTATGAACTACAGTTTCTAATTTTTCTGACATAGTAGTAGCATAACATTTACTTAGTAAATATAAGGCTTTATTTGACTAATTTTATGATATAATGTGTTCTAATTATGGCAGAAACGCAAGATAAAAAAGAAGAAAATATTTTAGATATTTACTCCGATCCAAAGGCTTTTCATTTGGAGATGCCTCTATATAAAGAGATTGATCTTTTGACTGCTGCGTCAAAGAAAAAGGTGCTCAATTTTTTAACTATTTCTACGAAGATAGACGCATATTGTATTTGGTGTGATAAAGAAAGTGTTTTTGAACCCAGTGATCGACTTTATAATAACGTTTCTATTCCAGAATGGACAACAAGAAATGATGGACTCATTACTGTGAGTTTTAGATGTGCAAGAAATCAGGGTCATCGTTATCATGTATATTTTTTCAAATCAGGACTAAAGATAAGAAAAGTTGGTCAGTACCCGTCAGTTGCTGATTTTCAGATTCCACAAGCAACTAAGTATAGAAAAATTTTAGGAGCCGATCTTTATAAAGAGTTCACCAAGGGGATAGGTCTTGCTGCTAATGGAGTTGGTATCGGCTCTTTCGTTTACCTTCGTAGAATTTTTGAAAACCTTATTATTGAGGCACACGATTTAACTGTAAAAGAAAATTCAAGTTTTGATGAAGCTTTGTATAGAACCAGTAAGATGGATGAGAAGATTAATATGGTAAGCAGTCACTTGCCTGAATTCTTGGTTGAAAATAGAAAACTCTACGGAATTTTGAGTAAGGGTCTTCATGAACTCTCCGAGGAAGAGTGTTTGAAGTATTTCCAGACCGTCAAAATAGGTATTGAGCAGATCCTTGATGAAAAGATTGAAATTGCTGAGAAAAAGGAAAAGGCAGAAAAAGCTCGTCAGGCTTTGCAGGGGCTACTCCAAGAAGTGTCTCAATCTCAAGAGAGCTAATAAGTTTTGGTTATGGACACATCTCTTATTATAAAAATGTGCCAAGAGCTGTCTTCGATCCCTAAGTCTTTTGCTTCTGGTCTGTGGTATGGAATACAACATTGGCCATGGCATTTCGTTTCACTTGTAGGAATTATTACTCTTTGGGTTATTATCGAAATTGCTACAAGATATGGGACATTGTGGTTTCATTCAGAGAATGGATTTACACCAACATTCAACAGGTTCGTTGGAGCTGGAACGTATATTGGTTTACAAGCCCTCATCCTGGGAATCTTTGCTTTAATTAGTAGTTCAGTTTATTGCACACCATGGCCGTACGTTTTACACCTTTTAGTTTTTATTGGTACTAGTAAACTTTTGAATAAGATAGGGTTTTGGGTATACGAAAAGAAGCCAATAATAAGAAAAAAGAGATATTGGAAGAGGTACTAAACCAGTGTCGCATTTGTCGCTTTTTTGAATAAGCTAGAATGACGCACTTTTCATAAAAAGAAGACTGCCTTGTTAAAACTTCTCTGATTCACTTGTGCTTGGGTTCGGGTGTTTTTCGTCGAGGAAACTGCTAAACTTACCACTATAGCCGTCTGGTCATTGATAAACCAATAGTGAATTATTCTACTAGAAAAACGGTGTCAGGCACTGTTTTTTTAGTTTGTCAAGGTTTCTACTATATAGTGAAAGATACTTTATCAAATAGATATATACAAAAATACATTACCGAGAATCGGAAAGTGTATCCAGATGTCTATTCTTGGGTTGATGATTTGTTTGAGTTCATGAAAACTTGCCAATAATCGCGGAAGTGAGTGAAAAGTGAAACACTCTCAAACTCAAATCCACACTTATTAATTCATTAATTTTATGAATTATTTACAACCAAGGTTTCCCATAAAGTCTTGATATTTTTATCGTTATTCCAAAGAGTGACAATTTTGTTTCTTAGTGCTTGATGTTGAGGATATCCTCTATCTTCGACTCCTTCAGGTAAGAGTTCTTTGCACTCGATGTTGAGTAATACGGTAAGTGCTTCTTTTATTTCATTATAGTGTGATTCATCAAGTGTGCCGTCTTGTAGGGTTTTACCAAATGCATACCAAGTATAAAAATGCCATAGTTCATGCATCGCAGTCTTAGTAGACGAATATGCTGGAACTGTTACAAAGAAAAAATTATCTTCTATGCTATACGGGCACCTATTGTTAATGGTAAGGTATGCCGTCACCTCATGAGGCAGTGATACTCCGAACACATGTTCCGCTATCTTCGTGTACGCTTCACTTATGGAGTCCCATTCATTTTGGTAGCGAGTAAGGTATTCCTCAATAGTAATCTTGGCATCAGAGATATACGTATCGATAAACAAGGATGCGCGCGCTTCTGTCACGTCTCCGTGACAAAAAGTGAGTAACTGCTCATATACGCTTGTGTGATTCGACGAATTCACTGAGTCTTTACCGTATGTGAGTAAGCACCAGATGTCTTGCTTTTTATCATAGGTAAACGTTACTTTCATGGTGTTAAGTATAGCAGTATCTTATACCCATTTGTAATTATAAATACAATGGTAACCGTCCATTATTTTTACTGTTCATATAAAAATGAAGCCAAGTAAGGAGCATACACCTTCCGATCTTTTATCTACAACTACACGCTACGGGCTGAAGGCTACTAGCTGTCTTTCTGCTATACTATATTCATGAGACATTCTCTCGCTGTTTTTATTTTCGCCTCATTTGTCCTCTTTGGTCTCTTTTTTGGGACCAGTGTGCCTGTGTTTGCAGAGACGAGACAAGAGCTTGAAAAAGAGCTTTCTGATCTCGAAGCTCAGATAAATTCGCTTACACAGAGTATTTCTTCTACTCAACAACAAGGGGCATCACTTAAGAATGATATCAGTGTGCTTACACAAAAGATTACCCAGAGTAAGTTGAAGATCCAGGCACACATGAAGGCGATTAGTAGGCTTAATCAGAATATCACCGAGAAGAACGCCACCATCGCTGCACTTGACGCAAAGACTGGGAGGGAAAAAGAATCGCTCGGGCAGATTATGCGTAAAACAATGTACTTAGAGGATTACACCCTTCTTGATGTAAGCCTTCAATCAAAGAGCCTCTCATCATTTTTTGAAGACACTGACTCTTTCGCGACACTTAATCGTGCTCTTGGGAAAAGTTTTGATGATATAAAGGCTACAAAAGCTGAGCTTGAGGAAGTGAAGTCAGAACTTCTCGAGGCAAAGGATCAAGAAACAGAGAAGAAACTTGCACAAGAGCTCGAAAAGAAAAAAGTAGAGACGAATCAAAAAGAAAAAAGTACCCTTCTTGCGGTAACAAAAAATCAAGAATCTGAGTATAAAAAAGTGCTTGCTGCGCGACAGAAAGAAGCGGCTCAGATTCGAGCGAAACTTTTTGATCTTCGTGATGCAGCAAGTATTTCGTTTGGACAGGCATATGATCTTGCGGTGCTGGCGTCAAAGGGGACAGGGGTACGTCCTGCGCTTATCTTAGCGATTCTCATGCAAGAGTCATCTCTTGGGATCAATGTTGGTGCGTGTTATTTAAGTGATACCATGACAGGGGCAGGAGTTTCAATTAAGTCTGGCGAGGTGCGTAACCGAACCATGAATCCGTCACGTGATGTTCCTATTTTTACCTCACTCCTTTCTCGACTTGGACGCCCTATGGAGAAGACACCTGTTTCGTGTTGGATACCAATGTACAGCAAAGGGAATCCAATGGGATGGGGAGGTGCAATGGGGCCATCTCAATTCATTCCTTCAACGTGGCAACTTTTTGAAACGAGAATCAAAGCTATTACCGGAGGAGGGGTCGCGGATCCATGGAACCCTAAAGATGCGATTTCCGCTACCGCACTCTATCTTGCTGACCTTGGTGCGGTTTCGGGTGATGAATCAAGTGAAAGAAATGCTGCGTGTAAATACTATTCTGGTCGCTCATGTGCCTCTGGTCCTGGTGCATCGTATGGTAACTCAGTGATGAGAAAGATTGTCGCAGTGCAGTCGGATATTGATAAATTGCAGAAATAACTTTGGTCTGTAGCAGGGAGAATATGGTAAAACGCAGATCTGATAAGACAATTCTCGAGTTCTGTTTGTTAAAGCTACAGACTATATTCTACTAGCTAGGGGCTTGTGATATGGTTTGCAAAGGACTGTTTTTAATGGTATAATCATGCAACTAAATAAGTGTTATAAAAATCCCCATGAAAGCAGATATTCACCCAACATTTTACCCAAATGCAGTCGCAACATGCGCTTGCGGGGCTACCTACACGGTAGGTTCTACAACAGAAAAAATTTCTGTTGAAATTTGCGCTACCTGCCATCCTTTCTATACAGGCCTTGAGAAGGTGCTTGATACCACAGGACGTGTTGATCGCTTCAAGAAGCGAGCAGCAGCTACGAAGAAGGCGTAACGTAGAGAAAAGCGCGAAAGACCTTCGGTCTTTCGCGCTTTTTCTATGCTACAATTTTATGATAACGTTATGACTCTTGAAGACTTCAAAACTAATCCTCGTACAATGTACATCGCCCAAGAATATGAGCGGCTCTTGAAGGCGAAAAATGAGGCAGAAGAGCTCCTTCTTGATGAGTCAATGAAAGAATTAGCACAAGGGGAAATCAACACCCTCACACCACAATTGGAGGCTCTCTGGAAGCAAATGGAAGAAACAGCTGAAGCAGCGAAAGAGGAAGAAGAGAGACCGAAAGCGATGATTCTTGAAATTCAAGGTGGAGCAGGAGGAGACGAATCATCGCTCTTTGCTGCCGAGCTTGCACTCATGTATCAGAATTATGCAGAGGAGCGTGGTTGGGGATGGAACAAACTTGATGAGTCGGTCTCCGATGTGGGAGGGTATAAAGATGTTTCATTTGAAGTAAAAGGTCGTGATGCGTATGATGCCCTCCGTTTTGAGACTGGGGTGCATCGCGTTCAGCGTATTCCTGAGACTGAAAAAAATGGAAGAGTGCACACCTCAACGGTGACTGTTTCTGTAATGCCTATTCGTACTGTAAAGAAGGTGAATATTCCAATGAGTGATCTTGAATTTGAAACATCTCGTTCTGGTGGAGCGGGAGGTCAGAATGTGAATAAAGTAGAAACAGCAGTGCGTGTGATTCATAAGCCAACAGGGATCGCGATTCGTTGTACGATTGAACGTTCACAGTTAAAGAATAAAGAGCGGGCCATCGAAATGCTTCAGGCTCGTCTTGATCAGATGGCACAAGAAGAGGATGATAAGAAGCATTCGTCTGAGAAAAGATCTCAAGTAGGAACAGGGGATAGAAGCGAGAAGATTCGTACCTATAACTTCCCACAGGATAGAGTTACCGACCACCGCATTAGGCAGAATTGGCATGGACTTCCTAAGATTATGGAAGGTAATATTGGTCCAATCGTCGAGGCACTTCAGAATTTTACAGGAGAATTTGGTGATGCGGACGAGGAGTAAAGGGGTGGTATAACTATTGCGTGTAGGCTTTTTGGTATTTTGTGGTGATGAGGAATGACTTTCGGGCTCACCTATGATACGCTAAAGGTGTTCCTGGTTCGCGCTCTTCCTCATCACTGTACGAGGAGTCTGTAATGAAAAAAGTAGTTCTGTCACTTGTGCTGTCTCTAGTCACGATGACAGCATATGCCTTCGGTCATCACCACGGTGGTATGGTGCTCAGGCCGATGCCGATACCAATTCCGGCGCCTATTTATAACGGCTACGGCTATGGCAGCATGGTGGTACCACAACCTGTGATGCCGATGAATGTCTATCGTCCGCCAATGAATTGTGTACAAATTGTGTACACGTCGACCGGGCAGACACTCTGCATTCTTCCGCCTACTGTGACGTATCCTGGAGTATATGGTGGTGTGCCACCATACTATAACGGCATAAGGTGGTAATCTTTATTCTCACCAAATCACCTAACCCGACTATATTTAGTCGGGTTTTCTGTTTGAGGACTTCCTGATTTTGCTGTTGGGGGGCATATTTGACATTTTTAATTTTAATAGTAGAATAAAAAACAGTCTGTACCCATATAAACCATAAAAAAAGGATCCGGATGAGTACGTCCACAGTCATTGTAGAGCTACTTCCGCTTATTGGAAAACCGTTAAGCATGACCCTGTGTCAATTTGATATTGAGATTCAAACGATTCAAAAGATAAAAGAAAGGGGGATGATTAACCCACTTCCTGCACTTCTTGTCTGTCGACAAATGATTGTTGATTTTCAGGAGATGCTCGTTGTCCTTCAGACAGCAATTATCACCAAGGTCGAAAGAGATTCTGAAATGAGTCTCGACGTCTTTAGTAAGGCATTTGGTGACAGCAGGAAAGGGCTACTTTCTGATGAGGATACTCAGTTCGTTCAAAAGACGTATGTTGATAATCTTAATAAGTTGAAGCAAGGGGAAGAACAGGTGATGGTTACCATTAAAAATGTTCTTACTCTTGAAATTGAAGAAACCAAGAAGCTTCTTGGGAGGTGTGATGAGCTGAAGAAGTCTCTTGGAGGATAAATCGTATTGTGTGTAACCGTCGCCAATTTTGGGGCGGTTTTTTGTTGGGTACTTTTCTTGTTTTTATGTCTTGATATGTAGTACACTTGTAGCTATAAAAATAGCTTCAATAAATACTTTTACCATGGAAGTACCAAACAATCGTCACGAAGGTGGAGAAGGTGAGAAGAAAGACAATAGTAGTCTTCCAGAGAAAAAGTCTCTGTATGAAAGTGTTGGTAATTATAGGATAGAGAGTTTTAGAGTAAATGGGATTCCTACTAACGATACTTCCTTTACTTTTTCTCTTTATAAATTAAACAAAGAGGCTGTTAACGTTCTTACTGAAACTAAAGCACACGAGGCCATTGAATCTGTTCGGGAAGAGGTGCGTAAAGAATCAAATGGTGACTGGAGAAAAGATGTACAAAACCCAAAGCTCACAAAAATAGTTGGTGAGGATACTGCTCTACAGAAAAATATTCTCTCCCCAGACTCTACAATGTCACCAGGAGAGGCGTTACGAGCATGGCGAGCACAACAAGCAGAAGCGGTACATGAAGGTCCTCGGGATAATACTCACAAACCTCTTTTTGAAAGAGATGCAATTGATCTTATTCGAGAAAGAGCTGAGAGAATGAAGAGAGAGCAAGAAGCTAGCGCCCAGCCTACTCCTGCGGAGAGCGTAGAAGATTTTGTTGAGAATGCTGCCAAAAAGGCGCAAGCACAGCATGATGCAATGATGGAAGAGCTTAATGCGCGTGAACTGGATCATGCGACACAGCCTTCTTCGGTAGAAAACACAGCTAAAGATAAGGAAGGGGTAAATGTGACAAAGGAAGGAGTGCTACCTACTCAGATTCCCAATTTTGGTGAGAAAATATCATATGCACCGAGCAGGGTCACTTTTCATGATACGGTTTATAACAATAATCGAACTCCTCCTAGTACCCCAACCATAACACCAACTTCCACACCTACTCCTGATGTACATCACACAGAGAGCACACCTGCTAGTAGTGTGACTCCTGATAATCCACCAGTAGCTCCCCAAGAGACGGTAACAGAAACAGCGGACAGATCTCCTCACACTGTAGAGGGGGATAGAGCAATACCTGAACGTACACCTCACCAAAACCTCGCTGTTGCCATGGCAGAATCTCAGCCGAGGGTCGAGCGAGTGGAAGGTAGGCTCATGGAACGAAAGAAAGGTGCACTTGAAAAGTTGAAACGCTTTGGTCTGAAGGGGCTAACAGGAACACTTGAACGTTTCGGAAAGCTCTCCTTCAGACAAAGGCTCGCACTCGGTGTCGGTCTCGCAGGAGCATCTGTGATTCTTGGTCCAGGACTTGGTGTTGCTCCTTTTGTGGTCTCGTCACTTTCATTTGCAAGTAATGTCTATAAAAGAAATCTCACCAAGCTACAGGAAAAGAGGGGGTTAATCCCTCTTAATGATGAGACAAAAAACAAAGCTGCCCTTCGCGCAGCACTCTTTGGTACACTCTTTGCTGCAGGAAGTGCGTTTGCATTTCATGAGCTCTTTGATCTTTTCGATAAAGGGGTAAGTGCGCTTGGAGATAAGATCGCAGAAATAAGAGAAGCGGCAGCAGACAAGATTGAAGATGCTACAGGTGCTATACGGGATCACCTAGGAGGGTCGGGGGATCCAGGTGCTCAAACACCACCAAGCACTCCTCCTGTGCAAAGTATTCCAGAGCCTACTCCTGCCCAAGCACCACCTGCACCTGAGGTCACTCCTCCTGTACAGGCTGAAGCTCCACCAGCACCTCCTACTCCTTCTGCTCCACCTGCTCCTGCGCGTGAGTATATTGATTTTACTGCGGTAGCAAAAGAAACAAACGATGCAATCGTAGAAGAAGCAAAGAGAGTAGCAGGTATGTAATTTTTAATCATTAACTCATATATTTTATGTCAGAAGAAATACTTATAAAATTACATACTGCACTCTACAGTCTTTCGCCACTTGCAAGTGAGCGTGAACGTATTATTGCAGAAATGGGGGAGACGATTTGGCTTGAAGCTCTTGCAAGAGTTCTTGAGGCGCTACCAGAAGCAACAAGCAGAGAGGTCGTTGAATCACTGAATGCAGATGAACTCGATAAAGCGATTGAAATTGCCGATGCTGCCGGAGTCGATGTCGAAGCGATTCTTACTGAAGTTGCGACAAGTGTGATGGATGAGGTGGTGAGAGAGGGAGAAAAATAACCCCTCGCAATTTTAGGTGATGATACAAGAACGTTTGCTTCTGGTGTGTATGATTTTTGGTTAAATACCCTTTGTTTACCAGGTGTTTTTCATATGCCTGTCTTCTGGTGGACTTCTTGCATACTATCTTGCATACTATAAAGTCTAGTAATCACGAAAGTCTAGAAATCAAGGGAATTTTAGACTATGTCCCATCTTTTCAAAATGCCTAATTCGTGCTAGAATACATACTATTCATCCAATCGGGCAAATCAGGATTTGGACACCTGAGCAGTCTCTACCGAGTATCACTGACGCTTGCTAAACCTAGCATTTCGGAGATAGAGACCTGTGGCACGAGTAAATGTATTATTAGAAACAGCCTTAGTGGGTAGTCATTAGCTTTTAGTAATGCAAAGCGCATTCTTTTGCTTAATGTTATCAGCTTAAGGTTATTAGTTATCACATTATGTCAATTACAACTGATGCTCTTAAAAAAGCAGGACTCCAGTACGGATATTCTCGTACTCGTCGTCACCCATCTATCAAGCCTTTCATCGAAGGGAATTCAAATGGTAACGACTTTATTAATCTCGAAGCAACCAAGACTCAACTTGATGAAGCAATAACCTTCCTCAAAAGTGTTTCTGGTGCTGGTAAAGTTATTCTCTTTGTAGGAGTAAAGCCAGAGATTCGTCAGATTATCAAAGAAGTTGCGCTTTCACTTAACGCGCCATATATCGCAGAGCGTTTCATTGGAGGAACTCTTACTAACTTCCCACAAATGAAGAAACGTATCGAGAAACTTCATGATCTTCTTAAGAAAAAGGAGACAGGAGAACTCGCGGTGTATACAAAGAAAGAACAGCTTCTTATTCAGCGTGATATCGATCGCTTGGATCGTGATTTTGGTGGTATTTCTGCGCTTACCAATCTTCCTGCTGCGGTGGTGATTATTGACCCTCGCCACGAATCTATGTGTGTTAAGGAGGCGAAACTTCTTCACATTCCTGTGGTTGCACTTTCTAACACTGACTGTACAATTGAAGGTATAGAGTATCCGATCGTTGGCAATGACGGCTCAGTTCCGGCTGTCCGTTTTGTGCTTGAAACAATTAAAGGAGCTCTCTCGGTAGAAGCATAACATTAGAAACTAGAGATTAGGGGATAGGGTATAGCTTCCTAGTCTTGGTTTACACTGTTTATTCTTACGTTTTACGTTGTATTTTCTTTACTACACTCTATACCCTAACAACTAATTACTATCACCATGGATACCATCAAAGAACTTCGTGAAAAGACTGGTCTTTCACTCTCACAAATTAAAAAAGCACTTGATGAAGCAGGAGGAGATAAGGAGAAAGCCCTTGCTATTCTTGCGCAGTATTCTGAGGCTCAAGCTGAGAAAAAAGCTGACCGAGAGCTCGCTGCAGGGGTAATCGCTTCGTATGTACATGGTTCAGGAACTATCGGTGTGCTTCTTGAACTTGGGTGTGAGACTGATTTCGTAGCAAAGAACGAAGAGTTCGTTGCGCTTGCAAAGGATTTGGCAATGCATGTATGTGCGATGTCACCAACCTCAGTGAATAATGAAGACGGGGCAGGCGAAGAAACCTCACTCCTTCATCAGGCGTTCATTAAGGATCCATCACTCTCAGTTGAGCAACGGCTCCAAAGTGCTATTCAGAAGTTCGGAGAGAATACAAAGGTGATCCGTTTTGTTCGATACAGTATTGCTTAGCCCCTCCATTTCCCTTTAACCCATGCTTATCCCTATTTTAGTGACACTTGGAACGATATGCGTACTTAGCGCAGTGTCGATTCTTTTGCTACAAAAATACAGGATTAACAAAGGGATTATTATCGTTGACGAGACGTATAATGGTCCAGAGCAAGTGTCAGTGACGGTGCACACTATCATTCGATTTATCTTGAAGAAAAGTGTACTGATGCGTAAGTTTATTATGCAGTATGTGTTTCATATCATGGTACGAATCATGTATCACTTTGATATTTTGACGACAAAAATGTACGCCAAAAGTCGTAATTGGTTCGTGAAGAGTGCGGTGAAAAATAAAGGAACCGTTCCTCATTTTTGGGAGCATTTGAAGGTGTACAAACAAGAGATGGATCAAGAAAAAGAAGAAGAGGAGGGGACGAAATAATGCGCAATACGCGTTATTTCATAAGGAATGCATTTCGTTTTTAGTTAGTCAAATAACTTTTCCACAGGTGATTATTTTTTGTCTATCACTTGAGTAATTTTCTGTTGCTTTTTAGTTGTCATTTTTTATATGTAGCGCATGTACAAGGCAAGACCTAGTACATGTTTTTTGTGCGTATTTTTTTATTAAATTTTTACTAACTATCGCATACGTTTTTTGATTATTTTTTAGCAAAATCCAAATCAAAGCATGTACAAGGCAAGACCTTGTACATGTTTTTTATATGCACTGTTAGGTTCGTGAGGGTAAGTAAAATATTTACAAAATAAAAATACTGTGGTGTACAAGGCAAGACCTTGTCACTGGAATTTACGAGTATCTTTAATCTTACCCATTTTTATTTTTCTGCTGTGTGGAAATTCTATTGATTTTTCTCCTATAACCACAATTAAAACCCTTTATTTTCAATGGTTTATTACGATACCATACATTATAAAAATTACAAGAGAATTATTCTCAATTATTTAGACCAAGTTATCCCCATTATTTTTTTAATTCTCTATATTTTTCAATACTTTTTTAGCTATACTATCATAATGAGCTTGTACTCTACCCGAACTTCATGCGGTTAGTATTTTCTCTTAAAAAGAAAATTGTTCCACTTTTTCTAATCTCTCTTCTTGCAGGGTGGGGGCTTGTATATTCTGCGGCAACTCCATCGTTCATCAACTATCAAGGATATCTCACTAATTCCGGAGGCACTGCACAGACAGGAACCGCCTCCATGACAGTGAGGGTGTATGACGCAGCAACATCGGGGACACTTCTTTTCGAAGAAAACGAAGGCACGGTTACTATCACTAATGGTTACTTTACAATTCCGATTGGTCAGGTTGGAGATGTGAATGGGTCCACTCCTGCAGTTGCGTTATCTGATCTTCCTTTTGATGAGGCATATTATGTTACTGTCGAAATTGGCGCTCCGTTCAACACAGGTGAGATGACGCTTGCAGGGGGTGTGCGCGCTCAGATGGGCGTGGCACCATTTGCAATGGTTTCGTATGGTGCGCTTACAAGTGCAACCAGTACTGGACTTACCACATCGAAGGGGAAGATGTATTTTAATACCTCTGATAATCAACTCTATGTGTATGATGGAAGTACATGGAGTGCGCTTGGTATTGCTGGCGCAGGAATTACTTCACTTAACGGACTCTCGGGAGTCTCACAATTTTTTGCAGTAGGAACAACGGGGAACGACGTTAACATTAGCTCTTCAGGAGCAACACATACTTTCAATGTTCCTAATGCAGGAGCGACTGCGCGAGGTGTCGTTTCTACAACATCACAAACCTTTGCAGGTGATAAGACTTTTAGTGGATCAACAACACTTGCATCAACTACCGCATCGACACTCACCGTCTCTGGTCAGACTACTCTTGGTAATGCTTCTTCTTCCAATCTTTCTTCTGCTGGCACTCTTAATGTCGCAGGACAAACCACACTTACCACCGCATCTTCTTCTGGACTCACTGCAACGAATCTTTTCTCTACTCTCCTCAATGCGGTAACTGCAATCTTCACTAATCTCACCGCAACGAATGCAACGACCACTAATCTTGTTGCAACAAATGCCTCTACAACAAACTCAACAACTACAAATTTATATTCTACTTCTGCATCAGTTAGTACATTGTCAGCGGGTTCTGCTTCAACTACTGCTCTCACTGTTTCTGGTAATTCATACCTTGCAACAACAACTGTCTCAGCACTTACCGCAAGTGGACAGACAACACTCACTAATGCATCTGCTACCAACATCACCGCATCAGGTAATGCAGTCGTAGGGGGAACTCTCGGAGTCACAGGACAAACAACACTTACCACTGCATCTTCTTCCGGTCTCACTGCAACCAACCTCTTCTCCACCAACTCCTTCTTAGGTGCCCTCACTGCGTCTTCTCTTTCCGTCTCAGGTCAGAGTACTCTCGCTGATGCTTCTACTACCAATCTTTCAGTTGCCAACAACTTCTACTCAAACGGTAACACTTTCCTAAATTCACTTACCGCATCCTCTCTTTCAATTACCGGCCAGACAACATTTACCACCGCATCTGGTACTGGTATCACTGTAACAAACGGCTACATTACTAACGCCTCTACTACCAACCTCACCGCAGTAAATACAACTACTACTAACCTTGTTGCGACGAATGCGTCATCAACGAACGCCACTTCGACGAACTTGTATACATCGTCTGCAAACGTAGGAACTCTTGGAGTGACGGGGCAGACCACACTTGGTAATGCATCATCTTCTGCGTTTACTGCAAACTCTCTCTATGCGACTGTCGCATCACTTACTAATGCTTCTACGACCGGGCTCACTTCTAACACATTCTTTACCTCAACTCTCAACGTTTCCGGCCAATCTACTCTCTCCACCGCATCCTCTACAGGACTCACTGCAACGAACCTCTACTTCACTAACG
>CAZNVC010000023.1:0-11920 GCA_964576685.1 uncultured Candidatus Saccharibacteria bacterium
GAGCAAATGGTGGATCCTTTACTGGAAGCTTTATGGATCTTAAGAAGAATGGAACAACACAGTTTGCAGTGCTTAACAACGGTTCAATCTCTTCACTGGGTAACATCGCCGCATCCGGAACACTTACTGTTATAGGAACAACGACTCTTGGAGTGGCATCAGTAAATAATGGACTCCTCTCACTTTTAAGTGAAGGTAATGCATTTAGCACCACACTCCGCTCTTCATCCACCCAATCGTCAAGCCTCACCTTCACCCTTCCTGGAAATCTCGGATCAGCCGGGCAGATGCTTACGACTGATGGTACAGGAGGACTTTCGTTCACGACTCTATCAGGGCTTCTCTCGGGCGGTATCAATGGTCTCCTCGCTCGATGGACCTCCGGCACCACACTTTCAACCGGTCTCCTTGTTGATAACGGTACTGTCGCCGGAGTGAATGCTACCTCCTCGTCATATACCTTTACCGTACGTGGATCATCCGCTACGAACCCATTTAATGTTGCATCATCATCAGGAACATCACTACTTACTGTGCTTGCAAACGGTAATGTGGGAATAGGTTCATCAACACCAGGAGCAAAACTTTCTATTGTTAGTGCAGAAGGACAACCAGCATTTATTGTTGCATCCTCATCAGGAGAAGTCGCTTTCGCTGTGAACTCCGCAGGGTATGTGAGTATCGGTACTACCTCTCCAGTTGATAGCACTACTACTGTTCCACTTCGTGTTGCTGGTGATATTCGTATTGGTAACTCAGGAACTAATGGGTGTATCCAAGGTAATGGTGGAGCAACCCTCACCGGTACTTGTGTTTCAGATCAGAATTTGAAGACAAATATCTTTGATATCAACAATGTTTCAGAGAAGTTCCAAGCACTTCGTGTTATTAATTTCAATTGGAACTCTCTTGCGAACGCTACCTATGGCAATGATATGAACACAACCAACACTGGGTATCTTGCTCAGAACGTTGAATCACTCTTCCCAGAGCTTGTGATTACTGATTCGAAAGGGTTCAAACAAGTGAACTACTCAGCAATGAGTCTCTACACCGCAGAAGGGGTGAAGGAACTTAGTCTTATTGCATCGGATGCCTCCACTACGCTTGCGACACTTGGCGCAACCGTGGCAAGCAACTATAGCGAAGCGTCGAGCACATTTGCTACCCTCATGGGAACTATTACAAGTAACTATACAGAAGCATCGACCACGATTAATGCGCTACAGTCACAGCTCTCTTCTATCACCAACACTCTTAACATCACAGGCGCAGCAACAAATTCACTTTCTATTATTACGATTGGTTCATCAACAGACGCAATTGCGATTGGTATTGGCACGACAACCCCAACGTACACATTCACTATTGTAAGTCATGACGATATTAATCCATTCGCTATCGCTTCTTCCTCTGGCCTCAACCTCCTTACTGTTTTGTCTTCTGGTGATGTTGGTATCGGTACTTCAACACCAGGTGCACGACTCGATGTGTATAAGAATACAACTGACTCGGACACTGATATCCTTCGTGTCATTTCCGATGTTGGTTCTGTGGGTAACGTGAAGTTCCGTGTCGACTCAGATGGAGATGTCTTCACAGATGGTGCAACGACCATAGGTACTCCAGCTGACCTTGCAGAAAACTATCCAACAAATGAACCACTTATAGCAGGAACTGTTGTTACATTCGCTACAACCACTGAAGAATGGAGCCTTGATAACAAAGAAACAGAATCAAACACTTATCAAATTTCAACCATAAGAAAAGCTCGGGGTGGAGATGTTGCACTCGGTGTGATTTCTACTCGACCAGGAATCTTGCTAGGAGGTAACACAAAGAACGGTACACCTGTAGCTTTCTCTGGTCGTGTTCCTGTGCTTGTTACTAATGAGAATGGTTCAGTGAAGCAGGGGGATTACCTTACTATTTCAACTTCTTCAGAAGGATACGCGATGCGCGCAACAGAAAATGGCGATGTAATCGGTCGTGCTATAAGCGACGCATCAACAACGCTTGCAACTACTACAGTACTTATGGTCGTGGAGAACAGGTACCATCCAGTGACACTTTCATCTGTCACTGGACTTACGGCTCTTGCTACTTCTTCAGAAATATTTGTAGCACCTACAAAATCTGTGTATGACACGCTTGTGGAGAAACTTTCACATAGCAACACGGTAGTAGTTGAATATCTCTCTCTTACCACAAAGGCAGTTGCAGGATACTTTGATACACTCTTTGCGAAGGAAATTTATACTGACAAAGTGTGTGTCAAAAAGGCAGATGGTACGAATGTCTGTCTTAATGGTGATCAGGTTGAAGGAATGTTGAACTCAGCACAGATTCCGCTCATGACAGCACCAGCAGGCAACGGTAACACAGGATCATCTACAAGTTCTGGGGGTACAAGTGCTGGTGGGGATACGAGCATAGCAAGTAGTACTGAGCCTGGTGTTGTAGATGCTTCATCCACACCCCCTGTAGACAATGGTACCTCTACTACATCGGATAGTTCTACTTCTTCAGGCGGAGGAGTAGGAAGTGAGACCCCTCCTGCGCTTGACCCAACACCATCAACATCAGATCAGGGGACTACACCACCAGCAACTGATACTCCAGTAACTCAGTAGGGTATTTTCATACGCAAAGTTTATGAAAATAACGAAAAAGAAGACAGAAAAAGGAGATAAGCACATGGTACACTTACACTATATGTGGCGTATGTGGTTCAAAAAAACAAATGTTTTTAAAGTGATTTTTGCACTACTTACCACTCTGTATAGTGTGTCTTTTGTGTTTGCTGAAACAGTATCAGGTGGGGGGTATACGGTACAACAAGTAATTGCTCCACTAGAAGGAAGTCTCACAGGTAATGGGTATGTGCTTGAGCAGTCCTCTCAACAACATGGTGAAAGAGAGACTGGGGGCGGGTATGTGATTACTGGTGTGTTTGGTGCAGGAACCACTACGGCAACAAGTACACCTTCTCCGTCATCTCCACCTGCTACTTCTGGCGGTGGATATTTTGTCTTTCCTACTAAGAATGCGACGGGTACTATCGTTGTTACCACGGCAACGGGGACACAAGTTACCACCTCTGTAGGAAGTACCTGCACCTCAAGAATTACTTTTTCTGCACCAATTGATTATGGTCTTTCCACAAATGTAAAAGAGGATGTGAAAAAACTCGAAACATTTCTCAATACCTATGAACATGAAAAATTACCAGTAAACGGTGTGTATGAGAAAAGGGATGTAGAAGCAGTTAAACGATGGCAGGCAAAGTACCGGACATTTATCCTTGATCCGATGCGACTTAAACAACCAACCGGAACTGTATATACTCTTAGTCAACGACAAATTGAACGACAGACTACAAAGGCATGTGGGGAGCCAGTTGTTGTGACCGCATGTCCCTATTTTAAGGAGTATGCTTCGTATGGTGATAGGGGGGTGAATGTGAAGAAGATACAACTTTTCCTTAATATTGTTCGCGGAGAAAAGCTTCCAATAAGCGGAGTATATGGTCCACTGACAAAAGCAGCTACAAAACGTTTCCAGCAAGCATATAAGAAAGATATCTTTAATATTCTCAAACTTAGTTTTATTTCTGGTAATTGGAACGAAGCCACGAGAGTGAAAGCTAACCAAGCAATCGGCTGTGACGTTGTAAAATAAAGACATTGTTGGGCGGCAGTATAGGATGAGAATTAATTTATTTGTATTCACCTTGTTGCGAGGTATACTTACTATTAACGAGTAAGATTTAATTTTTATGAACATCGACACTTTTGGGCTCGCCCAAGCACACAATGAAACATCAGGCGATGTTTCTTTTGCTCAAGATGAAGTTGCTACCATTAAGCAAAAAATAGAGAACAGAAAGGCAAAGCGAAAAAAACTCAAGCTTATCCTTGGTTCACTTGGTTCACTGGTTTTCATTCTAGCGGCACTTGTTGTGTACTCACAGTACAAACTATATAAACTCTCTAAAGATGAACTTATTGTCGATGGCGCCAAGAGTGCGGTTAATGAAAACGCGACCTCTACCCCTGCTACAGGCGAAGATATCATCAAACGACTAGGGAGACATATACTTCTTCCACAAGGAACTCCGCAAATTGCTGAAGTGCAAGATGTTGCTAAGCTTAAAGACACACAAGCATTTTTCAAAGACGCTGAGAATGGAGATATTGTTGTTGTGTACGAAACAATGATTTATATCTATCGACCATCAGCTGATATCGTTATTGCCTCAAGCGATATTTCTGGTGTTGGCCAGAAGAAACCATAGTGGTAGGGACTAGGCGCTAAGGTGTAGTGTGGAGCAAATACAATGGAATTAGATAACAAAGCGCGACCTTCGGCCGCGCTTCTCCTATGCACAATACAGGTAAGAAACATTCGACAAAAAGCATAAAATTTGGTACCATTTCCCTACGCTACGTTAATTCACTGCTCCAAAAAGAGATTAAGGTAAGAAGAGGAGTGTTAAAAACGTGCATAAAAGCCACTTTAGCTCAGTTGGTAGAGCAACGGTTTTGTAAACCGTAGGTCCACAGTTCGAATCTGTGAAGTGGCTCCCTACAGCATTTTGTTTACAAAATGTTCGGGCGAGTGCCATGTATCATCTTGGTCCGCACAAGGTAGTATCTCACTATCATTCTTAGAATCTATGATCGATACACGAAAATACACATTCACTTTTTTTGTCACCGTTACCATTTTTGCGACGGCATTTTTTGCATCAACCTTTTTTTCTAGTAAACGTGTAGAGAATGTGAAGTTCATCCAAGATAATATCGCAATCGACATTCTTTCGAGTGAGACACAGTTTGATCTCCTTAAAGAAGTACCTTGCCAAAATGTCGGAGACTCAATGCTTTCTCCAGAGCTTAATCTCCTTGGTGACAAGCTTTCTCATACCGAAAATGAACGAGGAGAAAAAGATGAGGATGTTATTTACCTTAAAAAATATTACTCACTTCTTCAGGTAAAAGATTATCTTCTTTCAAAGAAGTTAGCAGAGAAATGTGGTGCCGTGAAAAAACCTGTTTTCATTATTTATTTCTATTCTAACCGAGGAGATTGTCTAGACTGCCAAAAAGAAGGATATGTACTTACTCGCCTTAAAGAAAAGTATCCAGAACTCCGTGTGTATTCTTTTGACTATAATCTTGACCTTTCTGTAACAGATTCACTCAAAGCGATTTACCGTATTTCAAACGCACTCCCTGCGCTCGTGATAGAGGATAAGACATATACTGGGTATAAATCCGTTGAAGATCTTGAGGCCCTTCTTCCTGATACCTTGAAGGAAGCAACTACAACAGCACTCACTGCAACCTCTTCAGTTAAGAAAGGGAAATAACACACAACATGTTAGAGCATATTCTCCAAGCGCTCATGTATCCATTCTTGTTCCTCTCGTTGTACTTTCAAGTGCTTCTGCTTCTCTCTTTTTTTGAAAATAGTAAAAAAATAAAAGATGAAGAATCTTTAGAGATAAAGCATTATCCTTCTGTCACCATTGCTGTACCATGTTGGAACGAAGAGCGAACACTTTCAGGAACACTTGAGTCACTCCTTACACTTGATTATCCAAAAGAGAAACTCTCTATCATTGTTGTTGACGATGGGAGTAAGGATAGGACACTTGCGATTGCACAAGAATACGAGCAAAAATATCCGAATACTATTCGTGCAATTACAAAAACGAATGGCGGTAAGCATACCGCAGTGAATCTCGCCCTCTCACTTTCTACGAGCGATCTTTTCGGATGTCTTGATGCTGATTCTTTTGTTGATACAAAAGCACTTCGTGTTATTGTTTCTTATTTCGAACATCACCACGAGGCAAAAGCAGTTACCCCATGTATCCACATCATCGCTCCTAAGACTATTATTCAACGTGTACAGGCAATTGAGTATCTCATGGGGGTGTTTTTGCGTAAGTCATTTGGACAGCTTGATGCAATACAGGTTACCCCCGGGCCATTTTCTATTTTCAAAAAAGAAGTATTCGATGCTGTCGGTCCTTACAGAAAAGCGCACAACACAGAGGACTACGAAATTACTCTTCGTATGCATACCGCACATTTTAAGATTATGAATTCTCACAAAGCGCTTGTGTATACAGTAGGACCTTCGACATTTAGAGGATTTTTCTATCAGCGTCTACGCTGGGCAAGAGGGTTTCTCGAAAATTCAATTGATTACAAAAAGCTTTTCTTTAAAAAAGAATACGGTAACTTCGGCATGTTTACCCTTCCTATGGCGTTTCTCTTTGTGTTCTACGGTCTCTATGCTGCATTATATTCTTTGTACATGGTGATATCGCATTATATTGAAGTAGTGAATCGTTGGGCGTCGGTTGGTATTCATCCAAAAATGCCAACATTTGATTTCTTCTATTTTAATACAACGATTATGTCATTTGTGGTGATGGTTATGTTTACGATGTTCCTGTTTACTCTTTATATTGGTAACACACTATCAGATGATAGGCAGGAGTTTTATCGTAACTTTCCATTCTTCTTTGTTCTCTATCCAATCATAGTCCCACTGTTCCTTTCCCGTGCAGTCTTCGATACATTTACTCATCGTAAGAACGAATGGGTGCTCCAAGATACAAAAGCTGTAGGGAAATAGTTATTCGAAATAGTTTTCGATGTGCTCAGTCATTATGGTGAATAATTATTACCAAGTACTATCTTACAGTCTTCCATCTCATATGGTATTATAGGGCGATGGAAGGACATGCTCACCCAATAACACTTGCAATTGCTCGTATCTCAGAGATTTTCTCGGAGATGGGGTTCGACACAGTTGATGGACCAGAACTTGAAGATGAGTGGCATAATTTTGACGCACTCAATGTTCCAAAAGATCATCCAGCGCGAGATATGCAGGATACTTTCTGGGTGAAGACGCGGAAGGACGCGGACAAAACGCTGAACAACGCGGAAGGAATACAGCGCACAGGAAAAGATAAGTTTGGTGATCCTGTTGGTTATGTGCTTCGAACACATACCAGTAATATGCAGATTCGCACAATGGAGAAGTATGTACGCGAAGGTAAAAGTTTTCCTCTTGCTATTTGTTGTCCAGGAAAAGTATTTCGTAACGAAGCAACAGATGCGACGCACGAAGCACAGTTTCACCAAGTAGAGATGCTCTATGTAGGAAAAGATGCATCACTTTCGATGATGATAGGAATCATTGAGCGTTTCTTTTCTGAATTTTTTGGAAGTGACTTGGTGGTGCGATTACGTTCAAGTTATTTCCCATTCGTTGAGCCTGGTAATGAAGTTGATATGCAATGTTTTAAGTGTAAAGGATCAGGATGTAATATTTGTAAGCAGACCGGATGGATAGAAATTGGCGGTGCAGGGATGGCACACCCTAAGATCCTGGAGGCGAGTGGCATTAATCCAAAAGAGTACCGGGGGTTTGCGTTTGGGTGTGGTATCGACCGTATGGTGATGCTCAAGTATGGAGTGGAAGACATTCGACTTCTTTATAGTGGTGATCTTCGTGTTGTTAACCAGTTCTAAATTTTAAGTATATTTATTTTATTTCTTATGACCCATCCATCAAAAACAGTTGTCTATACCGGAATCGCACTTGTGAGTCTTTTTATTATTTTTGCTAGCTTCTGGTATAGGGATCAAATTTTTAAAACTGCCTCTCCTACGCAATCTGTTACTGCTACTCATGAAGCGGTGAGGGTGAACAGTATTACAGAAAAAGCAGTGACGTATAACATAGATGTGAGATACCCCACACTCTCAAGTACTATTGAGGGAAGTAAGGTACTGAACGATACAATCGCAAACATATACAAGAAGCGAGCAGAAGAGTTTAAACAACAAGCCATCGAAAGCTATACAACTGCCCCGAAAGAACTTCTTAATAAGGACATTTCCTCATACTACAATGTTTCTTTCTCTCAAGAGGCGAGTACTACGAGGTTCCTTTCATTTATTGTTTCCACAGAATCGTATTTCATAGGAATGGCGCACCCATCGCATGATATCGATACTTTTATTATTGATATGAAGACGAAGAAGTTGGTATCACCAGAGGAACTTTTTATTCCAAACTCATCATACACAAAGACACTCTCTGCACTTTGTCGTGCTGATTTTGATGCAAGAAACAGAGGTGGTGATGTTGATGACTTTAAGGTTGATACCTCATTACACAATGACGGCTTTATGCCAACTCAAGAAAATTTTTCTAGAATCCTCCCACTTCAGGATGGGCTTATGATATATTTTAACGAATATCAGATAGCGCCATATTCTGCTGGCCCACAACAAGCAGTAATCCCGTATGATAAATTGAGAAGTATTATCAATCCTCAAGGAATTCTTGGAGAATATATAAAGTAGAATAGGATATGAAATTTTCGAAGCACTGGTTACAAGACTATATTGTAGAAACACTCCCATCTGATGCGGTGATTGCAGAAACACTCAATAAGAAAGCATTCGAGGTTGAGGAAACGCTGAAAATCGCGGAACGAACGCTGACTAACGCGGATGGAATTCAAGACACAGCAAAAGGTGATACTGTTTTTGATATTAAGGTGCTTCCAAATCGTGCTCATGATGCACTGGGTCATCATGGTATGGCGTATGAACTGTGTTCGTCGCTTGCACTTACATTTAATAAAGAGAAAGAAGTCGAAGATGATCAATCATTCTTCGATAAATCTGTTCCTACAGTATCGGTTGCTATTGAAGACGCTACTTTGTGTACGAGGTTCATGTCGATGCGTATCGATAATGTGGTAGTTGGTGAAAGTCCGGTGTGGCTTAAGGAACGACTTGAGTCTATTGGTCAACGTAGTATTAATAACATTGTTGACGTAACGAACTATGTGCAGTTCTCACTTAATAAACCAATGCATGCCTACGATGCAAGAAGTATCAAGGGGACACTTGCTGCGCGTCTTGCGCGAAAAGGGGAGGAACTTATCACACTTGATGATAAACATCTCTTGCTTAACGAGAACACGCTTGTGATTGCAGATGATGAGAAAGTACTTGGTCTTGCGGGAATCAAGGGCGGGAAGTATTCAGGGATTCAACAAGACACGACAAGTATTATTCTTGAGAGCGCGAACTTTAATCCAGTCCTTATTCGTAAGACATCAGAAGCATATGGTATTAAGACCGATGCTTCGAAGCGTTTCGAGAATGGCATTGCGAATAACTTGGTAATAGAGGGTCTTCATATGACCGCGAACCTCATTCATGCACTTTGTGGAAGTGCACATAAGGGAGTTACTACCGACATCTATCCAAAAAAAGATACACCGTACTATGTTGGTATTTCCAAGAAGGAATTAAACGACATCCTTGGCACTTCCTACGATGATGTACTGATCAAAAAGACACTCGCACAACTTTCTTTTCCTTACGAAGTAATCATACCAAGCGAGTATATCCAAGCGACATACCCAACACTTCTTGGTGCTGGTTACAAGAATCCATCGAGCATGCGCGAGGACGCTCCGCATATGTTCAGTTGTTCATCGCTTATTAGTTATCTTTACAAAGGCGTGTGGATGCCTAGTCTTTCCATCGATAAGTTCGTCTTTTCAAAAAAGGTAACGAAGAATGATCTTCAATTTGGCGATCTTATTTTTGCAAATAGTGGAGAGGGAAAGATACGTTTCGAATCAGTAGAATTTTTACGAGGAACGAAAGTACCAGAAGGGATCGATCATGTTGGGATGTACTGTGGTGATGGTAAAGTCGTTCATGCGACAAAAGTGAAAGGGATGGTAGTGGAAGAGACACTCGAAGAGTTCGGTGCTTTGCGTACGATTACTGGATATGGAAGGATTGTTGATGATTTGAAAGAGGAGCGTTATGTGGTTCGTGTTCCATCGGTGCGACTTGATATTCGCATCAAGGAAGACTTGGCAGAAGAAATTGGTCGCATCATTGGGTATGAGAAGCTTGTACCGACACTTCCTACACTTGCACACACTGGACTTCTCCATAAACGTGCGGTTTATGAGAATAAAGTTCGAGAAATTTTGATTGCCCGCGGGTTCTCAGAAGTGATTACCTATACGTTTGGTGATGTCGGTGAAGTAACGCTTATGAAGGGGATTGCAGACGATAAGGAGAAGCTACGCGCTACACTTAGGAAAGGGGTGCTTGACGCACTCACTCGTAACCTTTATAACGCTCCACTCTTAGGACAAAAGACGATTAAGATTTTTGAATTTGGCAATGTCTTCACAGGCGGAAAAGAAGTGAAACATTTAGCACTAGCACTTGATGATGGGGGGAAGAAAACAAGCTTTACAGAAGAAGTTGAAATGATTCTCATGGAAATAAAACGAACTCTTGCAGTGGATGCGATCGAATGTGATACGGTGTCGACTAAACCATATGTGATTGAGATTGATTTTGATACACTGATCGCATCACTTCCAGAAGCTACCACCTATGAAACACCTTCGTTCGCGACTCTTCCTCCTATTACTTACAAAACAGTCTCTCCTTATCCGTTTATTTCCCGTGATATTGCTATGTGGGTACCTGATAGCGTCACATGGGGGGATATCAGCACTCTTTGTGCTCAAGTGGGGAATCCTCTTGTTGCTCGTATTGATCTTTTTGATACATTTACCAAAGAAAAAGATGGCATAAAGCAAACCTCGTATGCATTTCGTCTTGTGTTCCAGAGTTATGAGAAGACACTCACTGATGATGAGGTGAATGCTCACATGGAGGCATACTACAGTCTCTTCAAAGGGAAGGGGTATGAGATACGGTAGGGGGTACAGAATACAGATAACTGATCGCTTCGCTGACAGTGACAAACCCAGAGAAAATGGGTAGAAAGTAATTACGGAAACTGTTGACATGATACTATTTATTGTGGTAGTGTAAAAAACGAAACTGTGGGAATTTCCCCGCATGTACATTAGGAGAAGATAGAATGAAGGAGTACAGAATTATGCTTATTGTGGTATTTCTTCTTGCACTTGGCCTTCTTATCGTTGCCAGCATAGGAGATAGCTTGTTGACCCAATGGAAACAGGCAGCGGCAAATACCTTACGTTGTGGAGGAAAAGGTGCCGAAATAGTCGAGCGACCTGCTGCTGAAGGACTGGCTACTACCGCCATGTTCATTATCTGCAAGTAATAGTGTACAGATATGAGTCTGGTGGCCAGGCGCTTGAGGGAAACCTCTGGCGCTTTTTGTTTTTATACTCGACCCTCAAATGAGATTGACTAAACTTTTTTTACACGCTATACGCTACACGCTGTCTGTTGTCTGTCAGCGAAGCGGTCTGTTATCTGTATTCTGTCACCTGTTTCTGCTACAATGAGACTATGAAATTAGATGTTCCTTACTATTCGCAATTCGTTGATGTAACGGATCCATTTTGGATGCTTCGTGCTTGTGGTGCAACATCACTTAAGATGGTGGCAGAATATCATGGAAAGAAAGTCCCTGATATTATTTCACTTTGTGAAGAAGCTAAAGAAAAAGGTGGCTATGATATGGTGAATGGTTGGGTGCATGATTATATTGTCCATAAAGCAGAAGCATTAGGACTTCAAGCGCATCGTCGAGAAATTGATCAGAATATTATTAATGAAGTAATTGAATCACTTAAGGTAGGAAATCCAGTCATTGTGTCAGTTGAGAAACGTGTGCTTGAACAGAGACGTTTTCATATTATTGTGCTTGTTGGGTATGAGGGTGTACAGACCTTACAGACTAAGGCAGACCGTGCAGATGATATCGATACATTTAAGTTAATTCCAACGCACGGGTTTTATTACCATGAACCGGAGTCTACTGATAAGGAGAGGGGTGCGTATCGTTTTTGTGATGTTGAGACATTTTTAGAGTATTGGCGTGGTAAGGCTATTTTTAT
>CAZNVC010000023.1:12020-16389 GCA_964576685.1 uncultured Candidatus Saccharibacteria bacterium
AATTGCAAAAGTAGATGATAGTGTGATAGAGTTCTCCGTGAACGTTCAATGTTATCTAAGAAGGGGTAACCATGAGTGCCAAAAGCGAAGCAATGGGAGTTGAAGAACTCCATGATTTCTCTTTTTTTGGGTCAGATATGGAAGACTATGAGAAAAAAGGGGGCTCGTCTCACCTTCTCTCATATCTCGATGGAACAAGTTATCGTTATGTGCTATTGGTTACAGTTATGATTGGTGAGGTTTTTACGGGTATTGCGAGCGAGTATAGACCTGGCACCCCTCACACTGATATTTTTGTGTCAGAGGAATTCCTCCCGCTTCTTCGTGAAGAAAAACAACATATTCATGCGAAGAAATGCCAATGGTTCGAGTACAAAGATATGAAACTCGTCCCCGTTAAAAAGCGTACGCTTGTCGATGAGTGGCTTAAGAATGAAGACAACTACAACAAGGCACTCTCCCTAATGCTCTATCGATTCGTTGAAGAGTACCCCGACCTTTTTATTGAAGAATAATAGTGACGCCAAAGACCCTGCATTCATGTGGGGTCTTTTTACATAGGCAAGACCTATGCATAGGTCTTGCCTATGTAAGCACAACGCCCTCTCTTTTATTACAAGAGACAGAACTGCTATACTCTGTACTATGAGAAAAAAAATAGTAAGGACTCTTTTCATCACTGCTTCGTTTGTGAGTATTATAACTTCAGTCTCAGCACTTACCTGCACGACCGTAACGAAACCTCTTTCAAAGGGTTCAGAGAATAGTGAAGTTCTCGCACTGCAACAGTTTCTTGCCGAGAGCGGATATTTATTAGTAAAGCCAAACGGATATTTTGGTGAAAATACAAGGAAGTCCCTAATCGCTTTTCAGAGAAAACAAAAACTAGCTGGTACTGGTGCTGTTGGTCCACTTACGAGAGGAAAGATTCAAGAAATAAGTTGCTCAACGGCTTCATCTACTCCAGCAAAAAAGATTACTGAAGAAAGTGTTACCACAAAGAGTGAAGTGAAAGTTCCGGTTGAAGTAAAAGAAACACCCGAGGTGATTGTCGCAAAAGAAGTACCAACAATATATGTAAAAACACTCATTCCCGTAGACATTAAACCAAACAGTGCCACGCTTATGGGGAGTGGTGGTATTAATGGAGAGAAACATTGGTTTGAGTGGGGAAAGACAACGGAAATGACTAATGTTACTCCGCAAACTGTCGCGTCCACCAGTTTTTCATATAAAATTACTGGACTTCTTCCAAGCACCACATATTATTTTAGAGCAATTACAAGTGTAGCATCGAGCACAGAAAGAAAGGGGGAGATAGCGTATGGAGACAGCCGTTATTTTGTCACCCCGCCTGCTGAGGTGTCTGCATCTCCGCTACCAACAGTCTCTATTACTTCAACCGGATCAGCTGTCAACGCAGATGGTTCAGCGAGAGTGAAATGGACTTCATCAAACGTCAACGTGTGCTCATTTACAGGAGGTGAAGAAGGGGGTGGGTGGACTACGATGGGGTCACTTTCCGGAGAGTATATAACTCGGCCGATGACAAAAGCAGCCACCTTTAGTATTTCATGTAAAAATAATGCACAATATACCGTCACGGGGAGTGTGAGTGTTCCTAAAATAGTAAATTAGCATCGCCACATGAGGAGGATGATTGTAGCTACATGCATCTTTCATTTTTGATGTTGTGTTCTTGCACGTACACTTTTCCCGTCTAACGTCTAACGTCTAGCGTTTGTGCTCAGTTATCTCACTTGTGGTATTATTAAGGTTATGAGAATTCACTGTATTGGTATTGGAGGTATTGGCCTCTCAGCGCTTGCTCGCTATTATGTGTCACAAGGCCATACTGTTTCTGGATCAGATGCTTCACCATCAGAACTCGTTACCACGCTTCAACATGAAGGAATAGATGTGCATATCGGTCATAGTAAAAGTAATATTCCACCTCAAGTAGATCTTATTGTGTATACGATTGCTATACCTGACACCAACGAAGAGTTTATTGAAGCACAAGGAAGAGGTGTTCCGTGTAAAACGTACCCTCAAGCACTTGGTGATATCACAAAAGAAAAAACAACCATCGCTGTGTGTGGAACTCACGGCAAGACCACAACGACCGCGATGATGTACTATGCAATGAAAGCATGTGGAATAAATCCAACACTCATTGTCGGAAGTCTTCTTTCTGATCATGGTACGAATTTTCTTGCAGGAGACAGTGAATATCTCATTGTAGAAGCATGCGAGTATAAGCGCTCATTTCTTAATCTTCATCCAACACATGTGGTGGTGACCAATATCGATGAAGATCATCTCGACTACTACAAAGATATTAATGATATCAAGAGTGCCTTCCAGTCCTTCGTAGAAAAGATTCCGGTCCATGGGACACTCGTGACGCATAGCGATGTGTCATTACAAGCGCTTTGTCGAACCGCGAATGCAGACACATTCTCCATAGAGAGTATCGATCTCTCGGTGCTCGGGCAACATAACAAGCATAATGCACAGTTAGTGCTTTCACTTCTCACAACACTTCATTGTGATGAAACAAAAATACGTGAAGGATTAAAAAAATTCCCAGGTACATGGCGTCGCATGGAATATAAAGGAAAAACACTTCACGGAGGACCTCTCTATGATGATTATGGGCATCATCCGAAAGAAATCGCCGCCACAATAGAAGCAATTCGAGAAAAATATCCATACAATGAATATCATCTTGCAATGCTCTTTCAACCTCATCTTTATTCACGAACAAAAGCACTGCTTCCTGATTTTGTAAACGTGTTGAAAGGAGTCGATGAGGTGTTCATTCTCCCTATCTATCGTGCACGCCTCGAGGATACTTCGATCATAAATGAGGATGTAGTGGTTGAGGCGATCAATAATGCTGGAGGACATGCAAAGCGACTCGAATCACTCGCTGATGTTCCTGCATGTATTGAGTCTGTTACCAGGCCTCGTTCTGTAATAGTGAACATGGGGGCAGGTAATGCATTTCAAGAATTGAGCAAGGTGACACTCCTATGAAAAAAGAATTGTATAGTGAATATTTCGATGGAAAGAAAGTGACAGTAATGGGGCTTGGATTACTCGGTCGTGGTGTTGGTGACACTGCATTTCTCTTTAAGAATGGGTGTTATCTGCTAATTACAGATAAGAAAACCGAGCAACAACTAGCTCCTTCAATTTCATTTCTTTTACAGTATATAGGTCTATCCTATGTACTTGGTAAACATCGATTTGAGGATTTTGAAAAACGAGATTTTATTTTAAAGGCCGCTGGGGTGCCGTACGATAGTCCATACATTGAACATGCCAAGAAAAGCGGTGTACCAGTCTACATGTCTGCTGCGCTTGTGTGTGATATCGTAATGAAAAAATTAGAAGGAGTGACTATTATCGGAGTGACAGGGACACGAGGCAAGAGCACAGTGACTCAACTTGTCGCACACATAGTAAAGTCAGCGGGATTACAGGTGCACCTTGGGGGAAATGTTCGTGGTGTAGCTAATCTTCCACTCCTTGAAGTTATTGAAGAGGGGGATTTTCTCATACTTGAGCTCGACAGTTGGCAGTTACAAGGATTTGGTGATATGAAAATAAGTCCGAACATCGCGGTCTTCACTAGCTTTATGGATGATCACATGAACTACTATAAAGATAACCGAGAATTATATTTTAATGATAAAGCGAATATCTATCGCTTCCAAAATGATTACGATGTGCTCATTGCAAGCCCACAAGCTTCTGAATGGATACTTCGTTATGACAAGAAGGCTGCCCCAGTTGTGCCTGATGACCTACACTTTGAGATGAAATTAATCGGTGAACATAATCAAGTCGCTGCACGACTTGCCTACGAGGTGGCACAACAGTGTGGACTGGGGGATGAAGAGATACGAACTGCAATCAGTACGTTTTCTCCTGTTGAAGGTCGGCTTGAAGATATGGGGCTTTTTAAGAATGGAACCGTGCAGGTCTTTAATGATAATAATGCAACCACACCGGATGCTACTATCGCTGCGATTCGCGCGATCACTACTACCTACAACAAGAAACCTATTCTCATTACAGGAGGTACCGATAAAGGACTTTCGCTAGAGATGCTTGAACAAGAGATAACCACTCACACTAAAGCATGTGTGTTCTTGCAGGGAACAGGAACGGACAGAATTACTCTTTCTAAAGAACATTCTTGTGAGACATTAGCAGAATGTGTGCGAAAGGCATTTAGTCTTGCGAGTGATGATGACATTATTCTTTTTTCTCCAGCATTCGCGTCGTTTTCGAAGGAGTTTAATAATGAATATGAAAGGAATGATCTTTTTGTAGAAGAAGTAAAAAAATTCTTATA
>CAZNVC010000024.1:0-15998 GCA_964576685.1 uncultured Candidatus Saccharibacteria bacterium
ACGCACCGTTACGGGTTTCCTTGAGCTTGTTCAGCACCAACTGGACCGCTTCACCATAGGTCGGTGCGAGCGATTGCCATTTCGGAATGGCGAACCACCCTTCGGCATTCTTCGGCACGTTACGCTCGGTGAGCTTTTCGCAAGCGTTGCCGAGACACGGGAACAGTTGATGGAGGATGTTTATCTGTTCGGTGATCTCTTTAGGCTTTTTGTATCCCGACAGGTAGCCGTAGTTCGACTTCACTTCTTCGTCCTTGTACTTGTCGGAGACCGACAAGTCCGCAAGCGTGCTACGGGCGACCTCGCTGATGTTATCAACGAGTTCGTCGCAGTGCTCAATGACACGCTGTGCACCGTCCTCGTCGAGTCCGAGATCGGCCACAATCTTTTCGACGGCGTCAGCGATGATGCGGTTGATCAGCTTCAATTGCCCTGCGGTTGCAGGTAGAGCTTGAGTAGTCCCGTTCATGGATTATCTCTCCTTAAAGTAATGTGCAAATTCGGATTACACTGCCGAACCAGAGTGCGTGTATACTACAATATTTTAAAATTGGTAGCAATTGTTGATCAATGTGAACATAATCACAAGAAGTAATAGCTCTTTTGTGTGGACGGAGTATACTTATGTATATGTCGAGTATTTTTTCAAAAATCATAGCAGGGGAAATTCCTGGGTACAAAGTATACGAAGATGATTACGTATGCGCTATTTTGGATATCAATCCAATTCAGAAGGGGCATGTGCTTGTGATTCCAAAACAAGAAGTTGATCAGCTCTTTGATCTAGAAGAAAAGTTGTTTGACCATGTGATGCATCGAGTTAGATATCTTGCACAGATACTCAAAGCACAGACGAACTGTGCTCGTGTGTGTGTCATTGTAGAGGGGTATGCGATTCCACATGCACATGTTCATCTCATTCCTACGAATAAACCAGAAGATTGTGATAAGTCACTCGCTCATCCTGCACAGAAGGAGGAACTTGAAGAGATGCAGAAGCTTCTTCAGTCGTAACCAATGTATTTATGAAATATATTATCATCCGCACCATTGCAATACTTGCCACAAGCTACATCACTGGTGTAGGTGTGCCTCTTGTGTTCAGCTCTCTTGCACTCTCGATAGGTACGGCGTGGATCGCACTTCTTACAGCGATAGTTATCGCGGTGATCAACCACACCATTAAGCCACTCTTTATCCTTATCTCAATTCCTGTTAACCTTCTCACACTCGGGCTCTTCTCCTTTGTGATCAATGGACTTATGATTTTGCTCGCGGATAGAATTGTTGAGGGGTTCAGTATTCCGTCACTGCTTATGGCAATTTACTTTTCGATAGTGCTTTCTGTCGTGAACTGGTTGCTTCACGTTTTTGAATAAAAAATCTTTTGGTATTCTGTACTCTTGACTTCTCTATTATTTTACTTCAGACTGTACTACGGAAGTACATAGTCTAATTGTAACAAAAACCAAGGAGTTACTGAGATGGTAACGACAGCGTATACATTTCTCTCCATGAAAACTCTTGTGAAACTTGAGAAGGGAATGAAGGTCTTCTATGATTGTCCATCTATGGGTGATGATGCAGAGAGCGATAGTTTTTTTAGAAAATATCGCCACAAGACGGCGACTATTGTCGGATTTGGAGAGTACTACGTTGGCCTGCTCGATAAAGCTGGGCGCTCTCCTGGGGTTTACGTCAAACCAAATTCGGTTCACGTGCGTTTCTCTGGTGAGCGACATGTTCATCATAATCTCAATCTTAAATTTTTTGTTCTCGTTGACCCTGTTGTGACGGTAAAAGCAACCCCCGAACCTCTTAATGGAAAAGTGCGTGATCTTCCTTACCCTATACTCTTCTATCCGGGGGATGTGGTGAAAAAGAACGATAACCCTGAGCCACGGATTATTGAATCAGTTGATGTTGACGATACAGGGAAGGTTTTCTATTTTCTTGCAGAAAGAAAAGAAGACAAGGAAAAGCGAGAAGAAGAAAATGCTCGTTTGCGAGATGAACACAAGAAGAAAACAACTAATTTTCTTGAGAGGCTGTTTCCTCCATCTAGGGATTACCAAGAGGAAAAATATTTAGGCAAGCAGTTGAAGCTTATCAAGAGAGGAAACGTGTACCACCTCTATTCTGGGACTGGTCGTCTTGCTTTTGATTCACACGATGAGGAGCTTACCTTTTGGTCTCAGGATGGTATTTCAGAAACGGTTTTTGGTAGTAATGGTATCTTCGTTATTTTTGAATGGTCATTTGATGGGGCATTTAAAAAATTTGAGAAAAGAGAAGGTGACATTATTGTGATGTCAGGAGAACCGTATAAAGACGTACGAGGGATTACTCGTGAACGCTTTACTCTCCGCAAACTCCTTCCTCCTTTCAAGCGGTACCGGAGACGAGTGAGAGCTCTTACGAAACCGTCAGTTGCAGTTGTTGATTTTTCGTTAACGGGGGAGTGACTGTAATTTTTGTGGATAGTATTCACAGTAGCGAGCAAAATTTTGTTCGCTACTTTTTGTTTTTTGGATCAGATTGTATGTCTTGTGATTGGTCTTCCTGAATTTCCTCCACATCTTCCGCAATCTCCTCAACATCCTTCTGAATCTCTTCAATATCTTCTTGAATCTCTTCGTGAGCCTCTTGAATCTCCTCCACATCTTCCGCAATCTCCTCAACATCCTTCTGAATCTCTTCAATATCTTCTTGAATCTCTTCGTGAGCCTCTTGAATGTCCTCAACATCTTCGGCGATTTCTTCCACTCCTTCCGCAATCTCCTCAACATCCTTCTCGACACTTGCAAGTGCACGGGCCTGATGATTTACACTCATTTGAATAAAAATAGAAAGGTAAATTGCTTCCAGTGAGACGACTGTAGTAAGAATAAGAAGTACTCGGTCGAGATTCACCCCCATGAGCACCATAATAAAAGCTCCTATAAAAATAAAAGTGTGAATGATGACTGACCAAATAGAGCCAATCCCTCGAGTAACAGCAAGTGCCACCTCTTCGAGGCGATTAATAGGGGAATTTCGCATAGTTTCTACTATATCATGAAAATGGTAGAATGAGAGTGTATGACAGTAACAATAATTATTTTGGTTGCTCTTTTGTTTCTCGTGGCAATTGTAGGTGGAGGAAGTTTCTTTTATTCATTAGTTTCGCCCCATAAAAATACTATGCAAGGAGAATTAAAAACAAAAGCAATTGATGTTTTTGTGTACTTAGGAATTGGTATTGCACTCGTGACTTCGGTTACAAATTTATTACAGGTAGTGTTCGCTGCTATTGATCGAAAGTTTCCAGATATTCTCAACTCACTCTCGTATGTTGATCTAACACAAAGTGATGTACGTTTTGCAGTTGCATCACTTGTGGTGATGTTCCCTATCTATGTGGGACTCTCGTGGTACACATCAAGTGACATCAAAAAGTTTCATTACAAACAAGACCTTCCAGTGCGCAAGATAATGATTTATTGCACGCTCTTTGTTACCATCCTTACCCTCATTGGTACTCTCGTGTCAGTTATCTATACATATCTTGGTGGAGAAATAACAACCCGTTTTGGACTCAAGGCACTCAGCGTCTTTGTGCTTGCGGTTGCACTCTTTGGATACTACTATTATTCACTTAAGCGTAATTATGCAGTGAAGACAATGGTGCCTACACTTATCACACTTGTAGCAACAGTGGTGGTAATCGCTTCTGTTGTATGGAGTGTTTCTATTATTGGTAGTCCAGCAGTGATGCGAGCAAGAAAACTCGACAGCACTCGCCTTATGGACATTTCTAACATTCAGCAACAAGTATACAACCGTGTTCAGATGACTGATAAGTTACCTGCGACTCTTGATGAGCTCACTAATGCAATCCAAGGGTATCAGCTCCCTAGTGACCCTGTAACGAAGGAAAGCTATGGGTATACCATTATTCAGCAACCAGTTATCAAGATGAATTACACCACTAACAAGAAGGAGATGACAACATCAGCAATCTTCGAGTTGTGTGCGACATTTGATACTGTTCGTCAGCTCGATTCTCGTGGTCAGCCAGTTGCTACTATGCCTATCGACAAAGGAGGTGTTGCTCTTGTTGATAGTTCATTGTCTGTATCGAACTCTTATTACGAAGGGGATCAGTCTCCATTTTGGAATCATGGAGTAGGAAAGACATGCTTTAAGCGTGTCATCTCTTCGGATATGTACTACGGACGATAAGGGATTGATGTAGGAATGAAGAACAGCGACCACGAAGTGGTCGCTGTTTTTTGTACAGTATTTCCACTTGACGCTAACCTTTGGTGGCTAGTCACTGCTTCACTCTTCTGGTAGTATTAGGAGTATCTATGGCATCATATAATCATAAAGATATCGAAACGAAGTGGCAGAAAAAATGGGAGGAAGAAAAGCTGTATGTTACCAAAGAAGATGGTGATAAAAAGTTCTATATCCTCGACATGTTCCCCTATCCTTCAGGTGAAGGACTTCATGTTGGACATCCAAAAGGGTATATTGCAACCGATGTGTACAGTCGCATGAAGAGAATGAAAGGATTTGATGTTCTTCATCCGATGGGATTCGATGCGTTCGGTCTTCCTGCTGAACAGTATGCGCTTAAGAATAAAGTTAACCCTAATGTTTCAACTGCAAAAAATGTTGCACGATATAAGGAACAGCTTAAGATGCTTGGACTTAACTATGACTGGGAGAGAGAAATCAACACCACTGATCCAGCATTTTATAAATGGACACAGTGGATGTGGAAGCAAATGTACAAGAGAGGACTGGCGTATGAAAGTTATGATCCTATTAATTGGTGTCCTTCTTGTAAGACTGGTCTTGCGAATGAAGATCTTGAAAATGGTCATTGTGAGCGTTGCGGAACGTTAGTTGAAAAGAAACCACTTCGACAATGGACAATACGTATCACCGATTATGCAGACAGACTGCTTGCTGATGTCGAGAAACTTAATTGGGAACCACATATCAAAGAGCTTCAAAAAAATTGGATAGGGAAGAGTGAAGGATCGCTTTTCCGGTTCCCACTCAAGCAGATCTCGCAATCTGGAGCAGACCTCGCTGACAAAATACCTGAAAGTATAGAAATATTTACCACTCGAGCTGATACTATCTTCGGAGCAACCTTCATGGCGATTTCATTTGAGTTGGCGGAGCGTTGGATACAAGGGGGATGGAACGCAAGTGATGCTGTGAAAAAGTGTATCGAAGAAATCAAAGAGGAATCAAAACAACAAGATTTTTCTTTTAAAGAAGTAATTGAAAAGAAAGGAATAGACACAGGACTTAGGGCTATTAATCCAGGAACAAAGGAAGAGATTCCAGTTTTTGTGGCAAATTATATTTTGGCGGGGTATGGTACTGGTGCCATTATGGCAGTACCAGCACACGATGACCGTGATTATGACTTTGCGAAAAAATATACTATCCCAATTAAGCAGGTTATTAGTTGTGAAGCATGTGTGTCAGGACAAGTGTGTGTAGAATACGGGACACTCGTTAACTCAGGTGAATGGAATGGTTTTACCAGTAAGGAAGCAAAGATAAAAATTACAGAAGCATTCGGAGGAACACTTACATCGCAGTACAAGCTCAAGGACTGGACATTTGCTCGTCAGAGATATTGGGGCGAACCCTTTCCAATTGTATTTGATGATACCCATACATCCTATGCTGTCGCTGACAAAGAGCTCCCCGTCGTACTTCCTATGGTTGATGAATACGAGCCAACGGGAACAGGGGAAAGCCCTCTTGCTAACATCAAAGAGTGGGTAGAAGTATACGGGTATATTAATAGTGATGGTGAGTTCGAATCACTTCCTAAGAGCGATGCTCGTGCAACGTTGTTTAAGCGTGAGACCAACACCATGCCACAATGGGCTGGTTCTTCATGGTATTATCTTCGATTTATTGATCCACATAATGGAGCAACATTTGCTGACCCCGTAAAGGAGAAGAAATGGTCCCCGGTCGACTTCTATGTTGGAGGTGCAGAGCATGCGACACGGCATCTTATCTATGCACGATTTTGGCATAAGTTCCTTTTTGATCTTGGTCTTGTAAGTTATGATGAGCCGTTTACCAAACTACAAACTGTGGGGCTCATTATGGCAGAGGACGGCCGCAAGATGAGTAAGCGATGGGGGAACATTGTTAACCCAGATGATGTGGTAGCTGAGTACGGAGCAGATACTCTTCGTTTGTATGAAATGTTCATGGGGCCATTTGATCAATCCGTAGCATGGAGTACGAAAAGTATGATGGGGGTGAGACGCTTTTTGGATAGATTCATGAAGCTTGCAGAAAAGGTGCAAGAGGGTTATCAGGACCGTGGAGAAATCGATACTCTCCTCCATCAAACGATAAAAAAGGTTGGAGATGATATAGAGGCATTCAAGTTTAATACCGCGATTTCTGCACTCATGATTCTGCTCAATGCAGTCGAAAAGGAAGAAGCAGTTAGTGTCTCATTGTATGAACGATGTACTCAACTTATTGCCCCATTTGCACCTCATTGTGCAGAAGAGCTTTGGAGAGGAGATCTACAGCATACTAGGTCTGTCCACGAAGCTTCTTGGCCAGATTTTGACCCAGCAAAACTGTTTACGGGGGAGGCAACTGTTGCGATTCAGATCTCCGGAAAGCTCCGTGGCACCATAGAAATACCAAGGGATAGCGAAGATGAGAAGGTTTTGGAATTAGTTAAAAATAGCCCAATATACCAAAAATACGTTGAAAATAAAGAACCAAAGAAGGTTATCATTATTAAAAATAAAATTGTCAATATTGTTATTTGATAACTATTTGACGTTTTTAGCAAACTCTGGTAGAATGAGACTACTTTAATTAATAACATCATATGTCAGGTATCACTTTTAAACCCAAAGCAGTTTCCAAAAAGCTTCTTACGACGCTTAACCCAAGGACGAGAGAGATTGTTGTCAATCGCTACGGCCTAGAAAAAGAAAATAGAATGACCCTCGAGGCAATAGGTAAGACATATGATATTACCCGTGAGCGTGTTCGCCAGATTGAGAATTTTGCACTTGCGTCTATCAAGAAGTCAAAGGAATATAAAGAGCACCTTTTTGTATTTGAGGAACTCAAGAAGATTATTGCAGAACTCGGTTCTGTTGTTTCTGAGGAGCATCTCATGCGCCATATTTCTAAGGATCCTGTTATCCAAAACCACATCAACCTCTACCTCGCTTTGGGGGAGGATTTCAAGAAGCATAAGGAAGACGATCATTTCCATGCACACTTTACTACTAACGATAAGACTGCAGGACATGTTCGTGAAGCACTTCACAAGCTCTATGCATCTATTAACGAAGAGGATCTTGTTAGTGAAGAGGAAATCTTCAGTCGCTTTATGGGTCATTTAAGCGAACTTATTGCTGAATACAAAGACAACAAAGAAATTATTTATCGCTACCTTGCGCTCTCAAAAGTAATTGGTAAAAACCAGTTAAGTGAATGGGGTCGCACTTCTTCACCACATGTGAAGGCACGTGGTATTAAGGATTATGCATACCTTATTATGCGTCGTGCTAACCGCCCTATGCACTTCAAGGAAGTAGCATCTGAGATCAATAAAACGTTTGGTAAGAAGGCGCACGTAGCAACATGCCACAATGAACTCATTAAGGATTCTCGATTTGTACTTGTTGGTCGTGGAATGTACGGACTTAAGGATTGGGGGCACACTGGAGGAGTGGTACGTGATGTCATCAGTGAAGTGCTTAAGGAAGCAGGTCACCCACTTCCAAAGGACGAGGTGATCAAGCGTGTACTTGCGAAGCGTATCGTGAAGCCAAACACAGTACTTGTTAATCTTCAGAATACTAAACATTTTCGTAAGGTTGCCGGAGACTATACATTGGCATAGAACTTAAGACGATTAAGATTTAATGATCTCAGGAAAAAAGAAACTCCAAAGGGTTTCTTTTTTCTTAACATCTTATCGTCTTCTGTCTTGTGACTACTATGGTATACTTTTGTCATGCAATTTCTTATTGATATAGGACTTTCGATACTATATTTTTGTATCTTTCTTCTCCTTTGTGCGTGGAGTTGGCGTTTTTGGTTAATGTATGTTCAACAAAAAGCACTCAATAACATTGATTGGCTTATGCTTGAAATTAAACTTCCACGAGAGATTAATAAATCCCCGCTTGCAAGTGAAATGGCACTTGCGACGCTTCTTCAGGGAGGGGGGATAGCGAATAGTTATTCAAAGGTCTGGAAAGGGAACCTTCCTATTTATTCATCACTAGAAATTGCTTCCCTTGAAGGAGTGATACATTTTTATGTTCGTATTCAAAGAAGATTTAGGCCTCTTGTTGAAGCAAACTTCTATGCGCAATATCCTGGAGTAGAGATTGTGGAAGCTGACGATTACACTAAACTCATTCGTTATCATCATCTCTCTAAAGATGTTTCAATCTGGGGAGCAAATTACAGAACATCTAAATCGTGGAGTCCTGTTGACCCAAAAACAGGCGAGACTTATAAAAAAGATGGAAAGGATTACACTATGAAGGCGGACTTTCTCCCAATTAAGACATATGTTGATTATGGTCTTGATAAGGATCCGAAAGAAGAATATAAAGTTGACCCACTTACCCCACTTTTGGAAGTAATGGGAAGTATAGGTAAAGGGGAGTATTTTTGGTATCAAATTCTTGTTCAAGATGAGGGTGTATACAATGGCACCAAAATGCCTAAATTTTATGTAAACGAGGTGACCCACGAACATTGGAGTCTTAAGGAAATGGTAGAGAAATTTAAGAAGCAAAAAAGAACATCGCACTATATTAAACATGGTGATGTGGTGTATGACGAATATGGATATGAGAGAAAGCGAGATGAAGAGGACGGTGAGGATGAGAGCGGAAAGCCAAAGACGAAAAAGGTGGCTACGACATACAATTTTAAAGAAAAGGATCGTGAACTAGCAAAGGCTGTGAGTAAAAAAGAAGTAGATCTTACTTTTGAAGAGAAGGAAGAACTGGAGGCAGCAACGAAGAAGTTTTCTAAACCACTTGCGTTGTGTGTGATGCGCTTGCTCTATATAGCAAAAAAGGAGAATGCTAATGTGGGTGCACATGTTCAAAATGTACTATCGTTCCCTAAGCCTTTTAATGGTACCAACTCTTTTGCACCTTCAGTTACTGATCCATATGATTATCCTTGGCAAAATTTTGGCGGAAAGCGTACTCCATGGAGAGGGGAGGAGAAGTTTGAAGAATACGTTGAGCGTGAAGGGTTCTTCCCTCATATTAAAGAAAGAGAGTCACTCGAAAAATGGGAAGATAGATTCTTCTGGCCGTCTACAATGAAGCAACGTAAACTCTTCAGGATGATCTATGAAGCAATTCTATATCCATTTGATCACCCAAGCGCAGACCAAGCATTTGTTCTTAATCTTGAAGAGCTCGCTACCTTGTGGCATCTTCCAGGTGCAACAGCAGGAACTCCTACACTTCCTCGTATCGATAGTAACAAAGGTGTTGCTCCAGTTAATCTCCCATTATAAACCAAAAGTACTATGAAAAATACCAGAAACTATACTTTGGCGGGAATGGGAGTGGTGATTGCGCTCGTTATCGTGTCGTATACTCTTACGAAAATCTTTTCAATCCCAAACAATTTTCCGATTGGAAAAAATTTTACAATAAATGAAAATGAAACACTGAAAAGCATCAGTGAACGACTTAAGCGTGAGGGATTTATTAGTTCGTCACTTCTTTTTAGAGCAGGGATTTCTTTTTTTGGAAAAGATAGGACGATTCAAATTGGCGGATATATCTTCGATACCCCACTTACTCTTGTTGGTGTTGTAAAAACTTTTGTAAAGGGGCATCCAAGCACGCCACTACTTTCTGTTACCATCCCAGAGGGTAGTACTTCACCAGAAATAGCGACAATCATTGCAAAAGTGTTGCCATCAACATCGGTTGACCACTTCAATGAGCTTATTGCTAAGTACAACGCAAATGGAAAATTATTTCCATCAACATATTTTCTCCTTCCATCGTATACAGGCGAGGATATTCTTAAGATAATGGTATCTACATTTACCGAGCGTGTCGACAGTCTTATTGCTTCCTCAAAAATAAATCCTCCACTTTCCAGTACTAACGATGTGCTCGTGCTTGCCTCGATTCTTGAGGGTGAAGCAAAGAGTGAAGAAGATATGAAAATAGTCGCAGGGATTCTTCTTACTCGTCTTTCGAAAGGGATGCCTCTTCAGGTTGATGTTGCAAAAGAAACATATAAGAAAAAAGGCCTCCCTGAATCTCCTCTCAACAATCCTGGTCTTAAGGCTATTAATGCAGTGCTACATCCTGTCTTTACTGATAATCTGTACTACATTACAGGGAATGATGGAAAGATGTACTATGCGAAGACATTTGAGGAACACAAAAGAAATATTAAGAATTACTTGAAATAACCACTGGTTAATAGTTTTTTTAGCGTGTATACTAGAGTACTGTTCACTATTAATTAATCACTAACAACAGAGACCAACAATGAAACTTCATAATCTTGCCTTTATTGATACCGAAACGACAGGGACAGACCCAAGCAGGCATGAGATTATTGAGCTTGCGGTGATCATCGCACGACAGGTTCCACGAGAAGGAAAGGGGCCGAAGCTTGAGATTGTAGAAGAATGTGAGTGGAAAATTAAGATGGAGCACCCAGAGCGTGCAGAAGAGCAGGCGCTTCGAGTGAACGGATATAATGAAGTTGATTGGATGTTCGCTGTTGATAGAAAAAAAGCAATGGAAGAATTTGCTAAGAAAACTCAGAGCTGCTCTTTTGTGTCACATAATTTGGTCTTTGATTATGGTTTCGTAATGAAAGCTTTCGAAGAGACTAATGTTGAGAATCGTATGCACTATGCGAAGATCGACACTATCTCGCTTGCGTTTGGTCGTCTCTACGATGCGCCACAGGCAGATAAATTCTCTCTTCGTTTTCTCTGTGATCTTTTAAAGGTGGAAAACGCAAAAGCACACACCGCGCTTGCTGATACACGAGCGCTTGTGCAGGTATATAAGAAACTGATGAATGCGTAAGGTGAGGATGAAAGTGGTTCGCGAAGCGAACCACTTTTTTAATTGTGAACCTCACTAACTATAAATAAGATATTGGAATTGTGTTACTTCACCTCTTTTGAAAAAGGATGTCAATTGTGATATAATTGACCAATTGACCTGTTATGGTAGTAATGTTTGTCGCTTCTATTATTTCCCTAGCAATCTAGCATTTATTCATCGCTATGTCCCCAAAAAAACCAGAACATCTTGAGAGTATTATTGTTAAAGGTGCACGAACTCACAACTTGAAGAATATCACCGTCGAGATGCCTCGTCACAAGATGATTGTGTTCACTGGACTCTCGGGGTCAGGAAAATCGTCGCTTGCATTTGATACAATTTTCGCAGAAGGACAACGTCGATATGTCGAATCCCTCTCGGCATATGCGCGCCAATTTCTTAACCAAATGCAGAAACCGGACGTTGACGAAATCGTCGGTCTTTCACCTGCTATTTCTATTGATCAAAAGTCAGCAGGGCGTAACCCTCGCTCGACAGTTGCAACGATTACTGAAATCTACGACTACCTTCGTGTGCTCTACGCTCGAGTTGGGAAGCCATACTGTGTAGAATGTGGAGCAAAGATTCAAAAACTCACCAACGAAGAAATCTTACACTTCATTTTGGATAAAGTGAAAAGTGTTGATTACAAAAAAATAAAAACGGATATCATGGGGGTTGAATTTTCTCAGGCTGAAATTCATATCATGTCACCACTTGTGCGAGGACGAAAAGGGGAGCACTACCAAATGCTCTACGACATGTTGGGGAAGGGGTATACAGAGGCAGTGATCGATGGTGAACGTAAAAGTCTTCGCGAGCAAATTATTCTTTCGAAGAATAAAAAGCACGAAATTTCTATTATGGTTGATTCGATTGCTCTTGATGAGCTCCGTCTTAAAGCAACTCAAAAAGATGCACTCACTCGTTTATCTGAAGCTATTGAACGTGCACTCCACGAATCTGATGGATTGCTTGAAGTGGAGATACTTGGCGAGAAAACTATCATGAGTAATAAGTTCTCATGTGCTTCGTGCGGGTTTTCATTCCCTGAAATTGAGCCACGTCTTTTTTCATTCAACTCACCATACGGAGCATGTAGTGCCTGTAATGGACTTGGTACTAAATATTTTGGAGGACTTGATGTGTGCGATGTGTGTGAAGGGAAGCGTCTTCGCCCTGAAGCGCTACATGTGTATCTCGATGATGTGGAAAAGATAAATATTGTAGACATTACCGCACTTTCTATCAAAGATGCTCGTGACTATTTTGGGCGTATTCCTCTTACAAAAAAAGAACAAGAAATTGCTTCTGTGGTGATAAAGGAAATCGAATCACGTCTTATGTTTATGCTTAACGTCGGTCTTGATTATCTTGCACTGAATCGAAAGGCAGATACACTCTCTGGTGGTGAAGCACAGCGTATACGTTTAGCAAGTCAGCTCGGCTCTCAGCTTGTCGGTGCTCTCTATGTGCTCGATGAGCCAACTATTGGTCTTCATCAACGTGATAATGATAGATTGATTAAGACGCTTACCCATCTTCGTGATATTGGAAATACGATTATCATTGTGGAACACGATGAGGATACTATCTTTGCTTCTGATTATATTATTGATATTGGTCCAAAAGCTGGTGTTCATGGTGGAGAGGTGGTTGTCTCGGGGTACCTTGAAGAATTACTCACTGCACCAAAAAATAAATCAGGAAGTCTCACACTTTCTTATCTCCGTGGAGAGAAGATGATACCGGTGCCGATACGACGTCAGACGGACAAAGGAACGCTTCGGGTAACTGGCGGAAATATTTTTAATATCAAAGACATGAACGTGTCGATGCCACTTGGAAGAATGAATGTGATTACTGGAGTGTCTGGGTCAGGAAAGAGTTCGTTTATGTATGAAATTCTTTACAAGAATCTTCTTGCACGCCTTGAGCGTCGACATAGGACGGTAAAGATTTTTAACTGTGAAAGTTTTTCTGGAACAGAATATGTCTCTCGTGTGGTGCTTATCGATCAGTCTGCAATTGGACGTACACCACGTTCTAATCCTGCAACCTATACTGGTGCGTGGACACATATTCGTGATCTTTTTGCTGAAACAGAAGAAGCGCGTATACGTGGTTGGAAGGCGTCCCGCTTTTCTTTCAACGTAAAAGGTGGCCGCTGTGAAGCATGCCAAGGAAATGGTGAAATTGCTGTTGAGATGCACTTTCTCCCTACGGTGTATGTTGAATGTGACGTGTGTCAGGGGAAGCGATTCATGAAGGAAACACTTGAGGTAAAGTGGAAAGGTAAAAGTATCTATGATGTGCTTCGTATGACTGTCGAGGAGGCTCTTACCTTTTTCTATGAAATTCCTGCAGTGTACGATCGTATCAGAACACTTAACGATGTAGGACTTTCATATCTTGAACTTGGTCAATCTGCGACAACGCTTTCAGGAGGGGAGGCACAGCGTGTGAAGATTTCTTCAGAGCTGTATCGTCCTCATGTAGAAAAAACAATCTATCTTCTTGATGAGCCGTCAATCGGTCTTCACTATGAAGATATTGCAAAACTTATCGAAATATTGAATAAGCTCGTTGATAAAGGAAACACTGTTGTACTTATTGAGCACAATTTGGACATCGTAAAGAGTGCTGATCATATTATAGATATTGGTCCAGAAGGTGGTGTAGGGGGTGGTAGGGTGGTGGCAACAGGAACACCAGAACAAGTTGCGGGTAATGTACATAGTTATACTGGTCAGTATCTTAAGAAAGTTCTCAAGAAGGCAAAAGAGTTTAAAAATAAAGAATAATGTTCTCAACTGCATCTGCGAGGCATTACGTAAAAAAGACGCCCGTAAGGACGTCTTTTCTGAGACCGTGTATGATATATCAGTGTCTCGGATATGGATAGTAACCGTTGAGGAAATTTTGCTTTCCTTTCACTCCTCGGTCACCGTCTCCAGAAGGGAAAATATAGACATTTTTTTCATGACAGTCAGGCAGTTCCCCACCTTCCTGAAATGAAGGAGTGCTCTCACATGTCTTTACCTTTTTACAGCCAAGGCAAGACAAGTTCTTCCTTTCTTCATGCGAATTATTTTTCACGTAGCTACCTCCTCTATTTACCGCTAACTCCATCTGACAATTGGGTGGAGTCAAACATTCCCCGCAAGTCTTCAGGGAAATAACCAGCCCCACCACCAACTCCAAAAGAATCAGGGTGAGAGAGTTCGTTTTGGGGAGTCATTTTTCTCCCACCAGATAGGCGCTGGGTAAATGCTTTCAGGCTTTTCCTGTGAAGCTCTACCATCTTTTCGTTGAAGAAAGCCATCTTTTTCCTTCTTGAATGAACAGTCATTTCCCATCTATTTTGCTTGACGTTGTTATCGGAGCAAAATTCAGGGAGTCCCAGATGCCACGACAACGATATGCTTCGTTTGAGTATGGCAAGACTTTATAGTACAATAGATTAGATGAAAAAGCAAGACCTTGCACAATGCGGTTTACCTGACGCCCCTGGGGTGTATTTTTTTCGTGACGAGGAAGGAGGTATTCTTTATATTGGTAAGGCGACCTCACTGAAGGATAGAGTAAGAAGTTATTTTAATCCTGACCTTATGGCGACACGAGGGCTACGTCTCGTTACTATGGTGACTCTTGCAAAAAAGGTAACCTTCCAAGAAACAGGGAGTGTGCTTGAGGCGCTTCTTCTTGAAAGTAAGTTCATTAAGGAGCATACCCCAATCTATAATACAAAAGAAAAGGATGATAAAAGCTTTACTTGTGTAGTGATTACAAAAGAAGAGTTTCCTCGGGTGTTAGTGATGAGAATTCGTGATTATGAGAAGCGATTTACAAAAAAGGAAGTAACTACAGTCTATGGCCCGTTTGCTTCGCTTTCACAGTTACGAGAGGCAATGAAAATTATCAGAAGAATGTTTCCTTATCGTGACACGTGTGAAGTGGGAAGTAACAAGCCTTGCTTTAATGCTCAGTTGAAACTTTGTCCCGGGGTATGTGTGGGGAAGATCAGTCAGGTTGAATATAAGAAAAATATTAGTAATATTCGTAAGCTCTTTGAGGGTAAAAAAACCGAAATCAAGGCATCTTTAGAAAAGGACATGAAGGAGTATGCTAAGAGACAAATGTTCGAAAAGGCAGCCACAGCAAGGAATACTCTCTTTGCACTCGACCATATTAAAGATATTAGCCTTATTAAAGAAGATGAAATTTTGTCTTTTAAAAATAATAATTTTCGTATTGAAGGGTATGATGTTGCTCATATTTCTGGAACATCACGAGTCGGGGTGATGGTAGTGATGGAGGGGAAAGAAATCTCAAAGAACGAGTACAGAAAGTTTAAGTTGGAGGAAAATACTAATGATGATTATGAAGGGTTACGTCAAATCTTAGTAAGGAGGTTTTCTCATAAAGAGTGGAGGTATCCAGATCTGGTGGTTATTGATGGTGGTCTTGCACACAAGCAAGTAGCTGAAAAAGTGCTTGTTTCATTAGGGCTTCTTATTCCATGTGTCAGTGTAGTAAAAGATGAACGTCATAAACCAAAAGACATACTGGGGGATAAAGTACATGTGGATTACCATAAAAAGGATATACTTTTGGTAAACAACGAAGCACATAGATTTGCGATTGGGTATCACAAGACCTTACGAAATAAGCGTCTCTAGAGGCATCTAAGAATGTATGTCAAGGGTAGCTATTGACACCATGTTGAAGGACAAAAATAATGGCTTTTAGTCCGATAATGTGTACACTTTATACATTAACAAATGATGTAAAAATTTAAGAGCGTTGTATGGCTATTCTGCAAATAATTAAGAAACGAAATGGAGAGATGGTTCCTTTTGATGT
>CAZNVC010000025.1:0-15158 GCA_964576685.1 uncultured Candidatus Saccharibacteria bacterium
AGCTTAGCTAAAGAAGAGTTGCGCCAAAGGCCAGATTTGCAGAAAACTCTTGATGAGATGGCGGGAAAGTAAAAGAGACGTGCGGTCACTTCGTGACCGCACGTCTCTTTTCTCTCGTACTCACATGCGCTTGCAAAGTCGAGAAGGAAAATATAGTATTCGGATGAGTGTTTTTTAATGAGAGGTGAATCATGTCAGAAGAATTTTTTGGAAAGTCACGACATGTCCTTTTTGTGTACTATCATCAGCTAAAAATAATTTTCGGTAATTTTTTTCGACCGATTACTTCCCGCTTCAGAAGTTTGAATAGGAAGAAGTATGAACAATGGTATGAAGAACGCATGAGTCACTTTCCTGTTGGGTCTGTTGTGAGAATTACCACTCGCTTAGATGAAGGCAGTATTCCTGTTTATATTTCTCCAGCAATCCAAGAATCTGGTATTCTTGATGCAGGAGGAAAAGCAGATGACAGGGGCTATAAATTGATGAGAGAACCGTTGAGGGCGGTTGGGACTGTACCTCATGCTTTCTATGACGCAAAGGATCCCTTCATTGTCGTTGCGCCAAAACTTACCAAAGAAGAATTCGTGAAGCAAGCCATTTTGTACGGATATTTTTCTGAAAACAGTCAGGAAGACGATGCCTTTACTCTGCTTATTCGGCCACAGGATGAAAGTAAAATCACTTGGCCTAAAAATGGAAAGCATGGGAGAAACATTCTTGAGATGTACACGTTACTTCTTGAAAGAGTTTGAGTTTATTGGCAAATGTTCCCTTCTTGCAAAAGGCGCTATTAGCGCCTTTTCTTTACATCTTTATTACTTGCAAAATCAAAGAGAGAGGGACATACTTGAGGGTATATCAACATAAAATATACATATGCCACCATTTAATGCTTCGCCAGAGCTTGGGAAAAATGATCACAACAATGATAAGCCACAAGACGAGGGTCGTCGTAATTTTTTTAAACGCGCAGGTCAGATCGGAGTAGCTGCTGTTGCGGGTGCAGGTATATTGTCAGGCGCAAGAAAATTAGCAGAAAAAGTACCTAAGATAGATGATAATTATAAATATCTTACTGAACTAGAGTTACAACTTAACAAGATTGAAGAGAGTCTACGTTTTTTTAGCTCGTTGACTCAAGAAGATTATTTATTGGTACAAGAAGTAACTTCGAAAGAAGATGTCACTGATTCGCAGCTTATTGATTGTCTCAAGAAGACCTCAGCATACAGAGAGCTCAGCCCCTCTACCGCAGAAAACATTGCTTCAAACAAGGAGATTTTTGGTTTCTTTAAAAGTCACAGAAGAGGAGGTATCCATAAGATGGACATCGAAGACAAAAAAAGATCACTTCTCGAACAACATACTAGTGTAGAAAAAAGAATTCACACATCTAGAGAATCGAGAGATTTTCATGAATCTCGATACGAGGTAAAGTCAACTGCGCCGACTGCCCTAGAAATTTCGGCAAATGAAGAGAAAATAAGAAAATTACAGGAGCAAATCACATCTATTGAGAAAGAGAATGAGAGATTGCGTCAGCAGTCTGCTCGATAGCTGTTTAGTGTATAAAGCCTATAGTCTGTAACTTTGCAAAAACACCAAAAGTGTTGTAGTATTATGTGCACTCGTTTAGAGTATTGAAGCAATTACCAGAATTAACATCTTGTGGAGTACCCTCTGCTTCGGGGAACAGGAACACAAGAAACAACCAGGTCTTAGCCAATAGGGTGTAGGGTTTAGGTGGATGCAGATACAGATTCGCGAAACGAATTTGTTCCCACTATACCCTAGTCGCTAGTGGCTAGTCACTATCTACAACTATGCGTCGTAAAGTAAAAAATCGAAATATCGTGAGTCCAGATTCACGTTATAACTCAATGAAAGTTTCTAAGTTTATTAACTATGTGATGATTGGAGGAAAGAAATCTACTGCACAAGATATTGTGTACGGAGCCTTTGACATCATTAAAGAGAAGATGAAGATTGAAGATCCTCTTGAAATCTTCAACCAAGCGCTTAATAACGCCGGACCTGTAACAGAAGTTCGTTCTCGCCGTATTGGTGGAGCTAACTATCAGGTGCCTCGCGAAGTTCGTGAAGAGCGTCGCTTCATGCTTGCACTTCGCTGGATTCTTGATGCAGCAAGTGCTAAGAAAGGAAAGGCAATGAAATTTAAGCTTGCAGATGAGCTTATGCTTGCAGCAAACAATGAAGGAGGGGCAGTGAAGAAGAAGGAGGATACACACAGAATGGCGGAGTCGAACAAGGCCTTCGCTCATTTCGCCTGGTAACCCTTTCGCTTGCTAGCGAAACGCAGATAGTCGCAGACTAGACGCGGACTTATGCAGACAAAATACAGCATATTACAGTGCTGTATTTTGTCTAATGAAAATCCCGTACCTTCCCACTGAAAAGTTCACATTCTTCTCATGCTATTTACAGAGACTAGATGCAGGTTGAGCGTGCGAATACAAAAAGCAAAAGCACGACCACGAAGTGGTCGTGCTTTTGCTTTTTAATGTGACAGGAAATAATAGTAAAAATTACTCGCAACAAAACAACGATCGGTACACTTGTTGCTACAAGCTACAAGCTACAAGCTACAAGCTACAAGCTACAAGCTCACAGGTGTACATAATTAATAATGTGTTGTAGGATGACGTCAGATGTACAACAATAATGTCTTTTCCAGCGAGGTGTACCATGGAAGCGGTCGACGTTGTAAGAATTCTTCGAAAGACTGGCCTTACAAAAAGGGAACTTGAAATGCTTTTCAATTTTCCAAGAGGGACTCTTGAGAATTGGGGTTGTGGCGTTACTGCACCGACACAGACTTCGTATACCCTTCTTCAGATGCTTGATTTTGATCAAGAGCAGACAATGGCCACAGCAGCAAACTGCATGTGTGCAATTACCGGTGTCGTTCTTGAAACCATCAAGGATAAAGAGGTGAGGGAAGAAGCGTTTAAGGAACGACTTTCGCTTATTACAAAAATAGTGAAAGACCCTCTTGCCCGTAAAGAGATGGAAATCCAAATGCGTCACATGGCAACAGGAAAGGTTCCACAAGAAACTCTTAAACAAATTTTTACACCGTCACCGACGGCTGACGCAATTCAGTAAGCGGAGGAATTTAATGCTTGGGTATTGTTTCAAAAAGCCGGTGGACCCCAACAATCCGCTTGATCCTAACGACCCACCTCCAGACCGATAGAGAGATGGAATCGATGCACAAGATTATAGAAAAGCACTATTCGGATTTGTTTCTGATACATCCCACTCGTGTATGGAATGGGAAAAACGAGAACTTGCCAGATATTGCAAGAATACCCCATAAGTATTTCTGAGAATTTGGCCTCGTTTAAATTGCCATCAGACCGCTTTTGTGGTAGCATAGTAGCTACTGCAAAAGCGGTTTTTTGTTTTCTTGGGTGAATTTTGCGTAGCAAAATTCACCCCACTAATTACGAATTACTAATAACTAATAATTATACTACTATGGCTCGCGACTACCCACTTAACAAAACACGTAACTTTGGAGTTATTGCTCACATCGATGCTGGTAAAACTACCACCACTGAACGTATTCTTTTCTATACTGGTGTTTCTCATAAAATCGGTGAAGTGCACGATGGTGCAACTGTGATGGACTGGATGGAGCAGGAGCGTGAGCGAGGTATCACTATTACGTCTGCTGCGACAACTGCATTTTGGAATCCAACATATATGGATGCGAAGGATGTTTCAAAGAAGTGTCGTTTCAATATCATCGACACCCCGGGACACATTGACTTCACCATCGAAGTGAAGCGATCCCTTCGTGTGCTCGACGGTGCAGTAGTGGTGTTTGACGGTGTGGCTGGGGTAGAGCCACAGTCTGAGACCAACTGGAGATATGCATCCGATGCCATGGTGCCTCGTATTTGTTACATCAACAAGCTTGATCGTATGGGTGCTAACTTTGACAAGTCATTTAACTCTATCCTCGATCGTCTTTCTAAGAAGGCGGTTCGTATGCAAATGCCTATCGGTGAGGAAGAAAATTTCGATGGGATTATTGACCTTCTTACTATGAAGGAAGTGAAGTTCACTGGTGATAAGGGAAAGGATGTTTCTTCAGTTGAAATACCAAGTGAACTTCTTGAGGAAGCAAAGAAGCGTCGTGCTGAAATGATTGAAAGAATCGTTGAGACTGACGAGAATATGATGACAGGATACCTCGAAGGTAAGGAGTTTTCAGTTGAAGAACTTAAGGCTGCAGTGCGTAAGGCAACTATTGCGAACGAACTCTTCCCAGTCTTCTGTGGATCATCACTTAAGAATCGTGGAGTACAGCTCGTTTTGGATGCGGTGATTGATTATCTTCCTTCTCCTCTTGATATTACGCCTCCTCATGGACTTGACCCACTCACTGGTGAACAGATAACTCTTGAAGTATCTGATACGGCACCATTTGCTGCACTTGCATTCAAGTCAATGGCAGATCCATTCGTTGGTCAACTTACCTTCTTCCGTGTCTACGCTGGAACCCTCGAAGCCGGTTCATATATTTATAACTCTACTAAAGACAAGAAGGAGCGTGTTTCTCGAATCCTTCGTATGCATGCCAATGAGCGTGAAGAAGTGAAGATTGTGTATGCTGGAGAAATCGCTGCTGCGGTGGGACTTAAAGATACTGTTACCTCAGACACCATGTGTACTGAAGAGCATCCAGTAGTACTAGAAAAGATTGTTGTTCCAGAGCCTGTTATCTCTATGCGTGTTGAGCCAAAGACAAAGGCTGACCAAGAGAAGATGGGTCTTGCACTTTCTAAGCTTGCTATCGAAGATCCTACTTTCCGTGTGTCATCTGATCCAGAAACACTCGAGACTATTATTGCTGGAATGGGTGAACTCCATCTTGATATTATTGTTGATCGTATGAAGCGTGAGTTTAATGTGGAGGCAAACACTGGTAAGCCACAAGTGGCATACAAAGAAACGATTCTCGGGTCAGCATCTGGTGAAGGAAAATACATCAAGCAGTCAGGAGGTCGTGGTCAGTATGGTCATGTGAAGATTAATATCAAACCAATTGACTACTCTGCAAAGACGGAAGATCTTCCAAAGAACACTAAGCGTTATGATAACTTTGAGTTTGTAAATGCAATCAAAGGTGGTGTGATCCCACAAGAATTCGTTCCTGCTGTAGAAAAGGGTCTTCGTGAAGCAATGGACCGTGGAACACTCGCAGGTTTCAAGATGGTGGATGTATCATGTGAAGTCTATGATGGATCATTCCACGAAGTGGACTCTTCAGAAATCGCCTTTAAGCTCGCAGCAGGTATGGCACTTGCAGATGCGGTAGCAAAAGCTAAGCCTGTGATTCTCGAGCCAATCATGAAAGTAGAAATTGTAACTCCAGATAAGTTCTATGGTGATATTACCGGTAACATCTCATCTAAGCGTGGCCAAATCGAAAGTATGGGTGAGCGTGGCCAAGATAAGGTGGTGAACGCGATGGTTCCTCTTTCTGAAATGTTCGGATATGTGAACTCACTTCGTTCTATGACAGAAGGACGTGCGACATTCACCATGGAATTCGGACGATATGATGTGGTGCCTGCTAATATTGCAAAAGACATCGCCGAGAATAAGAAGTAAGATTTTATCACATAACTTTGTCAGCACGCTTTTTTGCTTCTGCAATGTACTCCTTGTACATTTTAGTTGCAAAAAAGCGTGCTTTCGCGTTCTGCACCTAAAATCTTACTTTTATAAACAAGAAATAAGGGGACATCCTATGCTAGTAGCTTGTAGTATGTAGCTAAGATACAAAAGAGCGACGCCGTAGGCGTCGCTCCTTTTAATTTTCTAATTGATCACAAAATTATTTACCCGAACACATTGTGCAGTTCTTCTTATGGGTTACTGCCTCGAAGATTGCAGAGAGTCCTACCAATAGATAGACAATCTGTACTAGCATTGGCCAACCCCCAAGAATCATTTCAACAAGGTTGTAACCAAGTGCAGTGAGCCCCCAGTTTAGTCCTCCTACGACAAGGAGGATAAACGTAACCATGTGTATTGTTTTCATACGATATTTGTAAAATAGTGTTGATAAAGATACCCCACATCATCTACGTTCTTGACCGTATTCCCCACCCTTAGTATATCGTTAAAAACACTTTTCAAGTACCTTTTGTACACGTATTGATAGTTGACGATATCAACAGAGTAGGGTGGTTGTAGCTGGTATACTTAACCCTATGAAAAAGATCATAGCAGTTCTTATTGTTTTTCTTAGTGTCTCTTATTCATCAGCTGCATCGTGTACGGACATTCCGAAGAATCTCTTTCGTTATCAGGAATCATCAACGATTCTTAGTCTTCAAAATTTTCTCTTTGAAAAGGGATATTTAAAAAATAAACCAAATGGGTATTTTGGTGCAGGCACACTTGGTGCAGTGAAGCTCTATCAGAAGAGTCTTGGCTTAGAACAGGTCGGAAGTGTGGGGCCTGCAACCCGTGCTGCTATTAAGAAAGAAACATGTGGAGCGGGGACTACAACAACCAAGACAACAACCGGAACGACACCAACTACTTCAGCTAAACCAGCTGCGACCACTCCAAAGACACCACAGGCAATTCGTAACGATAAACGCAGAGAAGACATAGAAACAATTCTTAAAGGACTTTACAGATATTTCGTTGACTCTCGAGGAGTGCATGCACTCAAGGTGTCCGATACTCCTATCGATCTCTGTGTTGCCCCACCTTCTCAAGCGGTCTCAGTCGCCACCTCCGCAACAGCAGTGGTGGTAGTAGAAACACCTGCTTCACCATGTGCTGACTATGTTGATATTGCGTATCTCTCACCGTCATATTTAAAAACTATCCCAAGAGATCCATCACTTTCAACAAGTAGTATTATGACGGGATATACCATTACTCGATCAGAGTTCAATGATATTACTATTGCTGCCAAGAACCCAGAGGACGGAGCTATTATTAAAGTGACGTGTAACTTCAATGGTTTTTGCCAAGAAATAAAGCGCATTTCTGCGATTATTTATAAGAGACCAATTATTAATTCAATCAATCGTAATATCCTCTTGCGTGACGCGTATCCTCGCACACCACTTATCTTACGAGGAGAGAACTTTACCGCAACTAACACAGTGAAGTTCTTCTCTCTTTATAACTCACGAGAATATACTATTGGTACCTTCGCATCTACATATTACACCGCAACCACCACTGCGCTCCCAATAGAAGGATCCTACATTAATCAGTCATTTCCTTGTGGTGGTGAATGTACACAGAAGCTTCCTCTTGGAGATTATTCCGTCACTATCACAAACGAAGGAGGGGTAAGTAATCCAATGCGTGTTGTGATGAGAGGGTTTACTACGTCAACCATCTCTACACAAGTTAATAGTTCCATTATCCCTACAACAAAAAATGTAAAAGTTGCAAGTATCACGCTAAGTAGTTCTGTTCCAGTCTCACTCAAGTCACTCGTACTTACATCTTCGTCGACATCAAAAAACCTTTCGTCCAAGATTTCTAACTTCGTACTCAAAGATGCTTCAGACGGGACTACTTACTCAGGGGGATCTGGCTCATTCTCTTTCTCTAATATCAACCTCTACGAGAATCAATCAAAAGTATATGATGTCTATATCGATACTGCTGAGGTATACAACGAAGACGCAGGGTTTATCACCTATGGCGGTAAGTTTTTGGTGAACGACACCTTCTCATATGTTGATATGGAAATTCCAATTAAGGAGTTTTCGTTTACGGTGTCCCATTAACAGGCCGCGGCTCGCAGACGTGCGCAGACTAGACGCAGACTACGCGAACAACATATACTCATCCATATGAAGATATTTTTTCTCTATTTGTTTCCTTTCGTGATTAGTTTTGTTATTACTGGTTTAGTATCATTAGTTTTACTTGTTGTAGGGTCTGAGGCAGATAGTTTTTTTAGTGCAGAAAATAATGTTCGTGAAATCATGGTTACCTCTTTAGCGCCACTATCTGCCATTGTTGCTGTTTTAATATTCTATTTTCTCAGAAAAAAATTTTCATTATGGAAGTCCTGTCTAATGAGTGTTGTGCTTAGTTTTATTATTGCAATTCTTATATTTATAGTTGTTATGATCAATGTTCCTACTCTTGAAAAGATTTTTCCTTCACTTGACCCTCTTCATGGTCAGACGATAAAGATACCTGAAATTAATTTTGCTACTACGACAAGAGCAACAACTTCCCCTGTCTCGCCTGATAATAACTAGCCATCTTCGGTCTATCAATCGCTACGAGCTACAGACTACAGGCTACTAGCTGTCTGGTGCTATACTTTCCCCATGAAACCGAAGAAGACTGGAAAGACATTTAGCGAGCGGGTCGTAGAGGCGGCCCTCGCCATCCCTTCCGGACGAGTAACAACATACGGTCGTCTGGCTCGGGCATGTGGCGCAGGTTCTATGGCATCACAGAGTATTACCGGTATCTTGGGTAAGGCATACCAAGAAGGAGAGACCTCTATTCCTTTCCATCGTATTGTCTATGCTGATGGAAGTATCTGGACATCGCCAGAGTATCACGCTAAGCGTATGAAGCTTTATAAAAAGGAAGGTATCGAAGTCGACAAGAACAACAAAATAAAAAATTTTAAAGAGATTATTTTTGAGTTTCGATAATTTGATAACACAATGAAAACATTTATTACACTCGTATTAGTTGCTGTCACACTTTTTATAGTAACCTCTCTAGTATTTTTTACGGGAACATCACTAGGTTTTCCTCTACCATTTTATGGGAGCGCGTGTATTTTTCTACTCCCAAATGTATTTTATTTAAAGTCACCAGATTGTGTTGAAAAAGTTTTTAGAGCGTCCTATTTCATATTTGATAGCATAGTATGGTTAATAATCACGACAATATTTTATTTTCTCATGCGACTGCTACTAATATGTGCGCACTTCGTAACAAGATATTTTCAAAAATAAAAGTGTACAATAATAACTTCAAAGAGATTGTTTTTGAATTTAGCTAAACGATGCTAGAATTTGTTATATGAAAAAGTATATTTTGTTTTGTCTGGTTATCTTGCTTTGCGGTGCGGGTTACTACTATTACAAAAATCAAAGTGTTACGAATACTCCTAAAGTAACTAGTCCAAGCGTCGCTGCTCCGGTATCACAAAATTCCAATAATACTACATCGTCTGTTCCAGTTGTTAAAGGTAAAATTATTCTCGGTGAGAGATCGCGCTATGAAAATTTATCAGATACCGAAAAAGAGATAGTTCGAAAGATTCTCAATAAAAATTCACCCGGGGAGAACATTGCTCTTGATGGGGTTATTCTTAAGTACTACGATGACACTTTTGCATTAGTAGGACGACCATCAGGAAAGGGGTCGGTTGTTATATATTTCTACTCCCTCAATGATTTTCAAAGACTGGATGATAAAAAATCGATGACAAAGTGGAATATGATGTATGAAAATAGTAACTACCTTATAGAAATCGGAGATGGAGGAGTTACGTACTACAGGGCTGGAGATGATTCATTTACCAATATTCCTAATTCAGCAGTTACAGCAGGTACACAGCTTGTAAAAAATCAGACCTACAGAAAAGAGGGAGACATACAAGAATCGTATGATGTGGTATTTGATGAATCCACCAAGACTTTAACGCTCGGAGTTTTTAAACCAGATGGCGTAAACGGCGGTGCTAACACTAAGGTTGGCAAGAAAGAGTTTATTCTCAAATAGACCTATAGTATTTTCATTCTTAAGAGTGAGAAAATAAAAAACGCGACGCCGGTGTGGTGTCGCGTTGATATTAAATGTTGCCACCTACATTACTTTTCGAAGGCACGTAGGTAGGAGTTCCAAAACTCAACCACTCCTGCAAGCATTGCCGTCTGTTGCAAAGAGGTGTCGATGTTATGAGGTGTAATATCCCTGTCGCGTTCGAATTCATCTGGATTTGCACCAAGACATGCGCAGTTACCGGGCACTGTAAAGTGTGGAGTGCCAGAGGCTCTCACGAGAGCAGTAACTCCAAAAAAAGTACGAGGCGCAGAAAATAATTTTTTCCGATCATCTAATTTCTTTTTAGTAGTGCATGAGAGGCCGAAATATGTTCTTGCCATCCTCTCTTTACATTTGTCGAGCACACTTTCCTGAGTAGCGTCATGAGCCTTCATGATGTCTGTTGCGTGCGGGCTAAACCCTGCCCACAGGTACGCATCATAGTTATCTCGAAATCGAGTGTTGATCACCACAAGTTGCTTCTTGTCACTGAGAGTCAATTTAGGAGCGTCTACATGGAGCAGGAGGTCATTGCCAATATCAAGGAGAAGTTCCATTTTTTTTGAAGCTTCACCAATTCTTTCCCAATCCATTTTTTTATGTGCCTTGTTTGGCGAAGGGATAAAGGGGAGGTCCACTGTAAAAGTCGCCTGCCCTTTCTCTATGGTTACTGTGACATCAGAGAGTCTGTGAAAAAGTTTCTCTGACAATGTGTTTACAAGAAAAACATACGCGGTCTCACTCACATGGAATGAAAATCCTCTGTCAGTATTGTGGACGCGATAGATCTCATCCGGTTCCTTTTCTAGCATGTATCCGAGCATGTGCGTTACTCCTAGTAAGGGATTTGAAGGTGCTATTGTCGCCACTCTACCATAGTGGTACTGGGGAGTAAAGAATGAGGTTTGACGAAAGTCTTATCTGTGGAAGGCTGGTGGGTCAATATTCGCAAAGCTTTACTTTCCTTCCCATTTTTGGAAAAATAGTGGCATATGGAAGAACAAACACAACCGCAACACACAAAACTGCGTGAGGGGAGCTTAGGTCTTGTTGAGTCTATTATTATGGGGATTGCAGGGACAGCTCCTGCGTACAGTGTTGAAATTACCACCTCGACAATTATTGCTACCATGGGAGTATTTTCTCCGGCGAGTATTCTTGTATGTGGTCTTATTATGTTCGGAATTGCTTTTGCGTTTATTAATTTAAACAAAGCATTTTCAAGTGCAGGAACATCCTATTCATGGGTGAGTATGGTGTTTGGAAAGACACTTGGATTCTTCGCGGGGTGGGCGCTACTTGTGCTGTGCTGTGTGTTCATGGTCTCGGCGATGATACCCGCGGCGAATGCAACATTGCTCATCTTCAAACCTGAACTCATGAATAATGTTGACTGGGTGACAGGTATTGCAGCAATCCTTTTCACTATCATCAGCCTGATTGTGGTCAAAGGAATTAAGCTTACAAGTTATGCGCAGGTGCTTATGACAGTAATAGAAGGGGGTATTCTTCTTGGGATTATTATCATGAGTTTCATTGTATTTCCTCATGCACCTCTTCATCCCTTCTCATGGAACTGGTTCTCCCCATTTTCATTTTCTCCTGCGCTCTTTGCCAGTGGAGCGCTTGTTGCAATCTTTTTCTACTACGGATGGGATGTGACAATGAACCTAAGTGAAGAGACAAAAAATCCAAACCACACCCCAGGAAGAGCGGTGTTCTGGTCAATGGTGTTTCTCATTATCTTTTTCCTAACCTTTATCACCATCACGCTCCTTGGTCTCTCAGATGCTGAGATACAGCACTATAATACTAATATTATTTTTGCTATTGCAGAAAAGTTGCTTGGCAAAACATGGGGGTACATCGCAATCATTGCAGTGCTTCTTAGTACGATAGGGACAGTCGAGACACAAATTCTCCAGTTCACACGAACTCTCTTTGCAAAGGGGCGCGACAATGCCCTTCACCCACGATTTTCTCGTCTTCATAAAGAGTGGCAGACCCCACACATCGCTATCTTCTTTATTTGGATAACGGGAATGATACTCCTCTTTGTGTCATCATACCTTCCAACAATTAATGTTATCTTGCAGGATTCAATTACTGCGATAGGGTTCCAGATATCGTTTTATCTTGGGCTTACTGGTATTGCCTGTGCGTGGTATTACAGGAAGATGGTGCGAGAAAATCTCTGGAAATCCATCACTCATATTTTCTGGCCACTTGTAAGTGGACTCTTTCTCTTTTTTATCGCACTCTATAGTATTCCGACATTTGATACGGTAACAAATGCTGTTGGTATTGGTGGTATCGCTATTGGTGTTGTGCCGTTACTGCTTAACCGAAGGAGATTAAAGATGGAATTGAAAAAGAGTGTGTAATATATTTACTCTGAAACAATACAGTAATTTACAAAAGAAGAACGAGGTGTCATTGACAATACTTAATTTAATACTGTAGTGTGTACGTATTGTTCATTATCATAAGAGAGAGTGGTATGGATGTTTTCTATGTTCAGATGCAAGACCCTCTAGCATTCATTGGAGGTGAGTTCCCAGAACTATTCCACAAAAGGGTTAATCAAGGTTCGTCTCTTTTGGAATATAGAGGACAATTTAACAAAGAGCTCTACGCTCAGTTCCGGTCTTTGTATTCTTGTATCTATATTACTGCTGGACTGCCAAAAAATGACTACGGACAGACAGTGAATTTGTTTCGGAGCACTGAATACAATTTACCTGACATCAATGCTTTGGAATGGCGTCAAGTGCCCGAACATTTGATCAGCGAAAATCTCTCCTATAGCCCCTCAGAAATGACCGCCAGGTATGGCTACAGGAGGATGGTAGAGAGAAGGTTTTCTGGTGCCACTGCTGAGACTGAGGAGTTTTACTTTGAGTATCAATTAGGGTATACCCCTACTGACTTCTCGGGGCTTCGTAGATCCTTAAGCAAACTACGCTATTTTTCAGATACCATGCATAGTCTCGACAGATTCAAGATTATCCTTATGGAACAGGGGACTTTCGTGCGACTCTTGTCGAGACCTTCTCAGTCTAATAAGCCTGCGTTCTTTATGGGCAACTAGATGTTTTTCTTTCAAAAGTCACCACTATTGGTGGCTTTTTGTTATGTATAACTATTTTATTTATGTGAATTATTCTTATTAAGAAAGTGGTGTTTTGTGCTAGACATTTACATACATGCAAACGTGTGTACTTTTTTTGATTTATTGTCACAAACAACCCCTCAAACTTGTTATATAAAGTACACGGGGGGTCAGTAACGATTATTCCTCATAAAAGATAGTTTATACACATAACAATATATAGAAATACCATGAAAAACTTTACTAAATTAATGTTTGGAGTAGCGGTCGCATGTTTGCCAGCCTTTGCGCTCGCTGACACTGCGTCGACCTCTGTTCCAACACCGGTTCACGTAAGTCCGGCTGACAATGTTGCCCTGACGACAGCTAATTTTACAAGCTCTGATTGGACAGATGTGGCTGTTAGTTCAACAACCGTCTCGTATCATTACGAATCTTCACATGCAACAACAACTAATGTTGACGGAAGCTTCAGTGTTCCATTCCTTGTTTCTCCGTTACTTGCAAGTTCAAGTATTTCAAATGCAAGCACCACAGAAGGAATTTACTATTGGCATGTCCGTGCGGTTGCCTCTTCAACTGGAGCAACAAGCACATGGTCAACTCCATGGAAAGTGATCGTTGACAATACTTCACCAACGATACCAAGCGCACTTACTCTTGTGTCGAGCGTTTCCCCAACGTCATCAACAACTAATGGTTCACAGTCATGGGCATTTGGGTCTTCAACAGACGCATTGTCTGGAGTTCTTAAATACGAATATAGTCTTAATGGTACAACCACATGGATAAATAACGCTCTTAATACTTCATTTACCACAACACTTGGAACAGGAAGCTATCAGCTCTTTGTTCATGCAATTGATAGAGCAGGTAATGTAAGTGGGCCTATCTCAGCATCGTTTGTTGTTACTGCAAGCTCGACGTCAGCAACAACAACCCCACCAGTTGTTCCCCCAGTCAACACTAATCAGTGTAAGAAGATGGGGTGGAAGCATTTCTCTGGATTTCACTTTAAAAATCAGGGAAGATGTGTATCTTTCGTTGAAGAGATGTTACGAGACAAAAAGCAAGAAGAAAATAGAATAAGGCAAGAAAATAGGAAGAAAGAAGGGGAAGCACGTAAGAATACTGAAAAGCGAGAGCGTGAAGTTCGTATTCTCAATAGTAGACATCAAGAGAATGATGATATGAGTCGAATCTTTTCATTTTCTTCTCAAAATCAAAATAATCTAACTACAGTAAAAAGTAAAAATAAAAATAATAATTCTGAACACGGAAATTCAGAAGGAAAAGGGAAAGGAAGAGAAGGGAGATAATATCATTAGATAAATACTTTTATTTGAGCATAAGAACCACCGAGGCAAAATAGTGCCTCGGTGGTTTTTGTGTTCTGGTTGCTTTTGGGCGACCGCTTCCGAAGGAGGCGGTCGTATTTCCTTATATCTCAAGCTTTTTTTGAGAAGCAACTCGACGTAGCATGGCTAGGCGAGGCGGAAGAAAATTTTCAGCAGAAAATTATTCTGGTTGCTTCGATAAAAAAGCTTAAAAAAGATAAAACTTTTACACATAATTTCCTTCTTTTTAAACAATATTTACAATAATAAGAGGCGGGATTTGTCTCTGTGGTCCGCGTCTAGTCCGCGTAGGTCTGTGGCGAAGCGTAGAGATTTGCGTTTTAATTTATTTCATGATATTATTGCCAGACTCACTTAGCACTACAGAGACTCGCTTGGCTAGGTAGTAGCAGTATTTTTAGTTTTCTTTATTTAAATAATTTAATTTAGTCCAATATCTCCAGCCGCACTCGTGCAGCTGGGCGACACGACCCAACAAAAACATATGGCAGAAACATTTGATCGCTCAAAACCACACGTAAACGTAGGAACCATTGGTCACGTTGACCACGGAAAGACTACCCTTACAGCAGGAATCCTTAACGTACTTCACCTTAAGGACCAAACTATCAAGACAAAGGGTGTTGATGATATCGATAAGGCTCCAGAAGAAAAAGCTCGTGGTATTACCATTTCTCTTTCTCACTCAGAATATTGGACCGATGCTCGTCACTATGCACACATCGACGCTCCAGGTCACGCTGACTATATCAAGAACATGATTACCGGTGCGGCACAGATGGATGGTGCTATCCTCGTGGTGGCAGCAACTGATGGTCCTATGCCACAAACTCGTGAGCACATCCTCCTAGCCAAGCAGGTGGGTGTAC
>CAZNVC010000026.1:0-15140 GCA_964576685.1 uncultured Candidatus Saccharibacteria bacterium
ACGCGGTGAAGCGTAGAGCTTTCCGGGTAGGGCTTGAAGCTGAGAAGTCTCAGGCAGCCTGGGACGACTTGCGTGCTTCCATGAAGCAGGAGAAGCAGGTGTCCCAAACATGGTGGTACATATCGTGTTCGGCACAGTAGCCGACGTCCCCCTTGGGGACAATGGGGTTCCCTTGGAGATCAACGCGAACGAGGTTCATCTTGAGCGCCTTGTTTGCGTACTTGAGCTCGCTGTAGGCATGAACCGCCTCCTTTGGTGTCCAGTACTTGGCGACACCGACACCTTCGCCATCGTCACGCATGGACCATTCACCGGTGAAGCAGTTGGTCTGGCTTTCTGGCCAGTATTCCCAGTGCTTCTCGTAGACCTTTCCATCATCCCCGATACCACGCAGACTGGTGCCTGAGACTGGCTTCCGCGACCATTGGCCGAGAACTCCAGTCTTGGTCTCAGTGATGGTGACCAAGACTTCCTTCAGGATGAGAACCTGGTTGTCCGTGACGACCTCCTGCCAAAGGCAGATTTTTGTCCCACAGTGTACATGATGGCCTCCTTAGCCGTAGTGTGAATGAAACTTTACCAGTCAATAATATAGCATAATATTGTTAATATGTCAATATCCTCGTTATGGTTCACTACCTTGAGAACACCTACTTAAAAAGAGGATATTCTCACAACATGTACTCAACTAACAAACATTTAACAAAAATACGAAGTTCGGTAAACTTCATGCTATACCCCAAGCACTCTCATTTCTAGAGTATACTTACCTTATGTCCCCTATCCCAAAAAAGATTTCATTACTCATCCTTGGCATCACTTCCATTGTATGTACTAGGATAATGTTCTTCTTTTTTGACGATCCTGAAGGTCCGAATCTTCTGGTGGTCACAGCAATGACGGTGGTCATCTACTGCCTATCCTTGGCAGGATATGTGTTCACTCCTTCTGCAAGAGGTATGCCACGTCGCAGACCCTTGGCATCACTTACAAGTTATAAGAAGCTCTTGCTGGTGATTTGTATTCAAATACTCCTTGCCACCGCAATCTATTTTTGTTTGTAGTAAAGTTCTGTCTTCCTTATCACAAGTTATAAATCGTGCACAAAAAAGCACGTTGTGATACACGTGCTTGAATCAAACTTTATTAAAAAACTGGAAATGAGTTGATATGTTCTACGATTTTTCTAGTCGCTATTTTCCAGCTACTTACCGTTCCACCGTTTAACGTCACAAGGCCTACCCTGTACACTCTTAACTTTGCTGAACAATGTTTGTTACAACAACTCTTGGTCCCGAGTTGCATTGCCTTATATGCTACTCCAAGGTACCCTGTTTCCCTTAGGAACTCCTGCTTCGAGGGTACTTTTTCCCATCTATGAAATCCAAACCTACAAAGAATCGAAGGTGCCATGAGTCCCCCTTTTCATCCAAATATAACTCTACACTTTTTTTACATTACATCCAAGTTCATTTTTATTATCTGATATCAAACAGAGAAAATAAAATGATACACTACAAGCAGTATGAACATGAAGAAAAGAATCTATATAGTGATAGGAGTAGTTACAATCCTGCTTCTAGTACTTTTTGGTCACAAGGATTCTAGAACAAATACCCCCGCTTTAGACTCAACCCCGACAAATGTCACACTATCTGGTACTTATGTATGCCTACCTCTTATTGATAACAAAAAACCAGTAACAGATGAATGTGTGTTCGGAATAAAAACAGATGGTGGTGTCTATTATATGGTGAACTTTGGTCAAACAGCCCTCGCAAAAGATCAGTTCGACACACGCTCTCATATTACCGCAGAAGGTTTCGTCGTTATTAAAGAAGCATTGAATACCGATCAGTGGGCTAAGTACACTATGAAAGGAATTTTTACAATCACAAAAATGATTACAGTTTCGAGTGTGACGCACTAATTTTTTCATAAGAATAGTGACAATCAAAACAAAACCGCCGAAGCGATTTTGTCGTGTCACTTGGCGGTTATCAATGTTACTACACTTGTGTCATCACCCCTGAAGGAGAAGTGACCATGCGAATTTTGTGTCTTTTTGGTCTTCCGGTAAAAGGCAACTTTTTAATACAGAGAATTTGTGTACAGGAAACTCCTTCAACCACTTCATCCAATTTATTGAGAGCATTAAACAAGTCTTCTCGTTCAGGGGACGCATCATTCGTAAGAGAACTACCAAGAGAATTACGAAGATAAGCAATAGATTCCATAAGAGCCTGATGCCTCTTATTTTCTTCACGATAGCGCCTCAGATCATCCTCATCCAGTTCCCGCATCAAAGGGTGCCGTAGCGACTCTTCATCATCAATAAAAGGAAGTAGCATCACTTCTGCTTTTTTTGTTAGACAAAGAACGTGGATGATTGTATTTACTATTGCATCGAAACACTGAGCATCATTCCACCCCTCCTTAAATCGAACAATTTTCAGAGGAGTAGATCTCAGCAACCTCTTGATATGGGAACTGTCAGACCGCTTTATTTTTTTCTTCACAGTATCAACCGTCTGAAATTCAAAAGAAAGTAAACTGTATACATCAAGTAATGCAGGATAAAAATAGAAGCCAAGGAGATAGTCTGCACCGAACCACACAATGAGCGCACAGAGAACGATCACAAAGAGTGCCATCACTACCATAGAGGTTCTCCTCAAAATTATGCTTGTGCACAGCAAGCTACGTACACATACTACTTTTTTATTGACAAATAGTCAATGACATTATTTTTTATAAAAACAAAACCGCCGAAGCGATTTTGTCGTGCCGCTTGGCGGTTATCAATGTTACGACACTTGTATCACTAAATTCTTAAAATGGACAAATTATTTTTTATACTGTAGTTTTGTAATAGTTGCTCATACAAGGAAGAATATGGACACAAAAGTAAAGCCTGTTTCTGTTGCGGATATTCGAGCCGTAATTTCTAGATTTCGTGCACAAGCAGTTATTAAGCAAAAATCTGGCGAACACTATCTCCTCGATCGTAAAAATGCCCAACTCTACTTGGATGGTCACGATGCTATGGCAAATAAGGTGTACGAATTTTTACACACTCTTAAGGAAAGAGGGGAGCCAATTGTATACGTAGATGTCTGTGGACGAGCAAAACTCGACTATGCAGACACCAACTACAGCTTTTCACTTCAAGAAAATTATTTTCAATTTGAACACACTCCAGAAAGAGTGGTTGGTGACCTTTTTTCTGCAAGGGACTTTTATGGTTTTTTACAGACAATAAAAGCTAATGGACACCTCCTGAGCCTTGTTACCTGTGAACCCGTCGCTGGACTCGATAGTTATACTACTTGGTTTCATAAAAAGAGTGGCCATACGTGGTATAGGGAAGTGCTTTTTCAACGTTTGAGTAATAACCTTAGAGCAACAATCAGACTACTTCGTCCTGGAGGATTTATCTACCTTGCAAATGTTTTACAAGTTGAAAGTGTTGACGAGTTCTTTGCAAAGACACCTCAGGAAAATTACAGATGGTCACTTTTTCTCAAGGAACTGTGCGCATCCATGTATTGTTCGTTGGATATCGAGTCAACAGGCTATGGACCGGTATTCCTTATTCGCAAATTGTTCCGTTAACCGCCATGACCTAAAAAATAGTGGCGGTTTTTTGTTACATATTTATTATATCCTTCCCTTCGCTCTTTTAAAAAACAAAACCGCCGAAGCGATTTTGTCGTGCCGCTTGGCGGTTCACAGTAGAGATAACACGCTACAATCTTTACTTACACTATTTAAGACAGCAAGACAATTGTAGGGTATACTGAACTCCTATCAACTATACTACAAATACATTATGCAAAATTTTCTTGTTTTATTTCTTGCCCCGTCCTCTGTTATCGAAGAATGGATGAAGACTCCCGAAGCTGACCGTGTAGCAGCGGAAAAAAAGATGCGCGAAGAGTGGGATGTGTGGATGAGTAGCCACGCAAGTATGATCAAAGAAACAAATGCTGGTGGTACAACAAAACTCGTTACTACCTCAGGCGTCTCAGATACGAAGAATGACATCATGCTCTATTCTGTCATAGAAGCAGAATCACACGACATTGCAGCGAAAGCATATGAAGGACATCCTCATTTAGGTATCCCTCAAGCATCGATTGAAGTGATGGCAATCAGACCGATGTAAAATATCTTCAAATATAGTGTAAGTAAAGTTAATATTATGAGCAAGACCCTCCCCTATAAAAAGAAACTGACTCTGAAACAATCTGAAGAACTTAAGCGTGTACTACAAGCACGCTTTGAGAAGAATATGGGTCGTCATAAGGGTCTCATATGGACTAAAGTAGTGACGAAATTAGAAGCCACCCCTGAAAGACTATGGTCACTTAATGAAATGGAAAGAACTGGCGGAGAGCCAGATGTGGTTGGCTATGATACAAAAACAGGCGAATATATTTTTTATGATTGTTGTGAAGAAAGTCCAAAGGATCGTAGGAGTCTCTGTTACGACGGAGAAGCCCTCGAGTCGAGAAAAGAACATAAACCAGAAAATAGCGCAGTCCAGTTGGCAAACAGTATGGGTATCGAGATACTCACTGAGGAAGAATATCGAAGACTACAAAAACTTGGAAAGTTCGATCTGAAAACCTCGAGCTGGATAATGACTCCTACTGCTATACGAAAGCTTGGTGGTGCGCTCTTTTGTGATCGTCGCTATGATACTGTGTTTACTTACCATAATGGAGTAGAATCATACTACGCCGGGAGAGGATTCCGTGGAAAACTTCTAGTCTAGATAAATAGACTATCAATAGTAAATTGATGAAAATAAAACACTCCTTATTATGATAAGGAGTGTTTTAGAGTTGCTTAATTAATTACCTCGTATAACTCTTAATAGAATTAAAATAATTGCAACAACAAGGAGAATATGGATGAAGCTACCTACAACATGAAAGCCTATGAAGCCTACAAGCCACAGGACAACCAGAACCATTGCAATTGTGGTAAGCATAGTTTTTTTGGTGATAGTGACACAATTTCGCTATTGATTCGTTCGAAATGTGTTATTAGGACCAACAACACTTACATTCCCTGCTAAGTCTGTAGAGACTATTACATAGTAGTAAAGCGTGTTTGGTTGTAGGTTGTTAATGGTAACTTGCTGTGAGGTGCGAGCAATGTTATCGTTTGTCGCTGTGAATCCGTTAGTAGAACCGAACCCCACTGAATTGATATCCCCTTCATTCATGGTGATAGGGCTCGTGTAGTAGAATATCTTGCCAGTAGCATTTTCGTTAGTACTCCATGTAAATGTAGCAGAGTTGGAAGTAACCGTCTTACCAACAGAATACATCCATGGACCAGAAATATCTGATACTACCCAACCACCGTGACTAATAAGGTCGTTAATCTTATCACGAGTAAGTGGACCGACGCGACCAACCTGATCAAAACCATATTGTGCCTGGAATCGCTTCACAGCAGCCTGTGTGAGACCACCGAAGTAACCAGTAACAAGCCCTTCTGGATAAATTGCTGAATTGTCAGAAAAGAATCCTTGAAGACTGGTGACGTCAGCATTTCGTTCACCTAAGTCGAGTTGAGAATTGATTGTGGTATATGCGAATACCTGAGAGGCAAGCCCCAGAGTAGCAAGAATCGTAAGCGCAGAAAGCGTGCGAACATGTGTTATTTTTTTCATAGTGAGTATATGTTTTAGAGTTGTTTAGTAAGTCTCCTAGTCAACGACTAAGGAACTGAAACTTCTATGTGTGTCATAGATGTTTGTGCAATACATAAGAGATTGCGACTATATAACCCTGTGTATTGCGAAGTTATTTGAGTTACCAAATAATCGAATAGTATTAAGTGAGCATTGTCTCACCGAAGATGAAGGTTATTCAACGTCCTTCAGATGTATACTCATTGTGCGCTTAAATAATAATAATAGCAAGGATTCTCAGAGACAACTTTCTTAGGGACAAAGAAGGTAAACGTGGTGCTCTGTGTTGGTACTTTGCCTTAAAAACCTCTTTTATCTCAATGTTGTAATATCACTTCCCACAGAATACACTTACCTGCCCCGCAGGCGGGCCTACCTCGTTGATAGATAAGTCCGCCCACGGGAGAGGTAACAGTACTCATCTTTTAGGAATATCTAGTTATTGAAATATTTGCGTCATCGATCAGAAAGATATGCGTACTTGTGGACACATTCTTTGTTATATGCAAACTATTCGCATTATATTATTTTATATTTTAATTACGAAAACCAAAAAAATACAGGATTAATTACGTTACTACAGTTAATAGAAAAAACATATCATCTAACATCAATTAATAAGAGGATACGAAAGTATTTTTATTAAAAAATATTTGAACAGAGGAAGTGAGAGCATTCCCACGAGAGATGAAGAGTATTCAAACGCTCTTCAGGTATACTTCCAGTATACAGTAAATAAACTTAAAGCAAGGATTCTCTGAGACAATAAAATAAACTAGGGTTCTTTTCTTATCAATGTACTAAATTAAAAAACTAATATAGCTATATATAGATACGTATCTATGGATTATTGAAAAATATCCTCTTTACAACAGCATCTATCGCACTGCAAATATTGTCCTTGAACCTCTTGCTATTGCCACTCTGTGAGTGCACAATGAGTATATATATGAAGGACGTTGAATAACCTTCATCTTATGTGAAGTAACACTCACTTAATACTATTCGATTATTTGGTAACGCAAATAACTTCGCAATACTGGGTTATATAGTCGCAATTACTTACGTATTGCACAAACCCCCTTACTCAATAAATAAGAAGAAAATATATGTTTCTTAGACGTTGACTAAGAAATAATTAGTAACCTTAAAATAAATTAATACACATTATGAAAAAAATTCTTACAAGAATTGTTATAACGTTTTTGCTGTCCCCTCTTGCAATGCTCTTACCAGTAAGCGCGGCAGTACCAAACTGGAATGTAACTGGTAGTTACGTCATTAACATGGACTACCTAAGTACAAACTATGCTCACGATATGTCTCTCACCCAAGATGGTTCAGGAAACCTGACAGGTGGAGGAGGATATCCCGCAGGTGGGCCCCATACATACACCTGGGTCTTAACAGGTGGCACAGTCACTGGTAACGCAATTGAAATCTACGCGAACTACACATCTCCAGCAGATGCGGTAACACCTCTTACTGTAATGCACATGCTAGGGACAGTTGCTCCAAATGGAACAATGTCTGGAACATGGTCTGATGATTATCAAGGAGGAGTACGTACAGGTACGTGGGCTACCGCAACCGGCACCGCAGTAGCGCTCACATCTAATATCACTGTCACTGCTGAAAATTTCAACACCAACAAGGGGCCTGACTATTATGGTGCGACAGTCGGCTATGCACTCGGTGGTGTTGATGCAGGGAAAGTTGCATCAGTTTCTGTTTCTTTGTTCGACGCTTCAAATACTCTCTTGGTAACGAATACTTCCAAATCAGCTGCAAAAGTAAACAACACATTACAAGGACCTCACTATAGTAGTGCGTTTCTTGTACAAGCTGGAACATATGCAACAAGCAGTATGTGGAACTTCGGTCCATGGACTCCAAAGAGTAACGTAATCCCTGCAAAAGCAGTGATTACCGTTACAGATATCAATGGATTCACATACACTGCGGAGAACTCTGCGTTCCAAGCAAGTGAACCTAGTCATCCGACATGGGTAAGCTTGTTCTCTGGAGCGCTCACTGCAGAAGACTTCGGTGTCGTTAACTACGATGCAGGAAGTGGACTCGGTTTCATCAAAGGGTACACCGCAGGCTTTGGGCTTACTGATGCAACGTTCGCAAGTACTACCGGAGTTGTAGTAAAACTCTACTCCGCTGGTAATGTCTTGCTACAAACTAACACAGCAATACTACCAAAGTTCAATGCAGACATCACAGGAACTCAGTTCTCATCACCATTTGATGTGTCTGGATCCTTTGCGTACGCAATGGACGGATATTGGACAAATGTTCGCGAAGCACAGTTCGGAGAAAGTGTCCCTGCTACTAAAGTAGTAGCGACAGTTACTCTTGCAAATGGAAATGTTGTCATTGCAGAAAATACACTTCTCTCTGGTGACCCAACAACAATCTACCCAACACCTACTACGCCAGCAACAACAACTGTCAAAGTCACAATTGACAAATTCATTGATGGTGTAATGGCGACAGCGGGAAACGCAAGTAGTTCAGCATTCCCAATGTCAGCAACATGGGACGCAACTAACACCGGAGCTGGAACAGGTGCATACACGCTTAGTAGTGTAGGTTTCAACAGTACAAATGCGTACGAAGCAGTTACCTCTCAGATGACGACTGGCGCAAGCTATTCTACATTTGAAGTAACTGGCGGAACAGTAGTTGGTGCAACATGTAGTACTGGTCAACCATACACACTTGTTGGCTACTCAACAGGTGACACACTCTCACAGGCACAAGTAGCAACTACAAGTCTTGTAGTCCCAAGTTTCACTGGTCTTACAGGAAACAAAGTAGTGATTGTCTGGAACAAAGTATGTGTTCCTACACCACTTCACATTTCTCCTGCAAATAACAGCACAACAACATCGGCAATGTTTTTGAAGGCAGACTGGACAGATGTAACAGATGTAGTGGGTGGTATTACCTATACCTTCCAGTTCTCACACTCATCTACCACTAACCCAGATGGTTCTTTTGCAACCACTACGTACACTTCTTCTGCACTTAGTGCCTCAGAAATCCCAACAACTGGCACACCAGCTGGTGTGTACTACTGGCATGTAAGAGCAACTGATGCCGACGGGAATGTAAGTGCATGGTCTAATGCTTGGAAAATAACGGTGACTAATGCTCCAGTTATTACTTCCCCAGCAAACAAAGATCAATGTAAAAACGGCGGCTGGTCAACATTCAATCACCCTATCTTCAAAAACCAAGGTCAATGTGTGAGCTTTGTAGAAAACCTCAAGCACAATGACAAAAATGGTAAAGGAGATAAGAGAGGCGATCGTGATGAAAGAAAAGAAAACAAAAAAGATACTCGTAATGAAAAAAACGAAAGGAATGAAGGGGTAAATCAAATTCTTCAAAAAGATAGAATATGATTTCTTGTATATGAAATACTATACTTCAAACACGTGACAGGTAAAAACTTCCGAATTCGGGAGTTTTTATCTTGTGTTAGTAACAATTGCAATGTACACATTGTAGAGTGTTATCTTCTCAATGATATACTTTCTATACACCATGAAACCATATACGTTTAAAAATTTTTTGCCATTCGCTTTCCCTGCAGGAGTAGTATTCGTTCTCCTTGGAGGTGTCCTTATTTATTCTTTCGTTGAAATTAATATACTTACACAACGTGTAGATTCACTTACCCTAGAAGTAGCATCAACAAAACACGCTCTCTTATTGAATACAAATCAACTTTCAAAAAATTTTACAGATTTAAGTAAAACAACCGCAGGCCTCTCCACCACTCTTTCCAGTGCCCAACAAAATATTGATGCGGTTAAAAATAAAGTTGGAGGAGTTGAACAAGTCGTCGGTTCTATTTCTGGAACAGTCAATAATCTTCAGAAACTTGCAGAGGTAGACCCTCAGCTCCTTAAAAAATATTCTAAAGTATATTTTTTAAATGAAAACTTTACCCCAGCACATCTCGCGATTGTTCCTCCCGACTACACCTATAGCTCATCACGACCGGAACAATTTCTCACCGAATCATGGCCATTTCTAAAAAACTTACTTGACTCTGCCAAAGCTCAAGGAGTCACCCTCTATATAAAGTCAGGGTACCGATCATTTACTGAGCAGAAATCTCTCAAATCCTCATACTCAGTGATTTATGGTGCAGGAACTGCTAATGCATTCTCTGCAGACCAAGGGTACTCGGAGCATCAACTCGGGACAACGGTTGACTTCATTACCACGGGACTTGGTGGGCAACTGTATGGCTTTGACACCACACAGTCATATGAATGGCTTGTTAATAATGCGTATCGTTATGGCTTTATTCTTTCTTATCCAAAAGGTAACAAATATTATATTTACGAGCCGTGGCATTGGCGCTTTGTTGGCGTCAAACTCGCCACCTATCTGCACGATAATCATCGTAACTTCTACGATATGGATCAAAGAGAGATAGATAAGTATCTCATCAACACCTTTGATTTTTAGTTATATATCACTTTTAATTATTACTATGAAAAAAGGAACCGTGAATAACGTAGATCAATATATTTCTGGATTTCCTCCGTGTGTCCAAGAAAAACTATCACAACTACGAGGAATCGTGATAAAAAATGCACCGAAAGCACAGGAGGTGCTCAGTTATGGAATGCCTGCATACAAGTATTATGGGATACTTGTGTACTTTGCTGGACACACTAATCATATTGGACTATACCCAACAGCAACCGGAATTGAATACTTCAAGAAGGAATTACAAAACTACACCACATCAAAAGGTACGGTACAATTTCCTCTCGACGAACCACTTCCTGTGAGACTGATTGCTCGTATAGTAAAATTTAAGGTAAAAGAAAATAGCGAAAAACTAAAAGCAAAGAAAATTATTTAATACTACAAATTGTACAATTATTTACTTTCACATACTTTACAGTACACTTACCTTATGCCACCATCACAATCATCACCGACTCCTTCCCCTCTTTCTTGTGGAACATGTCATCAACCAATACTTCCACAATATTATTTTTGTCCAAACTGTGGCACAAAGGTACATGAACCACCTCTTCTCACAACGACATCTGCACAATTAGGAATATATTTTTTAAGTATCATCCTCCCATCACTTTGTTTTCTTTTTATAGGAAAATGGAAGGGAATTCAGTATCTTAAATCAAATGACAGAAAAGCGAGGACCATCGGAATCATCGCATGCGGTCTTCTTTTTATCTCCACCATTTTTACCTTCTGGTATGCATACACACTGACACAAAAAATGGTTCAGTCGTCGATGGTCGGTATTAATGCTGACATGGATGGATATTAAAAAGCACCACTTTCGTAGTGCTTTGACAGCTTGTACAGTAACCAATTCTTTAGTGAATCGTGGGTCTTGCAAAGCCAGGAAACTCTACAAGACAAAATCCTGGTGGACGTGTGTTTTCTTTAAGAAGCGCAATAAGTGAGTCCATGACGTCTTCCGCTTCCTCTTCTTCAGAAAAAATAAGTGGGAGAATCTCCTCTTTTTTACAACACCCTATCCTCGTGTGATTTGCGATAAGGTAATTCCCTGCTTTTGTTTGCATACTTATCGCATATCGTCCCTGACAAAGCACTTGCTGGCAAAAACGACACTCCACCACAAACCCATGTACATAATCTACCAACATAATATATGAAAGTTGTCCTTCCATCTCTTCACTCATGAAACCTCCCTTTTATACGGAAGAACGCCTAGCACTGTAGTAACATATTTTTAACCTTGTGTCGAATACTATTTCTTCAATTTCTTTAAATTCCCTTCATGGTGATAATGACAACATAACCGAGGTCGGCAACATGCTGTAATCAATAGTACATTTCTGGTAAAAACAAAGTCCGCCAAAGCGGACTGGAAATAATTGAAAACTTATTTATTTAATCAGGAGGGAACTCAGTCAGCCATTCCTCTTCGATAGGAAAGACTGAGACATCGTGATCAAAGTTCTCACATACTTCATACACTGAAGGAAGAGTGCTTTCGACAACAGTATGAAGTACCTTTTTTAGATCTAGAAAGGAAATTCTCTCGGAAACATATGCCTTCTCAACTTCAGAGAATGCTGTCTCCTTTGTACCGAACTTCTCACTCTCGCTTCCGTCAGGGAAAATGAAATATCCATTTTTGCCTGACTCCCCTAGAACAAGACTCGTCTGTCCTACTGCAAGATTCATGATCTCTCCTTCGTTAAAGGATGTACTATAGAACAAATTAATATAATTATACAATATAATAATTAATAGTCAATTTTTCTACAGCAAGTGACTATTTTGTCATTTTTATAAAAAAAGAAAACCTCTAGCCACTTGAGTGCAAAGAGGTTCTGTTCAAAAAAAATAGTATTGCTGAGTATCTCACACGCAGGAAATTAAGACTTATCTTTCTGTGGCCATATTGACTGAGAGTGTTATTTTAACCAAGTAACTCTCTTTTCCCCTTTACAGAGGGCTTCGTACCGCACACGCCCACCCTCTAACAAAAGTGCGCCTACACCCTTTAGTCCGCCATGAACGGAACATTTTGTTTTTGCTACTTCCATCTCTTGAGAACTAAGGTAATACTCTGGGTGCTGATCGATCAAATCCTTTGCTCGAAGGTCATTAAATATGATTATTGGAACAAGAACCACAAAGAGCCCTCCAATAAATCCTTCGAATCGTGATTCGCTAAAAGAACTCATTATTCCCTCATTACAGTAATAATTTTACCTATACAAGGTACACCATATTTATTGTCTTATCAAGTTATCCACCTCTTTTCTTGACATAAAATTGGAAAGTGATAGCGTATAGGAAGTTGTGAGGTGGGAAGCTGTACTTTAAACAAGCGGAGAAGAACATGCCGATCTATGTTGATACAATGATGATCGAAACCCCTGGCGCTGCTGTTCACCAGATCGAAGAAGGGGAAGACCTGATCATTGGGTCAGACGACACTCTGGACCATGTCCGGCGCGACCCTGACCGGATGTACGTCGATGTGCACCACGGCTCACTTCCCTTTGGTGGGCTTTCGTCCCCCGAAGAAGAGGACAGTGAGACTTCCGAAGAAGAAGCAGAATAACAACGCGAACCCAATACGGGTCACCACAGGGCGCAGTCATATGACTGCGCCTTTTTAGTAATCACATCTCTTCACCCTTAATTAAACCAATTGTTCAAATCGTACAAAAAATAATTAATCAATATCCTTGTCAAGGAACCTATGGGGTATATAATGCAAGTACTGCTTATGAAGCAGTTATTTACGACCATGAGAACTATTTCAGAACATATGAGATTGGAACATGGCTATTTGTACAATGAATGGACTGATTTTTTATCTGCTAAAAATAAAGATGAATCGAAAAAGCTGTTAAAGAAATTCAATGACCGATTACTTGCTCACATGAAGCTTGAAGATGGAGATATGTCCCCTACGTTTAATAAAGCGCTTGGGATAGAAAAAGGTGTTGGACTCGCGACACTTATCAGTCATGACCACGAGCAAATTGTAAAGCTTCTTAATAGAGTGCGAGAAGCACTCGATACTGATGATAGTAAAAAAACAACAGAAGCAGAAAATCATTTCATTCGTGCTCTTATGAAACATCATAAAAAAGAAGAGGAACTCCTATATGATCTCTTCGATATTATGATTTCGAAAAAAGATTGGGAGGCGATTCTAGAAGGAAAACTATAGTACATAATGTTCTCATCTCACAATATGGTAGATTATTACATAACGAAAATTTCGCGACATCATTTGTATTTGTCATATAATGCCACTCCAGATATTCATCACCACTAACAAAAATATCTCACATGAATGTAAGATATTTTTGTTAGTTGCGAGCACTATTTGGCATATGTAATGATTAGTAATTTGTTCTAAAGGTAGTATTAGGATTCCAAACACTCACATTTCCTGCAAGATCTGTAGAGACAATCACATAATAATACAATGTGTTTGGCTGAAGATTAGCAAGTGTGACTTGTTGTGACATTCGAGCGACACCATCATTAACAGCAGTTTGTCCGTTAGTTGAACCAAAGCCGACTGAATTAATATCCCCTTCGTTCATAGTTATAGGACTCGTGTTGTAGAAGATTTTTCCTGTTGCCAGTTCGTTGGTATTCCATGTAAACGTTGCGGTATTAGATGAAGCTGATCGATTCACTGAATAAATCCATGGACCAGATATATCAGCTGCTGAAGATGTCCACCCTCCACTAGAAATGATAATGTTAATTTTACCCAACGTTAAAGGACCTACACGACCAACAGGATCGATTCCATACTGATTCTGAAATCGAACAACCGCAGCTGCTGTGAGCGGACCAAAATATCCTGTCACCAAACCACTTGGATACATAGATTGGTTCTCCGCAAGAAACATCTGAAGATTTCTCACATTTTCACTTCTCTCTCCTATGTTCACTTGAGCAGTGAGAGGAGAGTAACTTGCTGCGCTCACTTCTGCCATCGACATGAGTAATGCCGACACTAGAGAAAATACACCTAAAGAAACAATGCCCCTACGCCATACTAGCACTCTCATTGGAATGTTTTTCATACGTATTGCTTAGGTTATTGTATAAGCTGTAAGGGGATATTAGAGAGCGATCCCCTCACTATAAATAACAGTTGCGCACACAGCTTGTGACAATCCACCCCTTTCCTAAAAGAAAAAACCCGTCAGAAACGGGTTCAGTAGAAGATCGGATACAAATTAAGATTACTAGACTCTTGTGCATTAATCTTCTTATAGTGTAGCAACATCGGCAGCATCACGCCTACTGGCACGAGTTCTTTTTCTTTTCGGTTGCTTTTTTATATCTGTTTTTTCTTTTGCTCGTTGTAAAAGTTCGGGGTGAGCGTACAACTCATCAACAAGAGCATCGAATTTAGAAATACTTACCCCGATATATTTACAAAAATTATGTACTTCGAAAAAATACAACTTTCTCTGAAAATTTAGTGTTTTAGATAACTTGTACCCAGGCATACCGATAGCTCTCGCGGTATCCCCAGGACTTTTCCCTGATTCTTTAAATAAAATCTTGAATGCTAGAGAAACACTAAAGTTAAGAACATCATCTTTGCGCACCACCACAGAATCCTCCACAAGGAACAATCTCCATAACACTATCGCACATTAGATTCTACGTCAATTAAACTTTGTTGCACATTGATGCTATAAGTATATACTTCCTCCTATGAACCTATTTAACAAGAGAACATATACATGGTGGCAAATCGGTCTTTTTAAAGTTTGTCTACTTTCACTTGGAATTATTATCGGAGCAAACTGGTCAGAAAGACTAATACCCTACACCTTACCACTACTTATTATTGCTCTTATGCTTGGAGGATACATTGGATATATTTCCTTTAAAAAAT
>CAZNVC010000027.1:0-14399 GCA_964576685.1 uncultured Candidatus Saccharibacteria bacterium
TACGTTGATAGGAGCTAGATGTACGCACAGTAATGTGCTCAGTCGAGGCTTACTAATTACCCGAATCCTATTAGGAAACATGACTAGCACACAGTGTTAGTTATCATCACGCGAGTCTGCGTGATTGTGAATTGATCTTTTCATGTGTGACATCAGTAAAATGATGTCGATTCTGCGTTGTTGTAAAGCAATGCAAAAAATAATCAGAGGGTATATGATAGGGGCGTAGCTCAGATGGGAGAGCGCAAGTGCGTAACAGCACTTGAGGTCGTGGGTTCGAATCCTTCCGTCTCTACCATATACCACTTTGAATTTTTTGTTCTCCTGATTTGGCCGAGGGGTCACACCTCTTCCCATTCCGAACAGAGAAGTTAAGCTCTCGCGCGGCGATGATACTGGTTTACTCCGGGAAAGTAGCTTGTCGGGAGAACAAAGAATTCAAAGATAGCTCGCAGCAGGTAGCCTGTAGCTAATAGCTTTAAAAACACCCGTAAGGGTGTTTTTAAATTCGGATTATTACACGCGACATTCTGCAGACTAGTGGTGTGCATCTGTGGTATTATATCTTCATGAGTTGGGAGTTACGAAGAAAATTAATTTATGCAATATCGGTCACAGTTGCGTTATCAGCAATTACAATATTTCTCTTGAGAGATACTCTTTTCCCTGCGCCTACATGTTTTGATCGAAAACAAAACGGCTATGAAGCAGGTATCGACTGTGGCGGAATATGTGCTCTTAGGTGTTCACAAGAAGTAAGTCCACTTGCTGTGCTTTTTGCAAAAGCAATAAGATCTGGCCAGAATCTCTATGACTTAGCTGCAATGGTTGATAATAAGAACATCGATAATGCATCGCTTCAAACAGGGTATACTTTCACTCTTTATGATAGACAGGGGAATATCTCTGGATCATTTACGGGTTCCACTACTGCTCCTCTTGGAGGAAAGTTTCCTATTATTATTCAAAATATTCCATTACGAATCGCGCCAGCAAATGTCGTGCTTACACTTGCAGATGGGCCACATTATAAAGTACAAGAGAATCCTGTTTCACCGACCATAAAAATTTTGGCGCGACGATATGAAGCAGGGCAGATCCCACGCGTGTATGCAATGATTATGAACACGAAACATGTAGAAATTAACAATCTCCCCGTAAAGGTGCTTCTTTTTGATGAAAAAGATAATGTGTATGCAGTGGCACAGACACTTATCCCTCATCTTGCAAAAGAAGAAGCAAAAGAAATTATTTTTACATGGAATGAGCCACTCTCCTTTGCGCCAACGAGAATAGGAATATATCCTATCTTTAATCCTTTTGAAGCAATCGGGTACTAAGTACGTAATTATGTTCACACACTTGTATCGTTTTCTGAAGACACTTGATGTCACGTTAGTTGCTGCGATGGTATCAATTATGCTCGCGGGGTTATTCACCATGAGTTCTTTTCAAGGGAATGATAGTTATTTTTGGAAACAAGGAGCGTGGATTGTTATTGTGTCCTCAGTATTTTTCATTGCATCACTTTTTGAATATCGTTTTCTTAAACAGACTCGCACTGTGATGATTATTTATGCATTCCTTCTCGTTTCGCTACTCCTTCTTTTCACTCTCGGTCATGTGTCAAAGGGGGCAGAAAGCTGGTTTCGTCTTGGCGGACTTGCCTTTCAGCCTATTGATCTCATGAAGCTTGGTTTAATTATTGTGCTTGCAAAATATTTTTCGAGACGCCACATAGAAATTGCCAATATTCGCCATATTATAGTGTCTTTTGTGTATATGATCATTCCGTTTGTTCTCGTGGTGCTACAGCCCGATTTTGGCTCAGCAATGGTGCTTTTTGCTATCTGGCTTGGTCTTGTGTTTGTTTCGGGGATCTCCATTAAACATTTACTTATCGTAGGGACAGTTGGAGTCCTCGTCTTTACACTCGCATGGAAATTAGCCTTTAAACCGTATCAAAAGGCACGTATTATTAATTTCATTAATCCGCTTCAGGATATTCGTGGCACTGGCTACAACGCCTATCAGTCGACAGTAGCAGTAGGGTCAGGGGGGCTTTTTGGAAAAGGAATAGGGTACGGCACCCAGTCACGCCTAAATTTTCTTCCGGAATACAAGACAGATTTTATTTTTGCTGCATATGCAGAAGAGTGGGGGTTTGTTGGTGCCATACTTCTCCTTGTTTTTTATTTTATAATTTTCTTTAAGCTGACATGGTATGCACTTGTTGCTGATTCTACTTTTGAGGCGCTATTTACGTACGGTGTTCTTATTTGGATTATCACTCACGTTACCATTAACATGGGAATGAATCTTGGTATTATGCCGGTTACAGGTATACCTCTTCCTCTTATGAGTTACGGGGGGTCGCACTTGTTGGCAGAATGTCTCGCACTTGGTATGTGTGCAGGAATGAGACGTTACTCGAGGTCAGGGCACAAGTATCAGATGAGAAATGAATTTGTTGGATTAGAATAAATCTTTTATATTTTCTTTATATTCTTCTTTTCTTTTTACATTTTTCCCACTGAAAACCCGCTTAATTTTCTTGTGAGAAAATTTGCTCTCACTCGGATTCCCGCTTCTGTGGCGGTTTTCAGGGGGCAATGTTGAGGAATAGAGGGGCACAGAATATACTACACACATATGAGAAATTGAGTCATTTCTCACGAAAAGCTCGGAGTACTTTGGCTAAACTTTATTCTTAACTACACACCACTTTTTCCGACTAGCACTTTCAGAGTGCGAAGAATGATAGCGAAGTCTGTCATGATATTACTATGCTTAAGGTAATACATGTCATAGGCGAGCTTGGTTTTTGTTTGGCGGACATCAACACCGAATTTTGGCGCTCCTAGTTGTTGTGTTTGAGCCCAACCAGAAAGTCCTGGGCGCACAATGTGACGCACGTTATAGAAAGGAACTGTGGTTTCATATTCTTTTACGAGAGCAGGGGTTTCTGGACGTGGCCCTATAAGAGAAACATCACCACGAAGCACATTCCAGAGTTGTGGAAGCTCGTCGATACGAGTTTTTCGAAGGAAAGAACCTACCTTAGTTACTTTTTTTGTCTCCTTAACATCATTTGTTGGGAGATTTTCCATTGAACGAATTTTGTAGACGAGAAATGGCTTGCCATATTTGCCGATACGAAGATGAGAGTAGAATATCGGTCCACGATCTTCTAATTTGATCGCAAAAAAGACAAATGGATAAATAAACGTGAGTGAGAAAAGAAATGCAGGAGCAGCAAAGAGAATATCGATAAAGCGCTTAAGTCCATCGTATCTTCGTGAGACGTTGATTGAATGGAATATCCAGTCTTGATTGATTATATCAAGTGGAACCATGTCAAACACGTCCTCGTACACATCAATGATGTCCAGCACAACAGTTCCTCGGAAGAGTTCGGTGTAGATAGCGTTAAAGAATGGTTTAATTCGTTCATCACGCATATCGACGATCACTGAGCTCGGTCGCGTGGTGGCGAGTACTCCAGGGAGGCGTTGTAAGTCATAAGTATCAACATCAATCACCGAAAGAAGTGTTATACCAATATGTGGATTACGACTGAGTTCATCTACGAGGGTCTTTAAGATTTCTCCGCTTCCAATAATAATCCCTTTTTGTTTTTTGTAGTGGAGTACAAGTGAGAAGGCGTAACGTCTCCATACACTCATGATAAGCGCTGAGATGATTACATAAAGGAGGAGGATGGTCTTTGGTGCGATACCGAGGATTGGAAGTAAATAGAAGAGTATTGTTGCACAGACAATCACGAGAATCTGACTGGTGAAGATTCGTTTATTGAGCTCGCGAATGAGGCGCAGTGTCGGCTTATCATATAACCCATAACTGTAGAAAATAGCCACACTCACCGCAATCACAAAGGTAAACGGTGGGACAAACGAAAGGAATTCGTCTGTAGAGAGTGCCTCGTGGTAACGAAGTGATAATGCCAAGTAAAGTGATGCAAAAAGGATGCTACAATCTACAATAAAAAGTATGAGCCGTCCAGGGGTGTGTCGTATGAGCATAATAATGGTATTATAATACTATAAATCATAGCATGAAGATACTCTACTTGATTACCAAATCTAACTGGGGAGGAGCTCAACGATACGTGTATGATCTCGCAACCTCTTTTGAGGCGAAAGGGGTGGAATGTGTGGTTGCCTTTGGCGGGGATGGAGAGCTTAAGGAAAGGCTCGAGCAAGCCAAGGTTCGCACCATATCTCTTCCAAGTCTCGGAAGAGATATTTCTTTACTCAGGGAATTTCGTGTCGTGAAAGAGATGTATCATCTCATTAAAAATGAGAAACCAAAAATTCTTCACCTTAACAGTTCAAAAGCTGCCGGAATTGGCGCCTTTCTTGGGAGGTTAGCAGGAGTTCCGCTTGTCGTAGTAACGATGCACGGGGCACCATTTCGAGAAGATAGACCATTTGTTGCCAAGAAGCTTATCTACTTCTTTACGTGGCTCACGTGTCTATTTGCTCACAAAATCATTACAGTGAGTAAACAGGATGAAGCGGATATCGGAGCAATGTTTTTTATCAAGAAGAAAGTAACTACAGTGTATCTTGGTATTACCTATGAACCTGCCCGTGAACGTACTGTTCCTAAGAGTAAGGAGGTGCGTATTGTTACCGTAGGAGAGCTTACTAAGAACAAAGGGCATCTCTATGGACTACAAGCAATAGAATTATTGTTACAGCGTGATGTGCTCTTTTCGTATACGATTATTGGTGAAGGTGAGGATAGAAAAAAAATTGAAGAGTACATTGCGATGAAACAGTTAGGAGATAATGTAACGCTCGCTGGATATCAGGATGCACGATCGGTGATTCACAACTACGACATCTATCTTCTTCCTTCGGTAAAAGAGGGGTTACCATATATTTTGCTTGAAGCAGGGAAAGCAAGTCTTCCTGTTGTGGCGACAATCACCGGTGGAGTTCCTGAGATTATTCGTCATGAAGAGACAGGGCTTCTTGTTCAACCAAAGGATGTTGAAGGGTTAAGTCGAGCGCTTGAAACATTAATACACGACAGAAAGAGGGGAAGAGCACTCGGACAGTCTCTTCATTCACATATTGTGCAGAATTTTTCATACAGCAAGATGCTTGTAGAGACGGCTAAGGTGTACGGCTTAATAGAAGGAAAGGCAGTAAAAAATGGCAAGTAGTCTTTAGCTATAAATAAACATGAAAAAAGTAGCAACCTTATTCACTGTCGGAATATTTCTCTCATGTGGTCTAGGGTATTATTTCTTTTTAAACAGTGTCTCTCCCACACAAGACTATGCGAGCATCAACTCTTTCCAGATGGATGATGTGCATGGTCTTTATGGTGGCTATGACGTTACTATCCACGGAGATGGCGATGTTTCTATCATCAAAATGGACCCCGTGCAAGGAAAAGAAACAAAACATGTTCAGGTAACCAAGGAAGATGTGGAACATTTTCGAACTCTGTTTATGGGGTATGCATTTCTTAATGAAAAAGATATCCCCATGAAGGGGATTCCTGACGAAAGTGGTGTGAGAATTACTATAAAAGATAGGTTCGGAAGAAGTATTCGTAGTGTTTTCCAAAGTTATCATGATCGGACGGAATCTTTTAAAGCGATACACGAAGAGTTCGTTGTCTTTGCTACAAAATATTTACATTAGATTGAGTATCCGTATTAAAAGTTACCAGCTACAGGCTACTTGCTAAAGGCTGTTTCCAGGCTTGATTCTTACTCAAAAATACTGTATAATTGCACAACTATGATGCAAGTAAAAACTGCGCCTCGCGCCTCAAAAGAAACTAAGAAAGAAGGGTTTATTCCAGCTGTGTATTATGGTGGACATGCAAAGTCTACTCCTATTTTTGTGAATACAATTGAATTTACCAAGGTACTCTCTACCGAAGGAAGTTCATCATCAGTTACCCTTGTTACGGAGCATGGTAACGAGATCGCGATGATTCAAGACGTTCAGTACCATCCTGTGAAGAGTAATATTATTCATGCTGATTTTTATATTCTTGAAAAAGGTCAGAAAGTGCATGTGAAGACTCCTATTGAATTTACCGGTGAATCAGCTGCGGTTAAGGCAGGCGGAGTGCTTGTAAAAGTGATGCATGAGCTCTCAGTTGACGGAGATCCAAGTAAGCTTCCTCATGAATTCATCGTCGACATCTCAGCGCTTGTAGATGCTAAGAGTGTTATCAAAGTTGGTGATATCAAACTTCCTGCAGGAGTGGAACTCTATCACGTATCAGAAAATGATATCGTTGCATCAATCGCTGGTGCACAAGAGGAACCTGCTGAAGTCACCCCAGTTGATCTTTCTGCTATTGAAGTAGAGAAGAAGGGTAAGAAGGAAGAGGCTGAAGGGGGCGCAGACGCTGAATAACAATATAGAATAACAATAATAAAGAAGAAAACAAAAACAATACTACGATGTGGTATTGTTTTTGTTTTGATGGTCAATATGCCCTACATCATTCAAAGGTTTGCCACGTGGTCGTAAAGATTTTTTAAGAAATATATAAGTAAGTTTCTTAATAAATAATTTATAATTAATCCAGTTTTCTATTATTGTGCCAATTCTATACTGCTTGCATATCAAATAAAGAATAAAATTATGAATACTCACAAAAAGTTTTCTGGTAGATTACTAAGATCGATTCAGAAAGTATTTATGTCAGTATCATATACACGTCGCTTGATGTGGAGAAAAAAGGCACTCGCTTTGAGTGCCTTTTTGGTTTTAGCACAAATTGCTTCCCCTCTTAGTATTATCGTTGTTTATGCTGCACCCATAACCTCAAATGATGTTGGGTCTAGCGCTGCTCTTGATCCAGTAGCAAACAAGGCTAACCGTTTGCAGATGCAAGGTTCCTCCGGTGTTGATCAATCCTCGGGTGCTTTTACGTATAGTTACCCCCTCACAATACCAGAGGGTAGAAATGGAATGTCCCCAAAATTAGCTCTCTCATATAATTCACAAAATAATGATACGGGGTGGTTTGGGTATGGTTGGAATATGAGTATTCCCTATATTGAAAGGACAACAAAAGTTGGCACAGATAAAATGTATACAAATCAAGCTTTTGTTTCATCTCTGCACGGCGAGCTAGTTTCTAATAACGGTGTTGCTTATGAGCAGAAAGTAGACGATGGTTCGTATGCAAAATATACCTTTAGTGGTAATACATGGCAGATGACTGATCGTGATGGTACTACCTATTATTTCGGAAATAATTATCTCAGTCGTACACAAGATGATTCTGGTACTAAGATAGGACGATGGTATATAACAGAGGTTCGAGATAAATTTGGTAATGGTATTGTTTATAATTATACAAAGGATAGTGGAACTGTGTACCCAACCACTATTTCATACACTGAACATGCTCTTGCACACCCTCTTAATGTGGTTACCTTTAATTTGGAGAGTAAGAATGATAAGACAATAAGTTACAAATATGGTTTTAGAACAGTAGACCAAAAAAGAATTTCCTATGTTAAAGTGACAACAAATGGTAAAGATAATTCCTATTTCTCATTTGTTTACACCACAGGAGCAAACGGAGTACGATCCCTTTTGCAGAGTGTGGAGGAAAAGCATTTGAGTACCAATGACGATTGGACCCTTTTACCTAAGACTACTTTTGAATACGAGAATTCGTCAACAACCTTCTCGGGGTCGATATCAACAAGTGCTAATCCTTATGGTTCTAATTCTGTTATTGATACTAACAATGACGGTATTCTTGATCTCTATGCGGCAGGGGACGGATATTTCCCAATAGACATTAATGGTGACTATAAGAAAGATTTAGTGCAAAGTGATATTACTTATGGAGCATACTCATCTGGAAGAGTTGTTAATTTTAACTATAACCAAGGAAGTAGTACATTCTTCTTAAGAAGTCTTATTAAACCTTCTTCTCCAGCCTACATTAGAGCATATCCTGCTGGACAAGTTATTCCACCACTTCGATACATGGCAGAAGGGTCTGGTTATTTTAGTCAAGAATCCTCTGTTGCCGATGTGAATGGCGATGGTTTTGATGATGTTGTTTATAACGATACATATGGACCAAAAGGTGTAGCAATTAATACTACAAACAATACGTTTGATGACAGTCAGGCAAGTGATCTTTGGTTCAATATTGGTACAGACCAGATAGCTGATGTAAATGGAGATGGGCTTCAGGATAAAATTTCAAAAACATTTACTGCAACTTCGACCATTTATACCATCTATCTTAATAATGGTAGTAGTTATTCCACTAGCACGGATTTTATGTATGACGCTAAGATTGCGTCGTCACCATTTGATATCGGGGTGCGTTTTGTTGATGTGAATAATGATGGTCTTATTGATGTTCTTCGTTCCTATACCTCAAATTACACATCAGCAGCAGGTCCAACATGTACTACTGCCTATTCTAATCCACCAAGCCCAGCACCTATTAATCAATCAGCTAATGAGATACTCATTAATACTGGATCTTCTTTCGTTGTTTCTTCAACTTCTTTATCGGGATACTTATTTTCCTATACTAATTGCTCTTATCTTTTTACAAATGGATACTTAGTTACAAAAACATCAAAAGAATACGATATTAACGGTGATCTTACTACTGATTATGATGGAGCTGTAAATACAACTACAAAGCAAGACATTCTGAAGAAGGTCACTAGTCCGCTTGGATCTGCAACGGATGTTTCCTATACATGGAGCACTAAGACTGGTCTTAACCCCCAACTTCCTGTTCCGATGTATATTGTTGCAACTACTACTGATAAGCTTTCTATATCGGACGCCAACCCACATGTTGTCGGGTACAATTTCTATGATGGACAAATGTATTTTGATGCCACAAATCCTCGTGATCATAAGTTTGCAGGATTTGCAAAAGTGGATGTTATAGATGGTAAGAATAAAACAACAACATATTATCATCAAGGCAATGGTGATGATTATACAACAGGTGAAAAAGGAGACTCTTATTACAATATTGGTCGCGCTTACAGAACAGATGTCTATGATCTTTCCTCAGGATCTTCAACGCTTGTCAGTAAAAATCTTTCACTTTATACAACATACTCATATGCATCATCTTCGTTTACGTATCTTGATTCACAAGTCGCGAATGTCTACAATTCAGATGGGTCATATCTTTCTTCTGGAAGCAAGAGTGTCTATGATGAAACGAAGCGTCTTATTAAGACCTCATATAGTTATGGTGATATAGAACCATTTATTTCTTTTGCTTCATCCACTATCACAGACAGAGGAACAGATCTCACTACCACTCAATACCAGTATTCAAACGTTAGGCCACAACGATTAACAAAAGAAACAACGACAGACTTCGCTGGTAAGACAATCTCTACTAATAGCTATTATTATGACAATCTTCCCCTTGGTCTTGTCGATAAAGGAGCAGTAACCAGTGTTACAAGTACCATTTATAATCCTGATGGTTCAATAAATGCTACTTATACAACACAAAGTGTCTACGATCCAACAGGAAATGTGACACAGACAATAGATGGATTAAATAATATAACAAAAGTTATCTATGATAGCTCATACTTTTTCCCAGTAACTAAAATTGATGCACTCAATGGTACTACAACACTTACGTATGATCCATATACTCTCAATTTATTAACTTCAAAAGGACCAGATGGTATTACCTACGCTAAGGAAACTGATGGACTTGGTAAAGTAACTCGATCATACACCATGGTAAGTGGTGGAGGTATTTCTGATGAAGTAAAAACTTCATACGTTTATGGTGGAGGTCTTACTGTATATGGAAGACGCCTTGGTAGTATGGGCGCAAGTGCAAGAACTCTTGAAGTCTATGATAGTTACGGGCGATTAATTCAATCAAAAAAAGAAACAACTCCGGATTCATTTTCTACACAAGACGCTGGATATGATGCACAAAGTAATGTTATCTCAACATCGCTTCCGTACACAACAAATGGCTATGGTCTTACGTCAGATACACCAAGTAATGGAAACATAGTCTATACCTATGATGGACTCGGGAGAGTGCTTACAAAATCTGTTTTTGGTACAACATATTCCTATCAATATGGAGCACGAAACCTTACAGTAAGTGACAACGCAAGTACCCAACATAAGAAATCATATTTCTACGATGCAAGTAACAACCTTTCTCAGGTAAAGGAATATAACGGAACATCAACATACACAAGCGTCTATACCTATACTCCACAAAACAAACTCTCAAGTATCACCGATGCTAATGGCAATATTCGCAACTTCTCATACTTTTCAAATGGACTATTAAAGTATCAAGAAGATCCTCATGCACAATCTGATACAACATATACAACGTACTCATATACCTATGATGTGCTTGGTAATCTTCTTTCCAAAACTGGACCACTCGGTACATTGTCGTACACCTATGATGCACTTAGTCGTCCAAGTTCTCGTGTACTTGTAGATAGTACTTACGGTACGAGTACAGTATCATTTATATATACTGGTTGTTCCAATACTTATTTAGCACCATGTGTCATTAATCGCGGTACGTCATCTACCACACTTACCTATATGAGTAACGGTAAGTTAAATAGTGAAATGGTATCAATCGACGGAAATACATTCACAAGGTCTTATACGTATGATATTTACGGTAATCCAATCACAGTTACCTATCCTGATAATGGTAAAGTAACCTATACCTATTCTCTTGACGGCAAGCAAACAACCCTCACCTACACTACTCCAAGTGGAACGACAAAGAATATTGTTACCAGCTCAACCTATAACTCACTGAACTCACTTTCTGGAATGTCGTACGGAAATGGTGTGCAGATGTGTAATACCTATACAACCACTTCAAGTGAAGGAGTTATTAGTCCAAAGCTCCTTAAATCATCGTATCTCTTTAACTCAACTGGATGTACTCCGGGGATAGCTAACCAGATAGAACTCTATAAAGATGAATTCACGTATAAGGATGCAATTACTCCAAGTACCATACTTTCAACATACAAAGATATTGCAGGTACCAATCACACAAAGAGTGATACTTTAACCTACGACAACCTCGTTCGTTTAACAGGAGTTTCTACTTCCTATGACGGAGGAGGTGCTGTTGCTGATACATTGGTATATGATCCAATTGGAAATATTCTGAAGGATAATGATGTGCTTTTCCGCTATAGTATTGACGGCACTCAAAATGTTCATGCAGTAACATCTATTGGTGGCTCACACATTACCTATGATGCACAAGGAAACAGAATCCAGGTTGGAGATAACACCTACACATGGAATGCACTTAACCAGATGCTTGCTGCAAGTAGCACCAATGGTTCAGAGATGTATACCTACGATGAGCAGGGTGAACGAATCAAGAAGATAGTTAAAGCAACGAGTGTTGTATCACAAAAAGCTACACCAACCACAAGCTCTTCGTCATTAGGATCATTCACGCAAGGAGATATCCTTGCACCAGTTGCTACAACAAGTATGTATGTTGCAACATCGACATATAATAAACTTGCCTCTATTTCCCTTCTCGACAAACCTGCTCTCACGTTACTTGTTGGTGACTATTATGGGTCACCATTTACAAGTAAATATTGCGCTTCAGCTTCTTCATCAAGTGCTCGTCAAAGTTGCACGGCAAGCACCACTAAGCAACTGATTGCTAATAACCTTAACTCCCGCAGTACCACCACCATCGCAACAATTGGACTTGTTGATGATGTTATTAATATTGTTACGGGCGCCCTTCTTATCCCTTCAACATACGCAGGTCTAGCAACAAGCAGTATTGCAACGTCGAACCCTACCACCTTTACTGTGGATAGTGGGGCGATTAGTTCATATAACACATTCGTGGCAACGGGAATTGTTGTTCCAATGTCTGAATACAGCAACCTCCCATATGTGTCTAGTAGTACATACATATCACTTTCTTCTGTTGGATTAACGGATACAAGTAAGGTTCGAGCACTTCTTACATTGTCAGGATGTACTTCTATTATTTCTTCATGTGCAGTTGCTAAGAAGGTTGTCTTTGAAAAGTACTACAAAGAAAATGGGTATCTTTTTTCTGACAAGGCGCTGGAAGAAATGTGGTATGTATTTGCCGCAAAAGCACGTCTTCCAGGTAACTCTGTAGAATTTACAGCAACATCAACAACACTTGGTTCTATATCCGTGCCTACTATTTCAGGATTCAACACAAGTTCTGCAACGACTACATACTATTCCGGTCGTTACTTTACAACTGAATATTCCAATCAAAATGCAGCTGAACCACGTCTCTCATACTTCAACACTATCCCTTACTATGTTACTCAGTCAGCATTTACAGAGTTGCAGCAAGCAGGAATTACTCAATCAAACCTTGAGAGTTATCAGTCCTTTATTGCAGACCTACTTGGCACTAAGGTTGCATCATCGACTGAGTATATGTTTGCTCTCAAGTCATTTGTGCAGTATGACAAAAAAGTAACGCTATCGCAGAATGCTCTTAAAGAACTGTATCTCGTTGTGCTCGGTGCTGCAACAATACCAAACAATATAAATGATTACACAGTCAGTGCAGTGTTTGATCTTGGTTCATACCTCTCTATACAAACTGTGTATGGTACGTATGCAAACACGCTTTCTAATACAACCACCGGTTGTAATGGGGGGCAATTTTCCGGTGGATATGGTCGATGTGTAATACGTGTATCACCATTCTCACTTCCAGTTGCTACCTCGTCTACGGTGAGCTATCTTCTCTCCGTTACAGCACCAAACATTACAGATTTTATTCTTAACGCTGGAGAATCTTCTAACGTAAGAGCTGCAGTAGATAATTATAATTTCGTAGCACAGCTAGCCTCTATTTATTCCTCTCGCTATACTCCGGCGACACAAGTTCCTAACGGAATGCTTGATTATATATCTGGGTCAATTAGTAGTGATGGCTTTACTCAAACCATTGACGTTACTCCAACCATTGTAAAAGAGAAAGCGAGTTCCACGGAACCTTCTAATGTGCTCCTTATGAATAGAAGTGGTTGGACTAACGGTGAGCAGTATGTATACCAATCACAGAGCACTGTCCTTAAAGCATATGTAAGTACTCCACGCCTCACTCTTGCTTCGACCACACTTGTTTCTGGTATTACCAATGCTACGTCATCATCGTTTACACCAGGTATTGCAAGTGCTGTGTCTGTGTATTTTGGAGAAGTGTATGACAGTGCATCGAGTATTCCAAACACCGCAAGTTCAACTGCAACCTCATCTATGATCATCTCTCCAGAATCTGCAAATGAATTTGCATCTACTACACTCCGTGATGCGTATGCGATTTCTAAAATATTTCTCTCTACGTCTACATCACAATGTATAACTGATGCTTCCACAACTGAATGTGATAAAACTGCAAGAAAAGTATGGTTTAGACAAGTAGTGGGTAATCTTTCTGGTTTCGTTCCAAGCGAGGCAGCCACAGAAGAGTTTTGGATGGTTCATAAAGGGTTACTTTCTTTACCCGGTGTTACGTATGCTTCAACGACAGCAACAACTACTGTGCCAGGGTATTGGCAGACAATTACCAACACAACAGCTACAGGGGGCACCATTTCAACTGTAGGTTTATATACTATTCATACATTCAGTACATTAAGTACGTTTACCGCATCTTCATCATTTAGTGCTGAGGTCCTCGTCGTCGGTGGCGGAGGAGGTGGTGCTTCAGGTGGAGGTGGCGCTGGTGGTTATATAGCTTCATCTTCATACTCGGTCTTAGCACAGGCATATACGGTAACAGTAGGTGCTGGTGGTGTAGGTGGAGTAGGAGGTGGTAGTACTCCTAACACTCGCACCTCTGGTGGTAATTCTGTGTTCGGTACGTTAACCGCTATCGGTGGTGGTTATGGTGGTTACAATAGTGCTGCATCGACAGGAGCAACAGGAGGTTCTGGTGGTGGTACAGGTGCGTATTATGTAAATACTCCAGCGAGTGGTACTGCAGGTCAAGGTAATTCTGGTGGTAACTCTAGTGGAACTGCAAGCCCTTATTCAGCTGGAGGAGGAGGTGGTGCAGGAGGTGCTGGTAGTAACGCACCATCAGCATCTGTAGGAGGCAACGGAGGTGTTGGTATTCAAAACAGTATCACTGGATCTACTACTATGTATTACGCAGGTGGTGGAGGGGGTGGAGTATATTCAGCTGGAGGTACCGGCGGAAATGGTGGACAAGGTGGTGGAGGAGCTGGTTCTTCTGGTGGTACTGGTGGTGCTGGTCTTCCTAACACTGGAGGAGGAGGTGGAGGTGCTGGTTGGACTGGTAGCTCATATGGTGGAGTTGGAGGGTCGGGGGTGGTTATT
>CAZNVC010000028.1:0-13944 GCA_964576685.1 uncultured Candidatus Saccharibacteria bacterium
TTTGTTAATAATTTTTCTCGGTGATCAGGTTGTTATTCCGAGTAGATCTTTTAATATTTGTTTCTCTTCTTCACTAGATGCAGCCTTTTCAAGAACTGGAATAATGTCTTTGTTGCGCAACCGTGGATTATGTCTCAATTCCAAAAAATCATCAAACGTATATAAAAGTGTCTCAATTCTCTCTCCTGGATCAAGACGTTGTCCTGCAACTTTTTTTAAATTTTTAGCGATAAAATAGTGATTATTCCACTCAAGCTTATGATAACGAAGAACATCATTACTAAACCAAGGCTCCCAAGAATCACTCGAATACCCAGTCTCCTCTAGGAGTTCTCTTTTTGCATCCTCAAGAAACATTTCTGTTTCAGAATTACCGCTAGGTAATGATAAAAACTCTCCTAAAGCAGGCTGTTCCTCATTGTTAACAATAATTTTATTATCAATAACCGCAAGAACAGTCACCGCATCACGACGTTTAAGTGCCTCAAATGTTGCAATCGTACCATCGAACATCTCTTGGTCCCAGTGGTATACATCATGAAGCACACCTTTGAAAACTAATTTTGCATTGTCAGGAATTTTTTTCATAGTAATAATTATGCGGAGAGTGCCATAGCACCTGATGTAATCTCGGCGATTTCTTGGGTCACCGCATCTTGACGTGCACGGTTATAGTAAAGTTTAAGCTCATCTTGAAGTTCTGCCGCATTATCAGTTGCACTCTTCATCGCAAACATTCGAGCAGAATGTTCTGATGCATAACTCTCGAGAATTGCACCGTAGATAATATTGTGTATCATCATCGGAATAATACTTGTAAGCACGGTATTTTTATTTGGTTCATATTCATAACGAGGTTCACCATGATAGTGTGACGGATGTCCTTCCGAAGAAAATGGGAGAAGCTGAAGAAGGGTTGGCGTAAAGGAACTTCCAGAAGTGAACTTTGTATACAACATCTTCACTGTACCAATTTTCTTCTCTCTGTACCAATCAACAATAAGTGTTGCGGTAGCATGAGCATCATCTCCAGTAATCACAGGATGATTAAATGACGCAAGTGTTTCGAGGCGTAATTTCTTTGCCACTTTTTCTGCATACTTACCAAAAGCAATCACCTTCAACTTCTTACGAGCTTCTTCATCGTATGATTCAAGAAGTTTACGATAAATATTTACATTGTAGCTTCCACAAAGCCCTTTATTAGAAGCAATCAGGATTATCACCTCCCCCTCTACTTTATTGTGAGCCAAAAGATGGTGATGAGAAAGTGCGTCTAGGGAAAGGTCACGAAGTACGTTTTGTGCTTCTTCATGGAATGGTCGAAGTGTAAGCGCGCTGTCGATCGCTTTCTTCATCTTCGCTGCAGAAACCATCTCCATTGTCTTGGTGATTTTTTTTATGTTCCCGACACTCTTTATTTTTTCTTTAATTACTTTTGTTTGCATCTTATTATTGCAGACCTCGCAGACGTATATAGACCACGCAGACCAAATTCTTTACGCACTATGTTTACGACTTTCAGCGTATGATGTGAGCGCTTGTTTTAGTTGAGATTCAAGCTCTTCGTTCCAATCCTTTCCTAATGAAGCGAGAAGATCTTTATGTGATGCATTCATGTAGACATGCATTCCTTTCTCCCACTCCACAATATCTACTGCATGCACATGGTCCACGTGCCCATTGTTCACTGCATAAATTGAGGCGACCTGAAGTCCAACAGTAAGAGGAGCACCGTTTGCTTGCTTAAGCATTTCTTGAGTACGCTTTCCTCGTTCAATTGTCTTCTTCGTATCAGCGTCAAGATCAGAATCGAACTGCGCGAAACTTTCGAGCTCACGATACTGTGCCATGGCAAGTTTCATCTTGCCTGCATTCTTTTTCATTGCTTTTGTCTGTGCAGATGATCCTACACGTGACACTGAAAGACCAACATCAATCGCTGGGCGCATACCCTTATAGAAAAGGTTAGCATCGAGGAATATCTGTCCGTCGGTAATCGAAATCACGTTGGTTGGAATATACGCTGACACATCACCTGCTTGTGTTTCAATGATTGGAAGTGCGGTGATTGAACCAGCCCCTGCTTTTTCATTACGGCGACATGCACGCTCAAGAAGACGTGAATGAAGATAAAACACATCTCCTGGATATGCTTCACGTCCTGGTGGACGCTTAAGAAGAAGTGACATTTCACGATAGGCGACCGCATGCTTCGAAAGATCATCATAGACCACAAGCACATCCTTCTTTTTATTCATAAAATATTCAGCGACCGCAGTTCCTGCGTAAGGAGCGAGGTATGAAAGTGATGCAGAGTGAGATGCTCCAGCAAGCACAACCACAGTGTACTCAAGAGCTCCTGCTTCACGTAGCTTTTCCACAATCTGTGCAATCTTGGATTCTTTTTGTGCAATTGCTACATACACACAAATAACCCCATTTCCTTTTTGGTTGATAATGGTATCAACCGCAATCGTTGTCTTTCCTGTTTGACGATCACCAATGATGAGCTCACGCTGCCCACGACCAATTGGAATCATTGCATCAATTGCTTTAATTCCTGTCTGAAGCGCTTGGTTCACTGGCTCACGATCCATCACCCCAGGGGCAATTTTTTCTACGAGCTCTCGTTCTTGTAGGGTAGCAAGTGGCTTACCATCAACAGGATTCATAAGCGGGTCAACAACACGACCAAGGAGTTCCTCACCGACAGGAATAGAGAGCACACGCTTTGTTCGTGTCACCTCCTCCCCTTCACGTACAAGGTCTGCACCAGAAACAATCACCACACCCACCATGTCAGATTCAAGGTTAAGCGCAAGCCCTTTTGCACCGGACGCAAAACTAACTTCCTCCATACTTGCGCAGGAAAGAATTCCTGAGACTCGAGCAATACCGTCACTCACAGAAACGACGGTTCCGATTTCCTCAACTGCAACTGAGGTTTTCACTGTTGCGATAGTATTTTCGAGTTCTTTAATTATTTTTTCTACTGACATGATGAGTTGATAGTTAGGTGATTAATAGTTACTAGTGAAGAATCTTTTCTAATGGTTTCCGAGGAGTTGTTTGATAATTCTCTCAGCACTTCCATCATAGAGAATTCCTTTATGTCGTGCTTTGAACCCTGCGAGAATATTTTTATTAATGACAACCTCGTGGTGAGCAGCACCATCCCCGACAATCTGCTTTACTTTTTTGAGTGCATCATCCGAAAGTGGGAACGGTGACTCTATCATGATGATGTCTCGTGTATCAGACTGAGAAGATACTTGAATGAGTGCCTGCTTCACCGAAGGAAGAAGGGAGAGCATTTTATATTTCGTAAGCACATCAACCACCTGAGAAAGGGTGACGCGTTCTGTAATGATGAGTGTTGCTAGGTTACGAGATAAAGACATGAAGTAAGGTAATAGGTTATAGGTTATAGGTGAAAGGTTTCAGAAGATACAAATACTTATGCGCTCATGGAGGCAATAAGTGCATCGTTTTCTTGTTGTGTCATTTCTTTTGAAAGTGTCTTGGCATAGAGTGCAGCCACAAGCGCAGGCGCTCTTTCTCCGAATGCTTTTTCTACTGTTTCCTTAAGTGTTGCTTCTTGTTGTGAAAGCTTTTTGAGGCGCGCTTCAATTTCAGCGTGTGCTTCTTTTTCAATTGATATCTGAAGATCACGCGCAAGTGATTCAGCGTTTGCCATGATTGCATCTTTCTCCTTGTACGCAGACTTGATGATCACGTCTTTTTCTTCTTCAGCCTTAGTGAGTTTAATCTCTGCTTCTTTGGCCTGATTGAGTCCATGCTCTATCGCTTGATGACGCTCTCGTATAGTCTTTCCAATTTTCCCAAAGAAAAATACCTTGAGAAGAAAAAGAATGATGAGGAAGTTAACAAAGTTAGCAAGTGCAACATGCCAATTAAAGCCAACTGATCCCAATATGTTTAATATTTCTTGCATAACTAGATGTCAGACTACAGATCGTAGACTTTAGGGAATTTTTGATACCTTAAAGCCTAACGTCTAACGTCTATTTAAGGAGGAAGAACGCCACAAGTGCGAAAATAGCAGTTGTTTCTGTCATTGCCACACCAATGATCATCTTAGAAAAAAGTGACCCCTCCACGTCTGGATTACGACCGATTGCCTCCATAGTCTTTCCCACGAGGTACCCTTGGCCAATAGCGGTTCCCACCATGGCGAGAATACACATTCCTTTTGCGATATAAATTGCTGCTTCTCCTGTCATATGAATAGTTGATTAGTTTTTAAGGATTAGGAACTTAATGAATACAAAATTCAAAAGCACCTACTCCATTTCAATAAAAATTCGCCTCACGAAAGGCTGATGTCCGGAGTATAGCAGAAATACTAAAGCAGGGCCAGTGATTAAAAAATGTAATAATGATACTAAATTAGTGCACAACACCACAGAAGCATAGCAACGTAAAAAGCGCGACCGAAGGTCGCGCTTTGTGTCTACTGCTCTAACTACCGTTACCATCCAATTTTTTAATCTCTTCGATGAATCTCACCGATGCTGGGGTAACGCTTTTCTTATTTCGAATGTTTATCATAAACCCCATGGTGATAAATGACCATTCTGACGTATCAAGATTCATAGAAGCAATATCCCTATCCTTTTTAGACTCGTCTATCCCCCAGAAAAGGAAAGGGAGTGCAGTATGAAAGAATTCGTCGTATGAAACAATGCCAGCTTCTTGCATATAGTCATTCATCTTTTTAAGATATTCTTTTGGGACTTGAAAATGAAAAGTAACAAGATCGTCACTTGATCCAGATGTAGAAGCACTCATCATCACCTCCATGAGAAGCCTACACCATCCTAGAACACCACCACCCCTTTGTCAAAGTAAGTGTGAAGAGTAAAAAATTTGAAAAACACTGATTTTAATGCCCTCCTTCTTTTTTAAGGACAAGAGAATAATACACCGTAACAAGTGCAGTAAACACAATTGATTGCACAACACCAACGAGTACCCCCATCCCCATCCAGAGAGCAGGAACACCAAACGCAAAAGCGCCAAGCAAAATCACTGTGAGCACTTCATGGGCAAAAAGATTACCAAAGAGACGAAGAGAAAGGGAAAGCATCTTAGCGAGTTCAGAAATGATTTCAATTAGTCCGACTAAAAATCCAATAATTGCGACTGCCCCCTCCCCTATACTTTTTCTAAATCCTTTCACTACCTGCTTAACCTGAATGAAGTGTGAAAGATATCCAAATACCCCTTGCTCCTTCATGCCGACAATTTGCATAGTTACCACAACAGCGCAAGCTAGTCCAAATGTGGTATTAAAATCAGTGGTTGCGCCACGGAAAAGTGGTACATGTTCGCCATTAATAACAACAGAGAATCCTGAAATGCCAGGCATCATAGGAAGGAGGTTGGCAACTAGAAGATATACCATAAGAGACCCAACATACGGGATGATTGCTTCTGCTTTTTCTTTGGTGCCAACAATCGAGGTAATGAACGAAGCGATCATCTCATATAACATTTCCATGAGGTGTTGGAATTTCCCAGGAATAAGTCTTGATTTTGAAACTGCCATACAAAGACCAACAAGGAGAAGTGTGATGAGAAGGATTGTGACTGATGATGTTGCCACGGTAAAAGGCCCAATATCGCCAATCGTTGGTGCAGCAATGGTAGGAATCTCTTCATGAACATGAATGAGGCTCACATTTTCATTAGTTATTGTAGTGACTTCATGTGCTTCTTGCATAATGAAAAGTATTCTACCATAGAATGCTAGCTTTTAGCCATTTGACTGTGGCTTTCAGTGTGGTGCAAAATAAAGAAGCGCGACCGAAGGTCGCGCTTCTTTACCACTAAATGCTAACAGCTACAACTAAAGGTAATTACCTAAACCTATCTCGAGAGTGCATCATCAATGATTGCCTTGAAATACTCAAATGGTCGAGCTCCGTCTATAAACGATACTGTCTCATATCCTTTCTTTGTTTTGATAAGTACATAACTTGCCGGAGTTCCTTGTACTCCAGCTGTTATCCCATCTTGAATAGAAGCATTCACAACATCACTTGATTCCTGCGACTGCATACATGTTGCAAACTCACCTTCATTTACTCCTATACTTTTTGCAATAATTTCCTTTTGTCCTTTTGGTAGATTTGCATTTTGTTTTTCTAGCTTATAACTAAAGAGCGCATCAATATACTCTTTACGCTTAACCGCTCCGAGGTTCTTACCAACACAGTAAATAGATCGTGCTTCTTCAAACGCATCAGGGTGAATCTGAGTAAGAGGAAAGTATCGATATACATATCCGATTTTTGAATTATATGCCTCTTCTATTTGTTGCATCGTCGGATATAAACGTGCACAGAAAGGACATTGTGAGTCAGAATATTCTACAAGAATTACTTTACTCTTAGTATTTCCAGTCATTAAATCGGTTGCATCAATCGCTCTCCCTTTAAATGCTGTCGTAGGAGTAGTTGGTGTGTTGTTGCTAAGAATGTAACCATATCCAACATGAGAGGCCGCTAGAATAATTGCAGCCACAATAATTGCAACTGGTGTTGTAAAATGCAGCCCATGAAACATTTTTCTAAAAAGGTGTTTAATTTTTTGCATATCGTTTATACTGTAATGTACTTTATCATACCATGAATCAAAAGAAGTCTTCTATGTTCTCTGGAAAGATGCTTAAGCATGTTGTTTTTTCTGGTCTTCTCGAGTTTGGGCCTGTGATTCTTTTCCTTACTTCTTTTCACTATTTAAAGATTTATGAGTCCACCGCACTTCTTATGATTGCAACAATCATCTCTACTGTAGTTACTTACAACCTCCAAAAACGTATCCCTTATCTTGCTCTTTATGTTGCAGCAATCACATTACTGTTTGGATATATGACTATTCATTTTCATAAAGTGAAATTTATTCAGATGAGAGACACACTCTACGACGCCACCTGCGCTCTTACTCTTATTATAGGAATCATGATAAATGTCCCTTTCCTTAAGCTCGCTTTTAATGAAGTGATTCCAATGGCTAATCGTGCATGGAATAAACTCACATATCTTTGGATTGGGTTTTTTATTCTTCTTGCTGTAGGAAACGAAATCGTACGAAGACTCTTTCCTCTCCCTGTATGGTTCGAATTCAAGGGGTGGATGGTTGTCACAACCACAATCTTCGGACTGGTTTCTCTTTATTTAGTCTATCAACCAAAGGATACTCAGTAAGTATTAAGGTTCGTAATGCTGAGTACAAAAAGCGCGACCTTCAGTCGCGCTTTTTTAATCACCCTACACATCATACCCTCTTTCGACAATACGACACCATCTCCTACTTCACCTCGAAACTTGCCCTCACTATTGCGGTAATCTTTTTCTCTACTGTTGAAGTATCATATGATCCGTAATCACTCACATCAGTACTATTCTTTTGCGTTACTTGGAAGACCCCTTGAGATGCATCTTTTACACTTCCGATTTTATTCCCCGTACTCTTCGCAATAGCAACAGCTCGTTCCTTTGCATTCTTCGAAGCAAGCTCGAGGAGTTCTGCACGAATATCAGCAAGTTTTGTGTAAAAGAAATCAACTGATACTGTCTGCACCTGAACCCCAAGGAGTGCAAGCGCGTTAGGAGCGTTAAGTGAGAGGTTGCGTATTATTGCTACATCTTCCCCTTCTACAATAATCGTCTGAACCAAGCTGTAGGTGAACATCCCCGAGCACTGCTGTCTTCCGTTGCTGTCATACATTACCTGATTCTGGGATTGACACACCACAGTTGAAGTGAGTGGTTGCACAGTAATGGCCTTCTCATCAACACCATGGCTTGTAAGATATTTCACAGTTACTAATTCTGATTCTTTTAACTGCTTTGCAACGTAGGTATAACTCTCTGGTGTTGCTTGTTTTGTGAGCATGAAATTCCATTTCGCAGCGTCACTTTCCACAATACGTTCTGCTGTTCCTGTTACAGAAATAGCATTATGACTATTAATGGTCGATAGTCCATTTGCTAACACAAAGGAACTTACCACCCACGCTACACTGATTACCAACCCAAACGCAACAATATTGTTTTTTATTAGTTCTTTAAAGGTATTCATAGCTTTTATGTAGTATATACCCAGTATACACCGTGGATAACTTTACAACAATCGCTATCGGTTGTAGTATATCTTTGTGGCACCGGCTCTACACCGTATCCCACAAAAAAGAAGTACAAACTTCGCAATGCTCATTCGCTACAGAACAGAGGATAATACAATGATGGATATCGAGTTGTGTAAAACAATCATATCGCAGGCATCTGGCCGGCCGAGCGGGCTCATGCTTCGTATCGCTCGAGTTGGCCGACACACCACAAAAGCAATTATCACAATACGAGAGACCAAGCCTGGCCTTTTTGTTAAGAAACAAGACGGTCGAGTTGGTTTCCATGTCAACGGTAATAGCTATATCACCATTGACGGGGAATCCGGCACAAAATTCATGGATTGGCTCGAGTCTGCTAACAAAAAAGTGACGAAAGAGGAAGACTACGGTCACCCCGAAGGGTGTGACTTCGTGCGTTGCAACTAAAATAAAAAAAGCGAAAGGTGAACTTAATGAAGTTCACCTTTTTTCATTCTCTATTTAATTTCCTTTATAGATCACTTTTTACTTCTGCGACGTGTTCTTTTGGTTTCACTCCCTGATAGATTTTTGCAATATTCCCTCTCTCATCAATAAGAAAACTTGTGCGCTCTATTCCCATATATTCACGACCCATAAACTTTTTCTTGTGCCATACGTCGTAACTCTCACACACAACCCCTTCAGTATCTGCAAGAAGCGGGAAGGTAAGGTTGTACTTCAAAGCAAATTTCTTATGGCTCTTTACAGAATCCTTGCTTATCCCGATCACTACAAGTCCCATCTTAGTGAGCGCTTCATGATTATCACGAAAACTACATGCCTCAGTAGTACATCCTGGAGTGTCATCCTTTGGATAAAAGTAGAGGAGCACTTTCTTACCTTCATACTGAGTAAGTGTATGAACAACACCCTCTTGATCAGGAAGTGAAAATTGTGGAGCTTTTTGATGAAGTTTTACCATACCCAAAGTATACTCTTTTATTGAGAATATTCGTAATGAGCACAGATACCGCACAGTACACTACCTACAAATTTACGCACACTTTTTACATAACCCGTAGATTTCAATGGAATGGGTACTAATGTTCTTGAACTTTTTACTTTTCTTGAGCATTTTTTTTACAGCATCGTCAACAGAAATTCCTTCTATTTTTTCGATTGTTTCACAGTTGTGACACACAAGCTGGTGCGATGCCCTCCCTGTCTCAAGTTCATAATGCGCATGACCATGGTTAAAGTCGAGTCGTCGTAACAACCCAGCTTCATGAAGTGATGCAAGGTTGCGGTAGACCGTTGCCTGGTCAATGTTATTTTTTTTACGAAGCGACTCCACAAGTTCATACACAGTAATGGGTTGCTTTACTTTAGCAACGGTAGCAAGCACAGTAAGCCTGTGATCTGTAACTCGAAGCCCTGACTCCTGAAGCATTGTTTGTAATTCTTCTTTAGAATAAATTGCCATAAAGATTATATTCATGATTGTAGCACGTGGTATTCTTCTTGCAAATCTTTCGCAAAAAATATAGACTTATTTACATGAACTCATTCTCGTCATTTACTCCATTTCTTCTTATGGTTGCAAGCGCAAGCACCCTTCCCCTTTTAGCATTTCTTGCGCTTCTCCTTAGGACAAATTTTTTTAAAGGCAAACTAAAAATAATTCTCTTACTACTTGGTACTGCCCTCCTTGCACTCACTGTTGTCGACACCTTACGGGAACATGGGAGTAGTCTTACTGTAAAAGACATCTTCACAAGTCTTGGCACCGGACTCCTTACGATTTTTATTCTTTCTCGTTTCTCACATGGGCATCATCATGCCATTGAAGCTGAAGGGGCAAAAGGAATAGTTATTAGCGAGGCCTTTCATTCTCTTCTGGATGGAGCAGTGATTGGTGCTACCTACCTCATTAACCCAGTGTTTGGCTATGCTGCAACCATCGGAATTATCGCCCATGAACTCCCAAAAATAATCGGGACTCTTACCTTATTTCGTAGTATTGGATTATCTGTACCAAAAACGATAGTGTACGGAATTACTGCCCAGATAGGGTCTCCTGTTTCTGCCATCTTAGTGTATATAGTAGGGAAACAAATCGATGAAGCACAGTTCCATGCGCTTGAAATAGCGAGCGTGTCTTCACTTGGCGCTATTGTGCTCTGGATTATTTATCTTGAAATACGATTCCATACACGTCACCCAGGCCATAACACTTCTCATCATGACCATTCTCATCATACCCATGAGTAGTTGCAAACAAATTGCACTCTCACAGTCGCTCTGTTAGTATACTCATATGAAAATTGCTTTTGTTGGAAAAGGGGGAAGCGGAAAAAGTAGCACCTCATGGCTCATCATTACAACCCTAGAATCTCTAGGTAAAAAAACACTTGCCATTGATGCAGACCACAACATGGACCTCACTTCAAATCTTGGTCTCAATCCAGAAATCACCCCACTCATGCATACTACCGACGAAGAGTTCATGGCTCGTAGTGGACTTATGGCATGTTGTGGCGAAGGTGCTTTGAAGGAACATCACCATACCTCACTTCCATCATTCTCTATTACACCTATGGATGACTACACGCAATCAATTAGTACCAAAATCTCTCCCACCCTTTCACTCATCAATATCGGCCTAGGTAGTCCTGAAGTACTCTTTCAATCAAAATGCTCTCACGGTCTTTCCGGTCCACTAAAATATTATCTTGGGCTTCTTGATGAAAAAGATGGGTATGTAGTAATAGATAGTGTCGCTGGTGCTGACATGCTCAACTATGGACTCTACGCAGGGATTGATGCAGTGATAGGGATAGTAGAGCCACACAGGAACAGCGTAAAAGTCTTTGAGCAGATACAAAATATTTGTCGAAAAACAATGATCCCATGTTTTGCAGTTATCAATAAACCTGTAGATAATGAATTTTACAGAGACTTCATTGCTCGATACGCTACGATCATTCTTGGAGAAATTCCTTTTGATCCAAGTATCTTAGACTATGACTATACTGCACTTCGACACTCAACAAAAGAAAGCGCAGTAGCCATTATAGAAAAAATATCGAAGTTAAGTAAACGTGGAAATCTTAACAGCGGTAAGGAATTTGATACACCACAAGGAGCCTAACCCTCTGCGTGCATATTTTCAAAAAATATGTAAGTATACATACGGGAGAGAATCTTCCACATAACATGTTGTACCTTGTGAGCAATCGTTGAGTCAAGAAAGGCAAATACCATGGACACAATAAGGACGATGAGTACAATCCTTTATAAGGGAGCACGTCTCCGGGTGGATATTGGTACTAAAAACGAACAAGTTGTTGAGTGTACGAAAGTAGTACAATTTAACACACCGCAAAGCACTTTTTATATGTACCAAAACTCCCACCCGGGAAATCTTGAGTACCTCTATGACGAAGAGTCTGTCTATGTCGAAAAAGGATATGCAGAAAAAAAGTTCGTCAAACTGCCGAACATTATTGAGTTTCAGTTTGTTTACCTTTCTGCAGTATCAAGCAACCCAACTGAAAAAGAAAAAGTGATGACAAAGATTCAAAAAATGTGTACTCACTGGTTACATAATGTTAATTAAATAATCCAGTCAGATACTTTTTTCTTTTTTGAAAAGATGCTATAGTATCCCCTATCCTGGGGAGGCCTTAGGATACCATCTCACCCGAAATAAGGAGAGTTCATTCATGAGGAATGTGCGAGAAAAAAAAGACAAGCCTACCGCCAAAAAGGCAGGAGGCAGAACGTTCTACCGGCAAGCCCACCGATCACGTGGGAAGTTGGTAATCGAACAAGATTCGCACAGAAGGAACGTGGCAAAAGGGCATTCTCACAGCCCTCCGCAACACAAGAATCAAGAATAAGCTCCTCGTATGGAGGACAGCAAACCGGCAAGCAGATTCATGCGCGCCGGTTTTTTATTTTCTTTAATGAGAAGAGCTGTTCACTCGCAAAACGAATTCTACACAATAATACCTCCACCAATACATCTTTCATTATCATACAACACTAGTGACTGCCCAGAGGCTTTTGTAAGCTCTCCACTTACCACTTTCATGTGTGTCTCATCAATCACCTCAACGCAGGCAAGTGGTGCTCGATATCTTGCACGCGCTTCATACTGCTCCCCTTTTTTGATTGTTTGTGTCCAATTTACTTTTTCAAGAGTCATCACCTCACCCTTCTCTTCTTGTGGAGGAGTATGTGACACAGTGATAGTATTGCGTATAGCATCTTTTGCAATAATAAAGTATGGGGTGTCGTCTGTTGTTTTTTTGGTAATCGTGAATCCGTGTCGTTCACCGATAGTAAAGAACATTACTCCAGTATGGGTACCAATTACTTCTCCATGTTCATTAAGTACATCCCCCTTTTTTTCATCAATATAATTTTTAAGAAGCGTCTTAATATCAATAGTCCCGACAAAGCAAAGCCCTTGACTATCTTTCTTAGTACTCACAGGAAGATGGTGTTCCGTGGCGAGCGCTCGTACATCACTCTTCTCCATCTGACCTACAGGAAAAAGAATCGATGAGAGTAGCTCTTGTTTTAGAGTCCATAAGAAGTATGTCTGATCTTTGCTTTCATCTTTACTTTTAAGAAGTGATACCCCATCATGTTCTGCATAGTGACCTGTTGCAATAAAGTCTGCCCCGTGTTCTTTTGCCCACGTGAAGAATGCTCCAAACTTCACTTCACGATTGCACATCACATCAGGGTTAGGGGTTCTTCCCTTTCTATATTCCTCAATCATATAATCGATCACCCCCTCTTTGTACTCTTTTTCAAGATCAAGCGTCACAAAAGGAATATCAAGCTCTGCTGCCACACGCATCGCATCTAACCTGTCTTCTTTCCATGTACACTCAACAAAATCTGGTTGCCAGACTTTGATAAATACCCCAGTGACATCGTACCCCCTAAACCCCTCTGGGGCAGGGCAACCAAATAATTTTTCAAAATTATTTGGTGTAGCCTGCTTAAGCAAGAGTGCAGAGACCGAAGAATCAACGCCTCCAGACATTCCCACAAACACTTTTCTTTTTACTCCTCTATGGTGAGTATCATTCATACACATCACTCTACCACATTTTATTTATAGAAGTATATTATTTATCAAAAATAGTTTTCACAACAAAAAATACCCTTTCGGGTATTTTTCATGATGTTTAATAAAATAATTACTTTGTACTCACACTTTCGAGAATTGCATTCACCTTGTCATTGTCAGCCTTTCTATTTTCTACTACTAATAGCCATTGACCATTATCTGACTTAGCAATGTGCCACACACTCCACTGTGACTCTACCACTGTCCACTCGCGAGACCCGATGGTTACAGTACCATCCTCGGTAATCGCAGACACATGAGGAACAATATTATTAGTAACATAATCTGCTGGAGAATATCCACGTCCTCCTTCATAACTAAGATACATTTCAAGAAGAGGATTTCCTGCTTCTGCAACCTTCACTAATGCTCCGTCTTTCTCAACTGAGGTGGTAGCAGTCTCAGGAAGATCGAATCCGTACTCAAGTACATTATCTCCTTCGTACACTCTAGTAACTTTTCCAGTGAACGAGGTAGTGAGCTGTGCAGTTGTTGTTGCTTGTTCATCAACTGCGACATCTTTATCCTTCTTCATCTGATCGTTCCCTACATATAATACGGCACAAAGAGCTAGGACACCTATAACAATCGGTACATATCTTTTCATATACTCATAAGTATACGCCTCTTTAAAAATCGTGCAAAACCATAGATTTTTCTACCTGTAAACCCT
>CAZNVC010000029.1:0-11007 GCA_964576685.1 uncultured Candidatus Saccharibacteria bacterium
TTTTTCAAAAAAAGAGAACTACTCTTATCTCTTTGTGATGGAAATTTTTTTTCTTCCCCCACTCAAGATAAGACACAGTATACACTATTTAAATAATTTGTCAAGTCAATTCCTGATATCCCTCATTTAATACGTATATAAATGATAAACCGCCAACCCTTCTGAGGGTCGGCGGTGTTGTGTCGATAGCGTATTATGCCTCGACACAAATCCTGTTTTTTTACGTAGCTGAGTAACTGTCTCTTCTGAGAAACAATCCTCACCAGGCGATCGCTACGCCCACTCCAGAATTTACTCATTCTGGCTGGGGGTTGTAACATGCCAGTTCATTGACTACCTTTTTTCCTAGTAGTTAGTTGTCGACATTTTTTGTGTCGTCTTCTGTTTTTTTACATGGACGTCTAGAACCATGGAACTTTTATACGGTGCTTCTAACCGCTAGTCCTTATCGGCGACTAGGAACCATCTATGTCTATCGGATCGATAGTCTAGAGGTTTATACATTGCTCCCTCTCCATTATTGGCGGTTGTGTTTCTTGAATATGTTGTGAAATCAATCATAGGCCCCACAACACTCAAGTGGGGTACATTATAGCATAATTATAATACTTGTCAAGTACCCCTGTAATATTGAATAATTATTCAAGAGTAGGCATAGTCGCGTGAGACCGAAGGTCTCACGCGACTATGCTGTGCTTTGCAACACTAAAATCTTAGGATTTTCTAGTTATCTGCTCGCTCGCTCTCCTTTTGTGCTGAAAGTGTCTCGTACGCGGAATGTGCTAGCTTATCTTTTCGGAGGAGTTCATCAACATGAAGACGATTTTTCTCCCCGTAATCAATTTCTACTTCAAAAAATGGAATTACTTTCACAGGAAGTCTCTTCATGACGTAGTGACGTAGCTCACTTCTCATGCGTTTCGCGAAGTTGATCGCCGACTCCTCCTTATTCTCTGGAAGTACAGTGATAAAAATAGTGCCATACTTCATGTCGCGTGAAATATCGGTGCGGGTGACTGTAATCATCGAGAGCCCTGAGGATTCTCGTTGAAAGAAATCTTGGGCAATGCCAAGTACCTGTTGTTCTACTTTTAGTTGTCGTTCAGTTTTTGGTTTATTAGCGTCCATAGTGGTAGTTGTTAGTGATTAGGGGTTAGAGTTTAGTGGACTTCATTGACTAGTAGCTAAGCCCTAGTAACTAGTCCCTAGTTTAGATGCGGAGTTTTTCAATAAGAATAGCTTCTACCATATCAGAAGGGATCATTTCAACTTTACTTTCTATCATGAGACCACACTCGTTACCTTCCATTACTGATGATGTCTTTAGTTTTTGTGATTGTAGTTCTACTATTCTTCCTCGTCCAAGTTCAACGCCACGACGGATGATACGAACCAGCCCTCCATTTTCGATTCTTCCTGTCTCAACTCGTCCACCAATAACGTGCTTATCCTTTTGTGAACTAAATGTTCGAAGAATCTTAAGTGTGCCTACGATAGATTCTTTTTCTTCATACGGAAGACGGTCTTCTACAAGAGTATCGAACCATTCTGAAAGTTTGTAAATCACATCAAAGAGATGTGGGGTGATATTGAAACGCTCTGCTTGATCGCGGGCCTTTGCTTCCATTTTTACTGCGAAACCAAGTATCACTGTTTTTTCATCGGATGATGCGAGCATAATATCTCCCTCGGAAATATTTCCCACACCTTCAGCAATAATCTTAATTTTAATTTCATCGGTCTCACGTTTTTTGAGTTCAAGCTTTACTGCGTCGAGGGTGCCAAGTGAGTCAGCTTTTATAACAACAGGGATAACTACCTTTGCATTACGATAGACACGTGGATCAAGTACCGCCTTCACGGTGCCTAACTTAGTCTCCTCTTGGAGTTTTTCCATTAGCTTTTTGTCAGATGAAGAAATGAAAACTGCACCAGATTCTGGTATTTCATCAAAACCAGTGACTTTGATTGGTTGTCCTGCATGAGGGTTACGAATAGGTCGTCCTGCAAAGTTCTCGATAATGCGGATAGGGGAAAGTGCAGTGCCGGCAACAATTGCTCCACTTGTGCTTAATGTTCCATCTTTTATTACAAGCGTTGCAGAAATCCCACGCTTTTGATCAACAAAACTTTCAAGTACGTAACCTGTTGCATCAGTATCAAGCATCGCAGTAAGTTCATTCATTTCAACAAGAAGAAGAAGAGTCTCAAGAAGGAAATCAATTCCTTTTCCAGTTTTTGCTGAAATTTCAACACATGGCACATCACCTCCGTACCCTTCAATATAAATTCCATTCTCAACGAGTGAATTTTTTGTTTTTTGGATGTCGGCACCAGGCTTGTCTATTTTATTTATTGCGACAACGTAAGGGAGTTTGTGGGCATCAATTGTTTTCCATGCCTCAAGTGTTTGTGCTTTTACTCCATCTTCTGCAGAGACAATCAAGATAGCAATGTCAGCAATTTCAACTCCTCGCTCGCGCATACTTTGGAATGCTGCGTGACCCGGGGTATCAAGAAAGGTGATTGGCTTTACTTTGCCATCAGCTTGCTTATGCTCCACTTCGTATGCTGAGATACGTTGCGTGATACCACCTGCTTCGCCCTCGACAATGTTTGATTTTCTGATGTAGTCAAGAAGGGATGATTTTCCATGATCAACATGCCCGAGTACTGCGACAACAGGCTGACGAGAAACAGCTCCTTGTGAGGTAAGCTTTTTTGACATAACGTTAACGGCAATTATACCACGGAATGTCAACGATAGATAGGGGTTAAGGAGTAATGAGGGAAGAAAGAGTTTAGAGATGTGCGTGATTACACTTACAAGATAATTTTTCTTCGTAAGGGAGTCTATGAGATATATACTTTGTGTGCTTGCTTTGCTTCTTGCAGAACGTGTCGTTCTTCTTCGGTGAGATCATAGGTACTTTCGTATTTCTCAATTGGTTTTGCAAAGGTACTCATTCTGTCGTGAGAATGAAGCGATGATATGACTACCCCATTTCCCTTTTCATTGACAAGCGCTATTGAAAAACTTTGATTAGAACCATTAGCATCGAATGCTTTATAACGTAATGTTTGTGCGTTACGAAGCGCATGAGACACCTTTTCATCAAGAGTAAGTGCATGTTTGGAAATAAATTCATTACGTTCCTCAATTTTTGTAACACTTGCGATACATGCACTAATAGTATCTTCAAGCGATGCACCTGTTTTACCTCGCGTGAGCACCACTATCTTATGGTCAAGATAAAAAGTATACACAAGAAGAATTCCAAGTGCGCAGGTAAGTAAAATAGCGGGGGAAGCGATTATGAATGCAATGAAGTGTGAGATGAGTGACATACAAATATAGCGACAAAATTCAGTGTCTCGTAAAAAGAGTGTAGCATGATGAAAAATTGGGGTGTGAATATTTATCCAAAGGAGAATAAAGCTCTTTATTGGTTTCATAATAACCTAGTGAAAATATGTTGACAAAAATATAACACAATGTATAGTGGTGAAATACCCTTTGGTGAGGGTATGTGTGTGATCATCTGAAACGAAAGGATATCCTAATAATGAATCAAGAATCATTGAGCGGTAACACGACCGACTTCCTGCTTGTCTGTGTTATTAGTTCTGGTGGCACTGGTGGTATGAATAGGGGACCGAAGCCAAAATAATTGTTTTTGATGAAAGGCTTTCTGTAACATTGTTGCAGAGGGCTTTTTCTTTTGATTACTGACCCAATGAGATAGATAAAAAATCAATAGTATGCTAGGGTAAATGAGAGGGGTTGACAAATTCTACTAGTATGCTATACTCTTCATTGTCGCCTCAGGGAGTCAGGGAGCGTTTACCAAGAAAGAGAGGTATTCGCCCCCCGACACCGCCTGTAGCGGGGTCAAGGAGAGTTTCAATAGACCATGATCCTGCATCGCGCGGGCGACAGCTGTGACCATTCCGGTCACACCACTGCACAATGCCGGGCGCCGATGCTCTGCAGCAGTGTTCCAATGTGAACAACATCGTCTGGAGACGTGCCATGAACGATCCGCCGAAGTTCAACAAAACCCACTGATATGGCCACTGACCGGCCGGGCCCCGAGAACGCAAGTTCGAGGGGCCTTTCTTTTCTCTTGTACTGTGTTTGAAATTGAGCTTGCTACCATCTCACTCACTGTGGATGGTATTTTTTATGATAGAGTAGAGGTATGAAAAGTTTTTATACACAACTTGTAGCCCTTGTTAAGGGGCAGAGTGTTGGTTTGCAGGGTTTATACAAGTCTACGAAGTCGGCGAGACAAAGGGTGTATCTTGATAATGCTGGAGCGACAGAAGTTGGAGCGCGCGCGAAGCGCGCACTCCTCGAGTCTCTTCATCTATACGGCAATCCATCGGGCATACATGCAGAAGGAGCAAAGGCAGGAGTGCTTCTTGATAAAGCACGAGCACTATGTGCAAGTGTTCTTAACTCTCATACATACGAAGTTTATTTTACTTCGTCTGGAACTGAATCGTGTAATCTTGCAGTGCTTGGAACTTATAATGGATATAGACAACAGACCACTTTGCTCACAGACAACAGACAACAAATGGTCCCTCATATTATCGTTTCTTCTATCGAACATCCTGCGATTCTTGAACCAGTGAAGCTATTAGAGCGTGATGGAAAAGTACGTGTTACATATCTTCCTGTGTATGATAATGGGATCATTAAAGTACATGATGTTACAGAGGCACTATGTGACGAAACAATTCTTGTGAGTGTGATGTATGCTAATAATGAAATTGGTACGTTACAACCAGTGAAAGAGGTGGGTCGTGCTATAGATGAGTGGAAGCGAAACAAAAATCTCTCTTTTACCTCGTATCCATATTTTCATACTGATGCGTGCCAGGCAGTAAATTATTGCAACCTTGATGTATTGCGGTTAAAGGTACATATGATGACCGTAAATAGTAGTAAGGTGTATGGTCCAAAAGGGGTGGGGCTTCTCTATAAACGTGAAGGAGTAAAACTTTCATCAGTTCTATATGGCGGAGGGCAAGAACGAGGGCTTCGTAGTGGTACAGAGAATGTTGCAGGAGCGTATGCCTTTGGAGTGGCACTGACAGAAGCTCATGAGCTCAAGGAGAAGGAAAGTGTCCGCCTTCGAGAACTTCGAGATTACACTGTTGAGTTACTTAGGAAAGAGGTGCCATCTATTGTGTTGTATGGAGCATTCGATACATATAGACAACAGAGTACAGACAATATAGCACAGAAGGGGATTCTTCATACTGCATTACGCTTACCAAATAATATAAACTGTCGCGTTCCAGGAATTTCATCTGAGGAAATGATACTTCGACTTGATGCGAAAGGGTTCGCAGTGTCGCACAAGAGTGCATGTGCATCGATGGAGACTGATGGAAGTTATGTAGTGATGGCACTTGGTGCAACCGAAGAAGAGGCACGAGAGAATATTCGTATTAGTATGGGGAGAAATACTACAAAGAAGGATATGGAAAAATTGGTAGAAGCGATGAAAGAAATAGCAGAAAAATATCGTCTTTAGCGATAAGAATGCATGGTATACTTTTTTCATTACCGAATAATTGGACAATTGATATTTTATAAATTAATTACTACTAATACACCATGTACACACCAAAAGATTTTTCACACTTGCTTGGTATTGAGGGTCTAAGTGATGCTCTCCTTACAAATCATTTTACTCTCTATCAAGGATACGTTACCAATACTAATAAACTTATTGACCAGATGAAGAGTATGGAAGCGGGCACACCTGACTATGCGGAGCTTCATCGACGTTTCGGTTGGGAATGGAATGGTATGCGACTCCATGAACTTTATTTTGGAAATCTTGCAAAGCATGGTGTAGCACTTAGTGAGCGTACACTTAAGCAAAAAATTGAGAGTACGTGGGGCACCTATGAAAACTGGGAAAAAGAGTTTCGTGGGCTAGCCTCTATGCGAGGTATCGGATGGGTGGTACTCGTGCATGATAAGAAGGATGGCAAGCTCTTCAACGTGTGGGTAGGAGAACATGATGAAGGATATCCAGCTGGGCTTACACCACTTCTTGTTATGGATGTATTTGAGCATTCATTTATGCTTGATTATGGTGTGAAGCGTGCGGACTATATTAATGTCTTCATGAACCATATCGACTGGCACACAGTGGAAGAGAGAATCTAGTGATGTGCGAGTGGATATACAAAGTGCGCGACCGAAGGTCGCGCACTTTCATATTTAGAGTTACACCGGATCTTCAAGGAGTCCAAGTGTATAGAGTCTAAAGGTGATGAGTGTGACAATGTATTCTGTATGCTGAGGGAAGAGAGTGTGAAGATTTTCTATTCCAAAAGAAAAAATGTCACCAACAGTTGTTGTGACATCTTTTTTCGTTTTTGCTTTGATGGAAGTGAAATGTGAGGATAACTCCTTTTCAATTTCCAAAGGAAGTATAAGCAAATGAATACCAGAATCAAGTAACTTCTTTTTCTTCTCAGTAAGTCCATGAGAAAAAGGAATAAAAGTCTCATCAGCAAGAAGATCTTTGATGTACTCCAGTGGAGGCTCTTTACGGTGAAGCCAAGGGTAGACACTTTCTGCAATGAGTTCACGTGCAGCATAAATTGTATTTTCCTCAAGCGTAACAATAGCAGTATCGCACTCTTGGAGTAGCTTTTTTTCAATTGAATTTACGAGTGTTGCCTTGTGGTGGAGGACAACACTGCGGGGCTCGTGTTGCGTGCGTCTCTCGTGAGTGATATTTTTACCAATTTCCTTATGCTTTCTTTCTTCTATCGTTGCTTCGGCATCAAAGATTTCATTTGCTTGATGGAGGTGGTTAATAAGAAGATGAAGGTCTTTAAGGGTAATCATGGTAGTTTTTAACTAAAACTCACATTACGCTTTCGTTGTTAATGCTTTAACTATACGCCTAGAACGACTAATAATCAATGACTTTATACAGGAGTAAAATTGAAGCAATTAAAATAATACATATTATAAGTTTGTCAAGTTGACTATTATATTTCATTTTGGCATTGTGTATATATTCCAGAATATTTCCGAAATCTCCGCTTATCCACCACGATTTAATGACTGATTCCTGTTACACTGAATATGTATTTGAAATAATCAGTAATAATGGTTTGTATATATATGTATAGGTGCCCGTGTTTTGTGTGTACACATTACTAATGACCATTAACTAATTACCACTCCAATGCCTCCATCATTTAACAACTTCACCACAAAAGCAAAAGAGGTAATTCGTCGTGCTCACGAACTTGCTATAGAGCGAGGACAGAATCAGGTGAACCCGCTTCACTTGATGGGAGCACTTCTCACCCAAGAAGAATCTCTTGTTCATGCAATACTTGAAAAACTTGAAATCGATATTATTCACCTTACCGATAGTGTTATCGACGCTATAGAGGTTCCTGGATCATCTGCTACGATGAGTCAGTCATATCAGATGTATCTTACTCCAGAACTTGCTACTACGCTTGAAACCTCGCTTAAGGTTGCACAGTCATTTAACGATGAATTTGTTTCTACTGAGCATCTCTTCCTGGCACTATTGGAATCTACAGGTCAGGTACGTGAAGTGCTAGCGCGTTTTCGTATTGATAAAGACGCAGCATACCATGTCCTTGAAGAACTTCGAACACAAAATATTTCTGAAGCACAAGGTCCAAAGAAAAATAAAGCTCTCCAAAAATACACGCGTAACTTCACTGACCTTGCTCGACAGGATAAGCTTGATCCAGTGATTGGTCGTGATACAGAAATCATGCGACTTATGCAGATTCTTTCTCGACGTACAAAAAATAATCCAATTCTCATCGGGGAAGCGGGAACAGGGAAGACTGCTGTCGTAGAAGGGCTCGCTATTCGTATGGCAAAAGGCGATGTACCTGAGAGCCTAAAAGGAAAGGAGCTTGTATCTCTTGATCTTGGTATGCTCATCGCTGGAACAAAGTTTCGTGGTGAATTCGAAGAGCGATTGAAAGCTATTATGAAAGAAATAGAACGATCAGAAGGAGGATTTATTCTCTTTATTGATGAAATCCATACTATTGTGGGAGCTGGTGCAACAGAAGGATCGGCAGATGCCGCAAATCTCCTCAAGCCTGCTTTGTCTCGTGGTGAACTTCGTGCCATCGGTGCAACAACCCTAAAAGAATATCAGAAACATATTGAAAAAGATCCAGCACTCGCGCGACGTTTCCAGCCAGTATTTGTTGAAGAGCCTTCTGAAGCAGATGCGCTTGCAATTCTTCGTGGTCTTAAGGAAAAGTACGAACTATTCCATGGTGTCCGTATCACTGACGACGCACTTGTGTCTGCGGTAAACCTCTCTACTCGTTATATTACCTCACGCTTCCTCCCTGATAAGGCAATCGACCTTATCGATGAAGCTGCATCGTCACTTCGTATTGCGCTTGAGAATAAGCCACCAGTACTTGAGGATGCACATCGTAGAATCATGCGTCTTGAGATTGAAAAGGAGGCTCTTACAAAAGAGCTGATCGCGGATGAAGACAAGGAAGATGTGCTTACCACAAAGAAGCGAATTGCAACTATTGATGAGGAGATTGCAAACGTGAAGGAGAAGACACGAGAGCTTGAACTTAAATGGAAGAATGAGAAAAAGACTCTCAGTGAAATTGGTGAGATCAAGAAGTCTCTTGAATCTCTTCGTCTTGAAGCAGAAAGTGCAGAGCTTCGTGCTGATCTTACTCGTGTTGCAGAGATTAGGTATGGGCAGATACCAGAACTTACCCGTGAGCTTAACGAGCGACTCGAACGTCTCAAGAAGCTTCAGAAGACTCGTCGTATTCTCAAGGAAGAGGTTACTGAGGAAGAAATAGCAAGTGTTGTTGCACGTTGGACTGGTATCCCTGTTGTTCGTATGCTTGAAGAAGAAGAGGAGAAACTTTCTCGAATGGAAGAAGAGCTCGGAAAGCGAGTCATCGGTCAACGTGATGCGATAGCAAAAATAAGCGGTGCGGTTCGTAGGTCACGTGCTGGTATCAATGATCCAGGGAGACCTATTGGCTCGTTTATGTTCCTTGGTCCAACTGGTGTAGGAAAGACGGAACTTACTAAAGCACTTGCTGAATTTATGTTTAATGATGAAAAAGCACTCATTAAGGTAGATATGAGTGAATACATGGAGAAGCATAGTACAAGTAAGTTAATTGGTTCGCCACCAGGATATGTTGGGTATGATGAATCAGGGCAACTCACAGAAGCGGTTCGTCACCGACCATATGCAGTGATACTCTTTGATGAAGTTGAAAAGGCTCACCCAGAAGTATTCAATCTCCTCCTCCAGGTGCTTGATGAGGGGCGTCTCACTGATAGTAAAGGGCGTGTAGTGAACTTCAAGAATACGATTATTATCATGACTTCTAATATCGGTAGTCAGTATATTCAAAAGATGGAGCAGATGGGATTCGCACAACAAATAGAAGGGGGTGAGTATACACAAGTAAAAGATCGTGTGATGGGTGCAGTCAAAGAGTTCTTCAAGCCTGAGTTCTTAAATCGTCTCGATGAAACTATTATCTTTGATATTCTTTCTAAGGAAGAGATACAAGAGATTGTTGGACTTCAAGTGAATGTGCTTGCCAAGAGACTTCTTGAAAAAGAAATCGTGCTTGAAGTAACACCGGAAGCCATCGCATATATTGGTGAAAAATCATTCGATCCTCACTATGGTGCGCGCCCAATTAAGCGCTTCATGCAGACTCATATCTTGAACAAGATCGCATCACTTATGCTTTCGAAGAAATTTACCAAGGGAAGTATTGCAGAAGTGTCACTTGATAAAAAGGGCGAAATTGTGGTCGAGGCAAAGAAGCCACGAAAGATTCCAAGTCCTATGAGTGCAGAGCTTCACGAAAAGAAGACGTCAACGAACGGGAAGTAAAGAGTGCTAGTAAAAAGAGACACACGTAGAAGTGTGTCTCTTTTTAATTGCCTTTTTGTTTTTTCTCAGCAACCTCTATGAGGTTTTTAAAAAGGTGCGCGACTGTAAGTGGCCCAACACCACCGGGGACAGGAGTGATAATGGATGCAATCGTTGCACACAGCGGATCACAATCACCAGAAAGAACACCTGCTTGTTCACTTGTTCCTGCATCTATGAGTATCACTCCTTCTTTGAAAAATTCTTTCTTGAGATAGTGTGGTTTGCCTATACCAGATATCACGATGTCTGCATCCTTGTATACTCTCAATCTCTCTTCTTCACTTGTGGTGATGTCTATATTATATGGGGTAATATTTTGATGTTTGAACCATTCGGTAACAGGAATACCGACAAGATTTCCCTGACCAACTATGACTACATTTTTGTTGATTATTTCTGTATGGGTATCACTAAGAATATATGCTACTGCTCCTGCAACAGGAGGAACAGGTGTTCCGTCTTTTATAAATGTGTTCCATGCATCTACACCTAGAACATCGACATCAAGTTCTTCAGGAATTGCATCAAGCACCTTTTTTGTATTGTATGAAGGAGGGAGGGGGAGTTGGACAATAAGTCCTGTGTAGTAGTTACTTGCTCCAAGTTTTTTAATTTCTCGGATAAGTGCCTCTTCGCCGAACGACTCTTGGAAGCTATGTTCCTCTACAGTGACACCGAGAGCTTCTCCAAATTTTCTTTTTATTGTTATGAAGGAAGTGATAGAAGGATGTGACGCGACAGAGAGGACTGCGAGCACAGGGGGATGAGCTAAAAGAGTTACCCGTTTTCGCAATGCTTCCTGAAGTGAGAGTGACGCACCCTTTCCATCGTAGATCATAGTGAAGCACAGTGTAGCAGATTAATCACATTCATAGGAATTTAACTCTTTGCGTTACGTGGTGTTTTTTGGTAGAATAAACACTGTTTCTATATATGCGTAGGTGGTGGAGCGGTCAATCACAACAGACTGTAAATCTGTCGCCCTTCGGGCTTCGCAGGTTCAAATCCTGCCCTACGCACA
>CAZNVC010000030.1:0-10209 GCA_964576685.1 uncultured Candidatus Saccharibacteria bacterium
AGAAGTACGGTAAGTACTACAAGATCGACAAGCACTACAAGGCTCATGATGAAAAGAATGAGTACAAAGTAGGGGATCTTGTGATTATCGAAGAGTGTCGCCCACTTTCTAAAGACAAGAACTTTACTGTGCTTTCTAAAAAGGCATAAGCATTGCATTTACCAATAACTAATTATCACCATTATGATACAAGCAGGAACAAACGTAATAATCACTGACAACTCAGGCGGAAAGCGCGGAAGAGTATTCAAGGTGCTTGGAGGAAGTAAGCGTCGCTATGCTTCTATTGGTGATATGGTGGTGCTTTCTATTAAAGTTGCTGAACCTCGTAAGCAAACTAAGAAGAAGGATGTGGTATATGGTGTTGTTGTTCGTACCACAAAGCAAGTGCGTCGCGAAGACGGGTCATACATTTCATTTGATGATAATGCTGTTGTTATTGTTGATAAAACAAAGAAGGAACCTAAAGCAGGACGTGTCTTCGGTCCAATTCCTCGAGAACTTTCTCTCACTGGGGTTGAAGGATATAAGAAGATTGCATCACTTGCACCAGAAATTATTTAACAGCTATAAGCTATTAGCATGTAGCTTGTAGCCATTCGAAATACTCACAAATTTAAATACAAATATATGCACGTAAAAAAAGGAGACAAAGTAATAGTGACAACCGGTAAGGACAAAGGAAAGTCTTCTACTGTTACACAAGTATTGCGCGAAGAGAATCGTGTAGTCCTCGAGGGTGTTAATATGATGAAGCGTCATATGCGCCCTCGTAAGCAAGGGGAGAAAGGCGGTATTGTTTCTATCGCTATGCCGATTCATGCATCTAATGTAAAGCTTGCAGACAAGGCAGCAAAGAAAGAAAAGAAGGACGTGAAAGCTCCTGCAAAGAAGAAAGTGGCAAAGAAAGAGGAGAAGTAATATTGTGAAAAATGCGATTCATGGTACATGAATCGCATTTTTGTTATAACCTTAATCATTTCTTGTGATGATTCAGTTCGGTGTGTGTATAACAAGGAGTCCTTCTAAAATATATGGGTGCTATACTTTTCTCATACTACAAATATTATGAAAAAGTCCACCCTTCTATCGTTTGTGCTTGTTTCCCTTTTATCACTATCATTTGTTTCTGCAGAAGTTACTGACACATTAGATTCCAGCACTACGTGCACCAACCTCATGGTCAATATGACCTTTGGTGCTAAAGACAGTGTTACTTCAGGTCAAGTGTCCGACCTCCAGTTTTTCTTAAATGATAAAGGATATCTGAAGACTGATCCGACAGGGTACTTCGGCTCTGCAACGTTGGCAGCTGTGAAAGCGTTCCAATCGGATAACGGTATCACACCAAACGGTATTGTGGGACCAATGACAAGAGGGAAAGTTAATGCCCTTGGGTGTGGTGGAACACAAACTAATCAAGGGTCTTCACCGACAGCTTCTGGTGGTAACGGAAGTACAGGGACTACCGTTACCGAGAATCAGTCAGGTTACGTTAACACAGGTCCTTCTGTAAATCTCACTTTTTCCGGTACCAGTGCAAACGGAAGCACTATTTCTGTTCAAGGGGGGCAGACAGTGACAGGGATAAATCCGATGTCTCCTCGAACATGGACTTGGTCTGCACCTAGTGCGGCATCAGTAAGTTCGAACTATACCGTGTCGGGCACAGGATGTTCACTCGGTTCTCTCTCTGAAGATAGCTGGCAACCATGGCTTGGAACATATGCGAGCGGAGACAGGTTCAGTGGAAGTAATACGCGAACACTTGGTGCTAGTTACTATGGATGTACAATAACCGCTACTTACACTGCACGTGATACACATGGTGGAATTAGTAAAGCAACAGTTAAGGTCTCATTCAGGTCAAGGCCGGGGACGCCTTCGGATTCTCCTGTCGCTTCGACATGTTCCTACGCTGCTCCACCTGCCGGATGTACCTATATTCAAGGGTCGACGTATAACTCTTCAACTAATTGTGGAAAGATATTAAGCTGTTCTGAGTCTAACACAGGAGGGGTTACCCCAACCCCTGGGACTGTTTCAGGAAATCCTGCTCCTTCCTCGTCATCGTGTCCATCAGGAACTACCTCAAGAGCAATTAATGGTACGTACTATTGTGTACTTACTTCTGGTTCATCTTGCCCTTCAGGTACCACAATGGGTTCTGTAAATGGTTATACAATCTGTCGTCAAAGTACCTATAATGGGTCATTCGTTCATTTCACGATTACCCCAGCTTCTCCATATGTTGGCTCTACTGTTTCTATGCAATGGTCAACCAACAACACTATTTCTGGCGATAGTGTGAGAATTAAATGTAAGGACCAAACAGGGATGACAAGTATTACTCCATCTACTATGGCAAGTGCTCTTGATGTAAGTGGCGCACAATCTGTAACTGTTGGGTCTCAAGAAAAAATAGGCTCACATCAGTGTGTTGCAGAACTTGTACATGGTGGTGCTGTTGTAAAGAGTGCCACTACTACGATCTCTGTAGTTGCAGCCTCTACTCCAATTGGATCAACTGGACCTTCACAAACAGGGCTTTCTTGTTACAACAATAATCTTTATCTTAACGGGACTCTTAACCAAACCTGTCCAAAGGCACCAAATGGTGGCATCGCGTGTGATGTTAATCTCGGTGGTTGTGCAGGGGAAGGATTTGTATGGATAAATGGTCAGAAGGCGCAGTGGAAGAACAATACTTCTGGATACTGTTATGCGAATAGTGCGTGTGAACTTGGATATTCATGTAGTCAAACAACGAGCAAGTGTGAACCAAAGAAACAGTGGAGTACAGATTTTGGGATCCCATCCTCAGAACTACCAGCAGGAAGCGCAACTGGGACATACTTCCGTGTCTGGAGCGGGGCGACATGGGGTAGTTGGCAGTTCTCTAAATGTAGTTCAGATGCTCATCTCGAGGGTTCAATGTGTGTTCTCAATACAAAGACTTGTGACATGAATAATGCCCCAGGTAAAATATTATGGAACTTTACAACCAACCAATGGGGTACGTGTGATTATGCCCAGAGGGATTATAGTAATGTTCCGGTCTGTAATTCTGGATATTCTTATATAGGATCAGCTTGTGTTTCCACAAGTCGTTCATGTGCCTTAGGGAATAATTACCCAACACAGTATCCTCGAGGATCGAGTGTTGCTGTAGGATCACAGACATATAGTAGTCTCTATGGTTGGGGAACATGCGAAGTTACTTGTAAGGATGGCTATGAAAAAAGAACCGCAACCACAAACACTAACTCCTTCACCCTCCAACCTGGTGTAACTTCTAATGCAATCGATTATTGTGTTCCAGCAGTAAGTACCCCTCCTCCTTCGGTTTCAGGTACGGCTTCTGTTGGCTATTATTCTAGCACCCAAGAACTTTCCTCTTCATCAGACGGGGCTTCCTGTATTCTTCCGTCAGGTGGATCATCATGTTCTGTAACACTGTACTGGACTAGCGCTAACTCAACCGCAGCAGACCTTTATCAGGTAGGTGTATCAACGCCAAAAGCTTCAGGTATTAATGGGCAGTATGTATTTTCTAACCTTACCCCTTCAAGTCAGACTCATTTTAATTTAACCGTTCAGCCAGGAAGTGTTCATTATACTGGTTCCGTTGGTGCTGTTTGCCAGACAGGATTATCATGGAATGGAAGTAGTTGTACTACGACCACTATACCTCAGACACTTACAGATGCTCAAGCTACGTCGTATCTCGGTCAATTCTACGATGAACTAAAGAATGCATATTGTATAAATGCTTGGGAGACATCGTCACTCACTGCTTTCGCTCAAAGTCACTATAGCTCTCACGGTCGAGCAGAAATAGTCGCCGGAACTCGGTCGTCCTCATTTTTGTCGACGCCGTACACACCTGTCTCAACGAACCCGTCTTGTTCCGGGGGCTCATTACCTGATGAACTTTCTGGCACTCAGCTAATTAATTACTTAGGGCAGTTCTATTCAGAGCTGAACCAGGCGTATTGTAATAACGCTTGGGGAGCAACGTCACTTCTTGATTTTGCTAAAAAGCACTATAGTGCTAATGGTAAAGCGGAGATTTTTGCAGGAACACGATCCAATGCATTCTTAACAACGTCGTTTACTCCAACTTTTACTATTGGTTATTGTGTCGCCACTCCTTCTGCTCAACAACCTGCACAATCATCTACTCCTACACGGGTAACCGCTCCTGACGGCACCTGTGGTATCGACAGTCCTCAAACAGTGACAGGTCATACGTATGGTGGTGTATGGGGAGGGGCTGATGGATACTTTACTCTCGATTCAGATGTTGCTGCAGCAGCGGTGCAATCAGGACTTCTTCAGGTTGGCCAAACAAAAGCTATCACCATAACTCCTTTAGGACAGAGACAGCTCTTCTTTGGAGCTAGTGCTAACGGAGTTACTAGTGCTGCATATTTTTCTTCAACGTGTGCTATAAGTCTTTCTGCTCAATAGGCTTGCGACTACAAAAGAATTAAACAAACCCTGCATTTGTGGGGTTTGTTTACATTTTGGCATATTTATAGTAGAGTAAAGGTCTACCAATTTAAACACAAGGCGAAAGCCTTGTAAGATAAGCGCGTATAACCTCGCTTTACCGTAGCAAGCGTAGCACGGCAGCGGGCAATCGTACTTACATACAAAAAATATGACAAAATCATCAGTTGCTTCTGTGGCAGATAAGCAGAAGGCATCGTTCGCAACTCTTTCAAAAGAGTTTGGGTATAACAACATAATGGCGGCACCACGTCTCGTAAAAGTAACAGTATCAGTTGCAACTGGTTCTGCGATGAAGCGTGACCGCAAGCGAAACGAGATCGTCATGGATCGTCTCGCGAAGATCACTGGCCAGAAGGCAACACTTCGTAAGGCGAAGATGTCTGTGGCATCATTTAAGACTCGTGAAGGGGATCAGATTGGTGTCGCGGTAACACTTCGTGGTGCACGTATGCTTGGGTTCCTCGACAAAGTGCTCAACGTTGCACTTCCTCGAACAAAGGACTTCCGTGGACTTAATCGAACCTCTGTTGATAATATCGGCAACATGACGTTTGGTATTAAGGAACATACTATTTTCCCAGAAATTAAGGACGAAGAATTGAAGGATATCTTCGGTATGGCAATCACCATGGTAACTACTGCAAAGACCAAAGAAGAAGCGACACGTTTCTTTGAGATAATCGGTGTTCCATTTAAGAAGGCATAAAGTTCTGGTTGGAAAAGAGGGGAGGGAAGAAAGCGGCGCCATAGGCGCCGCTTTCTTTTTTAGAAACCACTAAAACAAAAAGCACTGAGAAATTTCTCAGTGCTTAGGAAAATACGACGCAGACACTACCCTAAATTGAAGATACGATAGTACATCATTTGAAGTGAGTTTTTTGGAACAAGGGGAATGCGTAGACGTGCCAGCCTAAAGAGGCATAGGATACGAATGAACACGCTCCCAATATCAAACTCATACCACTTTTTGGCGAAGAAGGCAGATGTTGGGAAGGCGTGATGATTATTGTGGAGCTCTTCGCCACCTATCCAGAACCCTATTGGAGAAATGTTAGTAGAGTAGGCGACATTTGGATATCGTCCATCACCACGCTTGTAGTTTTGGTATCCAAGAAAATGTCCGGCCCCATTAATGACTCCTGCCGCCCAGAAAGGAATCCAAACAGCTTGTATTCCCCAGACGATAAGCCCAGGCAGTCCGAAGAGAAGTACATTGATTACACCAAGAAGTACCCCCACCCCAAGAAAATTATGAGGAGTATAGAGGTTCCTTTCGATCCAGTCATTTGGGGTATTGTGACCATGTTTCTCGATTGTCTCAGAGTTGTATGACTCCTTAACATATTCGAGAACCCCAACGAGCGTAATACGTAGCTTGCCTTTCGTGATAGGGGAGTGTGGGTCCTCCTTGGTATCCACTTTGGCGTGATGCTTTCGATGAATGGCTGCCCACTCTTTTGTAGTCATTCCTGTTGCAAGCCAGTTCCAGAAACGGAAAAAGTGAGCAACAATCGGGTGCAAGTACAATGATACATGTGCCACCGTTCGATGAAGATAAATGGTGACCATTTGGATAGTTATCTGGGTCACAATAAGTGTCCAGAGTACTAATCCGCCAAAAGAAAAATCAAGAATCCCGCCAAGCGGTGTCCAAGAAATGTTCATGCGAGTCTCCTGGTGAATGAAAAGAGCTTGAAAATAGTTATTTTCCTACTACATTTTACGTACTATTTTCTCCAAACACAAGGAAAAGCACTCTTTTTATGAGATTTTTATTAAAAAATGTAATGCACTGTGCAGGTATTGACATTTATTTTCAAATATGGTAGGGTGACGGTATGAAAAAGATTATAGCAATAATTGGATTTTTTGGGCTCTTTGCTTCCCAGATGGTTACCTCATCTGCAGCATATTTTAATAGTGCCCCAATTGTCCGCTGTGATGTCCAAATCACAAAAACATTACAAAGAGGTTCTGAGAATAATGATGTGTATATTCTCCAAAAAATGCTTGTCAACGCAGGATTTCTTAATGCTACTCCAAATGGGTATTTTGGCTATCAGACACAAGCTGCGGTTCGTAATTTCCAATTCAACAATGGAATTCGTCCAACTGGAACTGTTGGTGAGGTAACAAGAAATGCTGTTAATGAGCGTCTCTGTGATACTGATCTCATAGACAATACTTACTCCTACGGTGATACGTTCGGTAATTATGGATATGGATATTCTGTCGGTACTACCTATGTTACCCCTACAGATCCTTTTGTTCACGTAGTAACACCACAGTCTTCAAATCCTACCGTATACGCAACACCACAAGATCTTTCAGTTGCTAGTCTTCCTGCTATAACTATTGCTAGTCCTTATAACGCTGTTTCTGCAAACACTTTCTCACCTTCTCCTGTTGTGACTATTACTTCATCTCCATCGTCACAGGTAGCGGGGACAGGTATCGTATATAATCCTTCTTCTGGATATACATACGGCATAATTCCACAAAGTGGATCAGTAACAGTTTCTTCACCAGTTGCTAATAGTATCTATAACGAAGGGGACACAGTGAATGTTAATTGGACAACTAACAATCTTCAAACCTCTTCTTTCTCTATTGTTCTCGAGAGTAATATTTCTGGGCAAAGAGCAATCGTTGCGACTATTTCTGGAAATTCTTATTCATTCGTGCTTACACGAGAGCTTCTCGACTCTGTGTGTGCTGGAACCTGTAATAATAACCAACAGGGTTCATTTAAGATTTCTGTGACTACTCCAACGACTGACATTGCTGGTATTAATTCAACACTTCGTGCGACAGTCTCACCGATTACCATTAGACGTCCACTAGCACCTTCAGCAGTAAGCATTACAACAAGTAAAACACCTGTTAACTCAGGAGAAGTGTTTAAGCTTTATGTAAATATTCCAATCGGTGCTTCTTGGAACGCAGGACTTGCTGGTAACTATTCAGTAAAGGTTCGTGCACTTTGTGGACCAAATGTGTCTGCAAGCATTGCTGGTACTCCATGTGGTCAGGATTTCGTGATTCCTTTTGCTCCTACCTCATTCCAACAGGAAATTCCTGCAAGTATTATTAATCCTACATGGTACAAGCAAGATGTTACTTTCCAACTTACTGTTGTTAATCTTGCTGGACAAACAATTGGTGTAGGAGAGACAAGAGTAACTGCAAACGGTGCGCCATTTAGTTGGTAATACTAAAGACTAGCCACTAGGGTATATCCATTAGTGAGATAGAAATACAAAGAGCGACGCCGTAGGCGTCGCTCTTTGTATTTTCTTGCATTCTTTTATCTTGGGAATATTTCGATGAGTTCATTTGAATAGTAAAAATCTTTTGCAAGAGAGCCGAAGCTGTAGGTGCTACTAGCGAGCGTTATCGTTGCGCCGCCAGACTTAGGAGAAGGGTTTGGTTTTGAATGAGCAAAACCGATATTAAAGAGTGTGGCAACAACGTCAGGTTTTGTTGAAATATCGTACCCGCTCTTATTCCATTGTGCAAGCAATTCTTTGATGATAGCTGCAGTGTAAAGGTATGAGTAAAAGCGGTCATGTTTTTCTGTAAGACGATTATATCGTTCTTCTTCAGGGTTGTCGGTGGTGAAATCAAGAAGGTGTTCGTATTGTTTTCCTGGATAAAAAAGGGAGGTAGGTATGAGGAGGTTATGTTCTGTTTCTATTGCAGTCTCTTGCTTAATACCCATAACACCCCATGAATACTGACTTTGTATCCCGAGTATTCTAAGTGGAGCAAAGACGGTCTTAAACACTTCACGATTATCGTTATAGAGTCGGAGTTGTTCCACGATAAGGATAGCTACAATAAGGCGTGGCTTTACAGAAAAAAGTGCAGAAGCTTTAAAGATCGCTTCGCGATCTTTGTAGATAGCCTCCTTGAGTACTTTCCATTCGCTTGTGGTGGTGAATACGTGCTGCTTTACAGATGTAGCGGTATTTTTATCGGCATCTTTCTGTGCTGTATTAAGAAAAGTATTTCTTTGCATATCAATAACGCCTTGTTCGTTGGTGATGCCAAATCGTATTGCAAAATATCCAGACACGAGGACGAATCCAATTATTGCGAACAGGTAGACGATATACGTAAAAACTTTCTTCATTAGGTAGTTACTATACCATATATTTAAATAATTTGACTTATATAGCAACATATTATAGTGTTTGTTGTGGTTGCTCACTCAATTTTCTTGGGAAAGGTGTTTGCCATGAGTACTTCGATTGCTTTCATTACGAACGAAGAAAAGCATCGTCACGGAATGATTAGCTTCTTGCTTCTTGTTCTCTTGATGATGGTACTGTATTTTGCATACAAGGTTGTGCAACATTCATATTTTCTTCTTGCGGAAGAAAGGGCTGCCCTCCGGTTCCTTTTTTTGGTGATGGGGGTTGTTACGTTTTTTATGTGGGCGAGTTTTGTCTACATTAAAAGCAGACTCAGTAGGAAAGTGGCAATTCTTACCATGCTTGTGGCAGAGATTCCGAAGATTATCAATAAAGAAAAAAGCGAAAAGGAGCTTTTCGAAGCCCTTTATCTTGCCGAGTTTTCGTACTGGGATGTGTACTCTGTGCTCAGTGATTGCCATTACGTCCGCAGGTATGCGGAATACCTTGCATCTGCAAAGGCAAAAGAAGAAGTCGAGATGCTTCCAACATGGAGAAAGCTCGGGATGTCAGGTAAGTAAGAGGTGGTGATCGTCAATCGACCCCCGAAAAGCGGAAGCTTTTCGGGGGTTTCTCTATAGAATGATTGCTAAACAAAGGGTTCTGTGGTAGTATCTAGGGGCTGTCTGTAATCCGTATACGTTCGTAAGTTTTTGAGAAAGTGCTTATTTTTCAATAAATTTACGAATATACACGTGATATTCGGATGGCGCTAGGCGTTAGCTATTAGCCGTGAGATGTTAGTTGTACTTTTGTATTTTCTGACATCTGACACCTGACACCTAGTTACTTACATAACTATTAAAAACGAATGGCAAAAACATCAACTATTGCACGAAGCAATAAAAAGCCAAAGTTCTCGTCACGAATAGTCAACCGATGCTTCAAATGTGGTCGAAAGCACGGATTCATGCGAGATTTTGGTCTATGCCGAACATGTTTTCGTGAGCTCGCTAACGAAGGGATGATTCCTGGTATTAAAAAGGCTTCTTGGTAGACAGCTTCGCTCGCAGAAGGTCGCGGACTTTACGCAGACCATCGCGGACTAATGCGTATACTAAACATATATAATCTTTATGGATCAAATAGCAAACATGCTCATTGCAATCAAAAACGGCGGTCTTGTGAACAAGACAACCGTTACTCTTCCTTCATCAAAAATGAAGGCAGCGATTCTTGAGCTTCTCAAAAATGAAGGGTACATTAAGACCTATAAGGTAGAAGAGGGAGTTAAACCAACTGTCGAAGTAGTGCTTGCGTACACAAAGGATATGCCACGTATTCACGGTGTATCTCGAGTGTCTAAGCAGTCAAAGCGTGTCTATACTGGTGTAAAAGATATTACTTCTTTCAAGTATGGTCATGGTATGACGGTACTCTCAACACCAAAGGGTATTCTTTCTGATAGGCAAGCGCGTAAGGAAATGGTCGGTGGGGAAATATTATTCACAATCTGGTAAAAAACGTATGAGCAGAATAGGAAAACAACAAATAC
>CAZNVC010000031.1:0-9394 GCA_964576685.1 uncultured Candidatus Saccharibacteria bacterium
TCTGGATTCTCAGATGCGAGTTCTGCAAGCATTTTGCGATTGATAACCATGTTTTTCTTGGTGAGCATGTCAATGAAAACACTGTATGTGGTGCCAAGCGCACGAAGGCCAGCATTTAAACGAACAGTGAAGAGGCGACGCATATCGGTCTTCTTGTCCTTTCTGTGTGCAAAAGCATGAGCACCAGCATGACGAAGAGCAACCTTTGCTTCAACTTCTTTCTTGCTTCGTCCAAAGCGATATCCTTTAGCTGCTTTAAGGACATTACGGCGATGCTTCATCGCGATTTTACTTCTTTTTACTCGTGACATAGTGGTAAATATTAGTTAGTTAGGTAATCAAAATTCTATAGGAGGCCTGGAAGAAAACGGGACTTTTCCTTTCCTGTCATAACAAAATCCTGTCCACGCTTGCCAGCTAATTGCTTTCGGCGAGGAGCTTTGGCGTTGAAGTGGTTAAGACCTGGCTTGCGGCCAATGATCTTGCCGTTCTTCGTTACTTTGAGTCGCTTGAGGAATGATTTATTTGTCTTCATACGTTTTCCAGGTTTATTTCCAAGATTATTACTGCCTTTTGGATAGTCGGGCCATTATACCATCATTGGCCTGAAAAAACAAGGCCAATGCGCGGAATGTCGCAGACTAAACGCAGACCATCGCGGAAGGTGTACAAATGCAACTTCCAGCAACAATATATTCTCGCATTTTCCGTGTTTAGTCAGCGTCGTTCCGCGGAAAAAGCGAAATAATTAAAAGTGGCGTACATGTACGCCACTTTTAATTATTTCGCTTTTTCAATCACCACCATCATTGATTTAGGAATTTTCTTCAGTGGTTCAGCGATTTTATATTCCGCAGGGATAACAGCCAGGATTCTGTCCATGCGTTCACGGAGGAATTTTTCATCCATATATTTAGTACGTCCTTTGAGTTGGAGGTCGATTTTTACACGGTGGCCTTCATTGATCCACTCAGCGGCCTTCTTTGCCTTTATCATAATGTCGTTTTCACTAATCGATACACTGATTTGTATTGTTTTTGTTTCTGTGACGTGAGCCTTTGCTTTTACTTCCTTTAATTTCTTGGAAGTTTCGTAGGTATATTTCCCATAGTCCGCAATACGAGCAACAGGGGGGTCTGCTTGTGGAGAAACCTCGATGAGATCAAGGTTGGCGGCTTTTGCTTTCGCAAGAGCTTCTTCTTTTGTGAGAACACCTAAATTTTCTCCTGTGTGTCCAATGACACGAAGTTTCGGTGAGCGAATATTATTGTTGATGTTTACTTTTTCTGCCAAGGCGATGTATTCGCCCTATAATACCATAAAAGAGGTGAAGGAGCAATAAGAAGTGAACAGATGGGGCGGGTTGGATTTTGGTTATCGCACTATCTAGTTTCGTTTAAAGTGTTGCAGATTTATTGCAACCGCTATTCGAATCCCTGTACACAAAATAGTGTTTTAGCAAAATAACTACATTCCTACAATTTGTATTACTAGCATTACCACCTTTTTCTTATCTTCATCCGATAAAGAAACCCTAGAACCATCTAATCTAAAAGTAAAATAATCATCACTAATTAGGTATGCACCAATAAACTCAGTTATGTCTTCCAAAGTAGTCATGCTGAGCAAACCAGTATCTCTATTTTGTCTATGATAGACACCCATATTTGCTAGTCCATTACAAACACCTTTAGTATTAAGAAATGCATATAACTCAAGATATGGATGGAACTTTTCGTCTATATCATTTGAACCATTCAAGAAGTTAACAAGAGCCTGCTCATACCCTGTTTGCCTTTGAAACACATGAGCAGATTCATGAGCTAATTTTATGAGAAGCTGCTCTCTGGCATTATCTACACCCCATCCAAATCTATCTACATTTTCTCTGTGAAAGGGCATAGCACCTAGGGATATTTGGGAAGTGCCGTCTTCAAGTTTTTTTGTACTCGATTCAACACTTGCTTCATTAACAACGAGAACACCATTTAGTCTAGATAGAATTTTGCCCACTCTTATAGAATTCCTGCTTTCTTCATTCAGTAGCACCCGATCCATAATTGGAGACAGTCCTGAAAAGAGTCTTCTTGCTGCGGGTTCTTGGGTTGGGGTGTTGGTATTGAATTTTGGTCCTTTCATAATCGTTTTTTGGAATCATTATGTTGTTCTCCAAAAACCTGTATCACCACTTGTTTCAGTGACATAGAATTCAAGCCAAGGCTCAGGATCCTTAAGAGTGCACACAACAAATTCATTTTTATTATTAAAGAGAAGTGGCTCATCATCATCGGGCCATGTCATCGGCCAACCCCCCTCGAAAGCAAAAAGTTCTTCATGAGCATAGAAAGGGGAGGTGGTTTGCCACCAAGAATTATATTTTTCAGCTACACTGTCTTTAAAATTGCTATTATAGCCCCAGTCTTTCTCCCACTTGTTCTTTTGTAACCATTGTTCGATTTCTTTATTGCCATAGTAGAACAAATAATCAAGTGAAGGGTATGACTTTGTCTTCATTTTTGTAAGTGGTATTGCCTCTTTGAGATTAATGGTATATTTTTGCTCGACATCTTTGTTGCTTTTAATATAAACCTGATTCTCTGATTCGTTAACCACCATAAAATATAAACCGTTTCTGTAGTTAAAGGCGAATTTTACCGGTGAGCTATTTTCTTCGAACCAATACCCATACACCGTGTCACCTTCTTTTGCTCGTGTATAAACATAACAATCTTTTGCAATCTCCTCCGCTGCCTTTAAGAGTTGTTCTAGTGTCATAGCTGGTTTTTGTTAAGTGTAACAGTTGGGTAACCAGAAAACTAGAGAGAATATTTTGTAAAGGGGAGGTGTGTTGCGGAGAAGAAGGGATTGGTCACCGCTACGGCTCGATTCTAAAAGCTTCGCTTTCCTCATCTCGACACGTAGCCTCGACCCCGGGAAATGCCGACAAAATAATATGATGAAAAGTCCTGAATCCAACTTTTCATCATATTATTTTGTAAACCGGCATTTCGTTCAAATCCCACATACCATGACTTGGGTCATGGTATTACCTTCTCCGCATATATAAATACACAGGTTTAGCCTGTGTATTTTATATATGCGGAGAAGGTGGGATTTGAACCCACGAACAGATTGCTCCGTTGCTTGATTTCGAGTCAAGTGCCTTCAACCACTCAGCCACTTCTCCAAATATAAGTCCTCGCTCTGCTTCTGAACTATTTGTCGTTCTTCGGATCAGTGGCTTCGTGTTTGCCAGAATGCACAAGAAGGCTACTTCTTATTTTTCGTTAAATGTAAAGCAGTTTACGTTTAACCCACTCAGCCACTTCTCCTGTTTTCGATACAAGGAGGATTATAACATTTCTCTCCGTAGTTTTTTAATGTGTGAGAAAAGGAAAATTCATTGACTCAGAGAACAAAGTATAGAATAATAGAGTCTTGTCATCTTTTATATCTTTATTACAAGGACAAAATGATGAGCAAAAAAATGATCGGTAGGGAAGTGTATACCGAATTTCCATTTCAGATGTATGGATCTCATGGAATAAAGTTTGCAATCGCTACCGCGATTAGTGTCGCTGGCAAGCTCGACAAATTCGCAGGTAATTCCCATCGCAATACCTATCTGGTTACTTTCAAATTCAATGAGATTGTGATGAGGGTCTGTAAGGATTCCTGTCACGAACTCATCTATCGCGATTGGTTGCGCGTTTCGGCTGGATATATCACAGGTGTGGTTGGTCCATACCCCAAACAAGAACTTTCTCTTGATGAGATTTTGCGTGATGAGAAGTTGAGTCTTACGCAAGGATCTCCTCTTGCGAAAGAAGCAGCAGTCAGACGTGCTACAGAAGAGCGCATGAAAGAATCTCAACAATTTTTTTCTTGCTGAGGAAACACCTCTCTCTATACATAGAAAACCGTCGATTGATATCGGCGGTTTATTTTTATTGTTTTTGTAGTGTGTGGGAATTACGAGAAATACAGAAATATGAGGCTCATTATCATAATACCCTTTAAAAACAAGGAAATAAAGAATAAAAACTAATTGACAAACTAAAATGTATATGATATAATATATGCGTTATAACCCCGTGCCAGATCTATTGGCATTACGGTCAATGAATGGCTCTTTTCAAGGAGAAATCAGATGAAGGTTTTTGCAACGTATCGCAACATGGACATGACCGAAGGTCGTGGTCCAATGGTCATCGACAAGGTGTTTGTTCATCGCCCCCACGCTGAAGCGTACATCGACACCAAGCAAGGTGTGATGGGAAGCTACCAGAAGTGGAGCGCGCAACCGCACGGTGACTGGGAGATCAAGGAAATCGAAGTTATCGAAGAGAACATCGTCACCGAAGCGGAAACGCGCGATGTCGAAGCTCGTCTTCATCAAGAGCTGGTTTCTCGCGCTCGCGCGAAACTGTCTCCTGAAGAACGTGCCGCTCTCGGTATCGAGTAGCACAGCTGCAAAACCTACATCCTGCCCAGGAGATAACATGCTGCAAAACATCTTGCGTGTCACGCTGACCGTGATTGGTCTCATTGCTCACTTCGCGGTGATGCTGTTCGGGAAGAAGACTGACCTGAACGCCATCAAGGCGATGTGGTGGGACGACGAGACCCTCAAGCGTGCCTACACGGTCGGTGCGAAGCTCGACAACCGAGCTTCCAAAGACAAGGAATACATCCAGCGACACAAAGCCCTTCGCAAGAAGGTTCGTTACTTTCTGGATTTGGCAGACATCAGACGAAAAGTGGATATGGTCTGACAAAGACCACCACGCCCCACAGAAGCCCCAGCTTCAGTGGGGCTTTCTTTTTACCTATTGTTAATGTATGCGTAAGGGCAATGACACTGTTAACAATTTTAATACAATCAACAATAAAGTAGGGGTCAGGTGTATTAAACAACTATGCTCGCTTCACTATCAAAACTAGACGAGCAAATTTCAAAACTTGCTTATTGAGTATAGGTATACTGGCTTACTCCATATGTTGGCCATGAGTAGGTTGTAGGATATTGGTTATAAGTAGTAGGTAATGAATACGCTGTAGGGTATTGACTGTAGGTATATTGATTTGTGTTCCCGTATGAATTTTGATACTGGCCATAGTCATATGTTGCTGTCTGTGTTCTTGAAACAGGGGGTGTGTAGGTTGTTTCGTAGAGATATTCTGAACAACTACCATTGTAATAATAACTAATACACCTATAATTACTAACACCAGAAAATATAGGTGTGCCCTGCGATGAATACGAATAGGTAAGAGAACCTTCTCCTGTCAGACTAGAACAAGTCGGCATACGATATACCATGTATGATATTGTTCCAGGAGCACTTGGAGGATTGTTATCCCTACAGTCCATTGTTACAATTCTTTGACTATTTGAAACAGTGTTATTTGAAGAACCATCGTAAGTATTTACATATGGGTAGGAGTAACCATACGCAGAATATGAATAACCATATTGGCCGCTCGTAACACCATAGGAATTGCTTATTGTGTATGCAGAAACGGAATTAACCAATAAAAGCTGAGAAATAAGAATAAAAAGTATTCGTTTCATAATTATTATATTATAACACATAATATATAGCTATGTCAATAGCTCAATTATAATGATAAAAACACTGTGGGGTGGTTTTTTGGAGTGTCATTTTGTGGAGGTGGGCGGAGTCGGTCACAAAACTACCTCGCGTCGCTCGAAGTAGTTTCGCGACCCCCATTCTCCTCCGACGAAAGTGGCGCAGGTCACTTTCTCCTATTCCTTCACTGAAAGTTTAAAATACCCCTACGGTTACATAGAGGTATTTTAAACTTTTGTGGAGGTGGGCGGAGTCGAACCGCCGTGTAATAAGGTATGAGGTATGCATCTACTGTGTGTAGTGCACTTAGTAGTGTTCACGTTCATTATCAAAAGTACACGAAAGCAATGAACGTAGAGCATGTATGATTCAGGTATGTTGCTATGCAACAACACACCCTACATCTTCTGTGATATTGCCCACATCATCTCCGGAGATACGAAATGAAGGGACACCAGATTGGTCTAAATTAGACGAATGCTGGAACTAGTCCAAACGCGTAAGGCGATGGAATAGCCTTGCCAGTTGTTTTTGCAACATGGTTATCTGAACGTTAACGAGTGCTCAGACAGTCTCGACACAGCACATACAACATATTCTTATTATCGATGCCAAAGGACACCCCCATGTTACTACAAGACGGAAAGATGCTGAGATGATAAGAAAGATACAGATAGTATTTCTTGTCAGCGAAGTGGTCTTCTAGTCTTGATTTCTTAATTCTCTTTTGCTTATATCTTTCTTAATCGCTTCACGTTTATCACGAGCGTTTTTCTTTTTGCAAAGCGCTACCCCACACTTAATGTGAGTATTCTTAAGATACAATGAATGTGGTGCAAGTGTCAAGGTCTTTGCTTGTTCGATGTTGTAGAGATCGATTACCTCATCTTTATTAAGAAGAAGACGTCTTGTGCGGTAGGGGTCATAACTTTTTGGAGTGTTAGCAGGCTGGTAAGGGGGGATATACGCACCAACAAGAAATGCTTCGCCTCCACGGACGATAACCTTGGCCCCATCAAGAGACCCTTGTTTCTTGCGAAGAGATTTTACCTCAAAACCAAAAAGCTCGATACCTGCTTCTATGGTATCGGTAATGATATAGGTGAGATGAAGTTTTTTACTTTCAACGAGACGCATTTGGAGAAGCTTGTAGCATGTAGTGTGTAGTCGGTAGAAAATACAAAAACTCAACGTATTTTAGCTAAAGGCTACAAACTAACGGCTAACAGCTGTCAATATTGTATCATGTGTTAGAATGGGCAAATGAAAAAGATGAAATTCCCGAAAATTGGAGCAACCACCAAAAACGGTGGATCACAAAAAAATAACGAAGAAAGCAAGAGTCAGAAAATTTCAAAACCAGTAAGTTTCTCACAGCAACTCGTCGGAGCCTTTATTATTCTCATGTTTCTTACATGGGGATATTCGATTATCACAGAGAAGAAAGCGACACCAGTGGTACCACTTTCACAGTTTGCATCTTTGGTAAATAATCACCAAATTATTGCTATAACTGTTGAAGGAGATTCGCTCACTGGCGAGAAGGCAGACTCATCAAAAGTGCAGAGTAAAAAGGAAACTGGGGCATCAGTCTTCTCGACTCTTGCGGCATATGGTGTGAGTACTACTACACTTGCAACCACAACAGTAACAATTGTGAACGATAGAGGGCTTTCATTTTGGGGATCTCTTATTCCGATTCTTCTTCCTGTTGTCTTTCTTGGTTTCATGATCTGGTGGCTTGGTCGTGGTATCAAAGGTGCAAATGTTCAAGCACTTTCATTTGGTCAGTCACGTGCAAAAATAATTTATCCAGATGATACAAAAGAGAAAATAACATTTAAAGATGTTGCGGGTGCAAAAGAAGCAAAAGAAGAGTTGGCTGAAATTGTGGAGTTCCTAAGAGCACCAAAGAAGTTCACTGATATCGGTGCCCAGATTCCAAAAGGGGTACTCCTTATGGGAGCTCCAGGAACAGGCAAGACGATGCTTGCTCGAGCAGTTGCTGGGGAGGCAGGGGTGCCGTTCTTCCACCTCTCTGGTAGCGAGTTCGAAGAGATGTTCGTGGGGGTTGGAGCATCACGTGTACGCGACCTTTTCGATATGGCGAAGAAGGCAGCACCTGCAATTATTTTTATTGATGAAATTGATGCGGTAGGTCGTACTCGTGCTAACTCTATCTCAGGGCAAGGCGAGGGGCGTGAACAGACGCTTAATCAGATTCTGGTAGAAATGGATGGCTTTGAACCAACGATGAACTTGATTGTCATGGCTGCAACTAACCGACCAGATGTGCTTGATAAGGCTCTCCTTCGACCTGGACGTTTTGATCGTCGAGTGACACTAGATCTCCCTGATCGTGCTGATCGTGAAGCTATTCTTGCAGTGCATGTAAAATCGAAACCTCTCGCCGAAGATGTAAATCTTCGTGTGATCGCAGAACGAACACCAGGGTTCTCAGGCGCTGACCTCTATTCACTCATGAATGAAAGTGCGATCCTTGCTGCTCGTGAAGCGCGAAAGACGGTTGCTCAGTATGATCTTATTCGTTCAATAGAAAAAGTGATGCTTGGTCCTGAACGAAAGAGTCACGTGCTTTCACCAAAGGAAAAAAAGATAACTGCCTACCATGAAGCAGGGCATGCACTTGTTGCATCATGTCTTCCTGATGCAGATCCAGTACACAAAATTTCAATTATCGCGCGCGGTTCAGCAGGTGGGTATACACTGAAACTTCCATTTGATGAACGTCGTCTCATGAGTCGTGCAACATTCCTCGACGACATCGCAATGTCGCTTGGTGGGTATGTTGCAGAAAAAGAAATCTTTGGAGATATTACTACCGGACCTTCTAATGATCTAGAAGTAGCAACTAACATGGCACGACATATGGTCATGCGTTATGGTATGAGTACACTCGGTCCGATTGCTTTTGTTCCAGAAGGGGAGGTGCTTCGAGGTTTTTATGGAAAAGAATACAGTGAAGTGTATGGAGAAAAAATTGACGATGAAGTGAAGCGCATTATGGATGATGCATGGAACCGTGCGCGACTTATTATTGTTGAAAAACGTGCAGCACTTACATCGATAGCAGAAGAACTCATGAGAGTAGAAAACATCGAACGAGAAGAGTTTGAGAAATTACTTCTTGTAAATGGTATTACTCCAAAGAAAAAAGAGGACACATTATAAATAGATTTAGGATGAATAAAAAAGCCACCGAAGGGTGGCTTTTTGTAAGGGTAAGCACCTAGTGGTGCTACTCGCAAGCGTACGGGTTATTACGTAGTAGTTCTTGGTGGAGTAGCGGATCAGACGAAGCCCAAACCGCGCGACGATCTGAGAGATGTCCTGCGCCAGGGAGCTCTGTGATGGTCGATTGCTTTGCTCGCATGTACTCGCATTGCGGTGCGAGGTGTTGAGCGATGTCTTGTGGAAACCCACCACAGAAGTCTCCTCCTGTTTGATTTTTCCCCATCAGTAACCTCCTATGTTTGTGTCATCGAAAGTACCATCGGATATAAACGGTACTCTTGTAATGGTATCCTTCTTCTTTTTGTTTTGCAAGACCAAAAGGCAAACGTATATTGCTTTCACCCAAGATGCGCCCACCAGGACCAGGAATCTGTGGACCAGTCGTGTATACTACTTAACGCTGACCACGCAGACTTTACGCAGACCACGCAGAAAAACTCACAGTTAAGACGTATTTTAATTTCATTCGCACCTTATCCTCAAAGTGCGCCCACCTGGACTCGAACCAGGGACCAGTCGTGTATAAGACGACGGCTCTACCAACT
>CAZNVC010000032.1:0-9272 GCA_964576685.1 uncultured Candidatus Saccharibacteria bacterium
ATCCCTGGGCTCACGCCACAGGGTTTTGCTGCGTTCGTGCAGCAGGGCGAATAAAGAAGAGAGCGAAGCTCTCTCGTGTCCACTTACGCAGCACACATCTCGAGTCCTTTTCTGTTGCCAAGGAGACCAATCCTCCGGTGAGCGTCATCTCACCATAACCAATGCCCTTGCTAGGAGCGGTTGGCGGCAAGGCAAGCCTCTCGCGAGGTATGCACAATGCCATACTTGTCTATGTAATAGACCATGGTTGCCTCCATGAGGGTCTTCCAACACGTCGTGGAAGACTCGACCCGCACCAGTTCATCTCTTTTTATTATTTCTGATGTGACGTTTCCGATGTGTATCCGGTGGCGAAAAATTTCGCCACCGAAACACATCAGAAATCGAGATAAACTATATAAACCGTCGTTAAAGCTTTACTGAATTACTAGGTAGTACGTTTTTGAAATTATTTTTCGTTAGCTACGCTTCATCGTTCTTTTTTAACGATAGAGCCATCCTACACCCATTATTATTTTTTGTCAAGTACTTTTGTCAAAATTATAATTTATTGAAAAAAGATGGATTAAAAAGCTTTATTTAATAAAGGTATTTTAGAAATTAAAAAATATTTTCTTTTTTGACAAACACACATTTTTAGTTAAATATGACAAAACATATTGACAAAATTATGTCAAACTGCTATACTGCCCAATGTCACGATAATAAGGAAGAGCTATGGGAGACAAGTAGAGGGCAACCCTGACACAAGGCACCCATAGCCTTTGTGTCAGGGACCTGATATACGTCTATCCTTCCTTGAGATCGTGATTGCCTTGTCTATAGCTTTTCTGGTGGACAAGTACACAACCGTGCACAGGAGCATATAGAAATGAAGGGTTACAAACCTACGATCGTGCCTGGAGACGGCTAAGCCTCTTCAGAGCACATCTCGCTCAAAGGCATGGAGGGGTTGCCTCCTAGGTACAGAGAATAATAATAAAGAGCTAGGCCCCTTTTAGAGAAAGTTCTCTAAGGGGAACGCTTAAGACGACTACACAACATGTTAGTCGTCTTTTTTATTTATCTCAAAATAGTATCCAGTTATTCTTTATCGTTAATATACTTTACCAAAGAAGCGAGCGTAACTGCAAAATCTTTACTTTTTATAAGAATTGAACTCACATGATCGCCCAAAGTGCCAATAAGAATTCTGTCTTCAATAATAATAAGATCTGAGAGGATTGGGTACTTTTCGTGATCAATACGCTTTCGTCTACCTGGTGTTACAAAGTTAATATCTCCCCCGCTGTTTGTGTACACAGAATTAGGTTGAACCAACTTCCCTACACGAATTTTACGATATCGTTCTTGTTCTTCTGTTGTATATGTCTTATTTAAAAGATCGCTATTGTAAACAAAAAACCCTTCTCTCGTTTTAGAATCATGCATTCCATAAAATTCCTCATGTGCCGCAATTGTCCCCTCTCTTCCCTCAAAATATTTCACGATTGGTCTCTCGCCCGTCTCCCTCTGAATGCTTTTAATTTGAGGAATAACATCCTTTAATCTTTCTGCGCGCTCTTCTAGAATGACTTTCTGTCGTTCAACATATGTCTCAAGTCGCTCCGGCGGAGCTGCTACATATAACACTTTTTTCCCTTCATGAATTTCACTCACTAGTCCTTTCTTCTCAAGCGTCTCGAGCACTGGATAAACTGTTGTACGATTTATTCCTGTTCTTTTTGCGAGATCCTGAATTGATTCACTGTCAACCTGAAGGAGAGCGAGGTAGATTATCGATTCCTTTTCTGATAAACCAATTTCTTCAAGATATTTTTCTAACATAGTATTAATAAGTATATACCATATGCTCATCAACAAGCCTGAGCAATAAATGTGTCCTTTATAAAGGACACATTCAAAAACCTTGTTTTGTAATGTCTTTTATGACACTACTCCCCTTTTACCTTAAATTGCTTACGGATTTCCTTCACCATCTCCTTGTTCTTCTCTTCCATTTCGACTTTACCCGCCTCTCCCAGCGCTTTTAGTTCATTAATTGATAATTTCACAAGTTCTAACGCTCGCGCATCAAGATATTCTTCAGTATTTTTCTCTGGATTATCAAGTACTTCATCGAAAAGCGCATGCAAAATATAGCCAATTTTTGGTCCTGGCGTTTCTTGTGTAACGTCCATAATGCGTTTCCCGTCAGTTTTCAGCATCTTAAGTGTTATAGGATCCTTAAGTGCTTGCTCTACCATCGCTTCGTACATTCTCAAACGATACGGCTCTTCTTTTGGTCTTCCTGTGCCTATTCTATCGCAAATACGAAGGTCGATGAGGTCCCAGATATTCTCCTTCCCTACATTTGTGATAAGTCTTCGCACCGCAGAAAGCGTTATTTGTTCAGTGTCAGAGAAAAACATGTGCCAACGTACAAACATCGATACGCGGTCTATCATTTCTTTAGGAAATTTCATTCTTTCCATGATTTCACGTGTAACACGCCCACCAACCACATCATGCCCGTAGAAGGTATAGTCGTGCTTTTCATGTGAAAAGCGTCTTGTCTCAGGCTTTGAAATATCGTGAAAAATTGCTGATAGTCTCACGTGTAACGGCCATTTTCGATCAGCGGCATGCTGAAGAGTCCTTAGGTTATGCTCCCACACATCAAAACTATGTGCTTGGTTCTGCTCCACCCCTATTCCACGGAGCAATTCGGGTACCACATACTCAAGGAGGCCTGTTTCTTTCATCATTATAAGTCCCCTCATAGGAAAATCAGACATGATGAGCTTACAAAATTCATCCCTCACCCTTTCATGTGAAATGTTTTTAAGAAGATGTGCATTATTTTCTACACTTTCACGTGTAACGGCCTCAATATCAAAATCAAGCTGACTCATGAAGCGTATAGCACGCATAAGACGAAGAGAATCTTCGTTGAAACGTACATTAGCGTCCCCTACCGCTCTAATTACTTTATTTTCAATGTCTTTTTGACCATCATATGGATCCATGATTTCATGTGTAACGGGGTTATAGGCCATCGAATTCACTGTGAAATCTCTACGACCGAGATCATCAAAAAGATTTTTACTCCATTTCACCTCATCCGGATGGCGACTATCGGAATATGAACCTTCGAGACGATATGGAGTTACCTCAACAATTTTTACTGTCTCGTCGGAACAAACGGTACCGAGATCTTCTCCACATGTCACCACACCAACGGTTCCGTATGAGTTTTCATAAAATGTTTTAGGGAAAAGGCCTATTATTTCTTCTGGTGTCGCGTTAGTTGTCACATCATAATCTTTTGGTGTTACACCCATAATAAGATCACGGACACATCCACCAACCAAATAAGCTTCAAAGGATGAACCTTGAAGCACTGCGATGACCATCATTACTTCCTTTGGAACTTGTATTGTTGGCTGTATTTGTGACATAAGTTGTGATAGTATAAGTGTATAATAACTGCTCTCGTGGTGAAATGGATATCACAGCGGTCTTCGGAACCGTTATTCTGGGTTCGAGTCCTGGCGGGAGCACAAAAATGAGAACGAAGTGAGTGCTTGTCGGTTTTTCTCGATGTATAGCTCCGCGACCCCTATTTGATTCCCTACACACATGAAGCTGTTCATCTGTTACGCTAACAAAATACAATCGTGACGCTCTTTATTTTGTGCGGCGTAGGAGAATCGAACTCCTGTCTCAACCTTGGCAAGGTCGTGTTCTACCACTAAACCAACACCGCATTGGTAACCATGATATCATGATGGCCTTGTTTTGAAAAGACTTTTTATGCAAAACATTCTATACTATACAAAGTGTTTCATGCGAAACGTAACACTGTGAACAAAAGTACAAAAATGTGGATAACTCTGTGGGTATGGTGTATAACGGACACCAAAATACCAATAGGTCACAATTATGTACTTATGTCGTTGACACTCAATTTGCTATATAATACAACGCTTTTAAGAAAATTTTGACTTTTAATTAAGTACATACGGGACATTTGTTTCACGTGAAACAAAACTTTTATACTATGGCAGAACACAACGAAATCGGGAAAATAGGTGAAAATATAACCAAACAGTTTCTCATGAAACATGGTTTTAGGGTTATTGATCAGAACTACAGAATAAAACAAGGGGAAATAGACATTATTGCTGAAAAAGACGATGTCCTTCATTTTGTAGAAGTCAAAAGTGTAAAAGTCAGAGATTGTAGCAATGTTCATACTCTCGTAGTGTCTCCCGAAGATAATCTCACCTTTGCTAAGTGGTCAAAGCTACTGATTGCTATAGAGAGCTATCTACAGTTCAAAAGCGTTCCGCATGAAACACAATATCAGGTTGATCTAGCGTGTGTCTACATTGACACCGAGAAAAGGGAGGGGAGGGTAAGGTTATTACAAAATATTCAAAAGGAAAGGTGAGTAAGGGAAATAACCTTACATAGTGGCCTAGCGTCTATCATTTAATTTGTCGGAGTGCAGGGATTCGAACCCTGAGTCGCTGGTACCCAAAACCAGAATGTTAGCCGTTACACCACACTCCGAAGTGCGATTGTTATGTAATACTAGCACATTTTCAAAAAAATGCATGTATATCGAGCAGTTCAGGACTAGAATAATTATTAAAAATGTAGTAGTATATTTCCTACATGCGGTGTTGGTTTAGTGGTAGAATGCCTGCCTTCCAAGCAGGAGACAAGAGTTCGATTCTCTTACGCCGCACAAAATAAAGAGCGTTAGCGATTATATTTTGTTGGCGTAGCACATGAACTGCTTCATGTGCGTAGAGAATCGAATAGGGGTCGCGGAACCATCTGTTCTGAGCGGAGCGAAGAACTGGTTCTGTGACCGATTCTCCTACGCCGCCCTAGATGGAATAGAGCGTATTTTGCGTTGCTATTCCTGAAATATTTAGTTAGACCCCTAATGAGAAAAAGGAACTTTGCTATACTTTCAGAATGTATAATCTTGCATCACTACTTCAGGATAAGTCATCGAAAGTCGGAAAGACCATGTTCATAGCTGTTGATGGTCACGGTGGTTCGGGTAAATCCTCACTTGCACAGTTGCTTGCAAAAAAATTCCACGCAGAAATTATTCATATTGATGACTTTGCGAGTTGGGACAACCCTACAGAATGGCACTCCGTTCTCATTGAGAAGGTATTTCTACCAATACAACGAGGTGCTACCACGTTGAACTATGACCGTTCAAAATGGTGGGATAGTCATCATCCTGAACCTGTACAAAATCAACCAGTGACAAAGCTAATGATACTTGAAGGTGTTCGCTCACTACGTGCAGAGTTACGGGAGTACATTTCACTAGGCATATTAGTAAATACTCCTCGTGAGGTGTGTCTAGAAAGAGGTATTTCTCGTGATATGCAGACTGGAAAATCAAAAGAGGAAGTGTTGAGACTTTGGACCGATTGGCTTGATGCAGAGGATGTATATTTTGCACAAGGTAAACCACAAAGCTATGCCAATATTGTTGTTGATGGGACAAAACCCTTTGAAGAACAGATAAACTTACACATATGAAAAAGATTTTAATAACAGGTATTTCAGGCACTGGAAAAACCACCGTTTGCAAACAATTGAATACTCTCGGTTATACCGCGTACGATATTGAAGATATTGAAGGAATGTTCAAAATGTACCGAAAAGGTACACGAGAAGTTTTTGATGATTTTGATAACGCTGACCCTGAAAAGATAAAAAATTCTGAATTGATTTGTGACGCAGACCAGTTGCAGAAACTATTGGATGAGCAAAAAACTGACGTTGCTTTTTATTGTGGTGTTGCTTCAAATATGGACGATATTATTTCTCTCTTTGACACATTCATTCTACTTAAAACAAACGCAAATACACTTCATAGCCGACTATCAAATCGTGAAGGTACTGATGATATGGGCAACACAGAGGAAAGTCGTCAAACTGTTCTCGGGTGGAAGGATTGGTGGGAGGAAGAAATGACTGATAGAGGTGCTATTGTTGTAAGTGCCGATGGTGACCCTAATGTGGTCGCTATGAACGTACTCGGTTTCGTTAATGTATCAAAGACCTAAATGAAGCCACAATTATTTATAGTCACAGGGGTTAATGGTATTGGAAAGAGTTCCGTTATTCCTGAATTGAAACGTACGCTAGACCCAGAAAATTTTGCTGTGCACGATTTTGATGAGCGAGGTGTGCCTAGTAACGCTGACAGAGAATGGCGAAAATCCGAAATGAAACATTGGATTACTGTTGCGGAGCATAATTTAGGCGAAAATCTGTCTACCGTCGTATGTGGGTTTGTGAAGACAAGCGATATAAAGTCTGCGTTAGAGGATATTGCCAATCTAACAGTAAGTACCTGTGTGTTAGATGCATCTCCCAACATTATCTCCAAACGAATATTAAGTCGTTACACCACACCCGAAAGTCTCATAGAACTTGAACGTACCACGGGCAAAACTCCAGAAAAGTTTGTGAGTGACAATGTGTGGGTTGCTTCAAAACTTCGTGAGGAAGTAAAAGAAAACGGCTACTATATACTTGATACAAACGAAAAAAGCCCAGAACAAGTCGCCACCAACATTATTGCTTGGATTAAAAAAGAAACATATAGATGAAACTCATACTTATAAATGGCCCAACAGGAATTGGAAAGAGCACGATCGCAGGAAAGCTACACGAAGCTCTATCGCTGTCTTTCTTGTTAGATATAGACGCACAACGAAGGTACATCAGCGGGTATAAAGAAAATCGTGAAGAAAGTGGTGAATTGGTAGTTAGGCTTTCATTGGCAATAGTAGAAAATTACTTGCAAAATGGGCACGATGTGATAATTGATAAAGTTTTTACTGATACACAAGCCACAGACAGATTTTTGGAACTTGGGAAAAAGTATGATGCTGGCACCTTTGAATTTGTACTTAATGCCGATAAAGAAACACTCATAGCGAGAGCAAACGAAAGAGGTTACAAGGAAGGAAGTATGCTTACACCTGAAAAAGTCCCAGAATTTTGGGAAGCGATGCAAAACTATATCAAAGGAAGACCTGAAGTCATTATTGTAGATACTAACGAAATAAGTGTTAATGACACATTTGAATTTATACAAGCAAAAATCATTGACTAGCGTTTGGTAGAAATAGTGCCATCAAGGGGAGGGTAGAACGTCGGAATATAAATATTCGCATCCCTCAACCTCTCAAAAACAGTTCTAATATCCACCACGACATCGCACAAACGAGGAGTGAAACAAGTATTTTGTGTGGTGTATAGCAAATAAACTGCTTTATTTGAATGAATATGTGTCTTTTGTATTTCTGTGCAGGGGGTTGGTACCGCCCAAGCACTGCCACCAAAAAGTACTTTCCTGCTTTAGAAGAGTACATACAAGCGGTGCCGTTCTCTTACTCCAATCACAACAAAATGCTACACTCAATCTATTACTATTTTATTGTATGGCAGCCGATAAGAGCACACAAAAAGAGTGGGTCTCACTCCAAAAAAAACAAGAAGAGGAAGAGCGTGAGGAGATCGACGATCTTATCCTTCAAAACAAAACAATGGACGCCCTAATAAAAGGGCTTTCTGAAGATATTGAAATATTTAAAAAGGATAAAGAGGGGAGATGGACTCCTGCAGATATTGTTCGCTTCACTATGCAACTTAACATCATGAGAGACAAGAAGAAGCGTAACTTAGCCTCAATCAACGCGATCGTCAAAAAGCATAAAGAAGCAGGAAAAAGTAAATAGTGGCTTTACTTAAAATCTTTTTTGGGAGATAATGCCAAGCGATTGTACCTAGAAGGAACCGCACATGTCTGAGGAAAATAGTATACAAGTTTCTGATGAGATGTTCTTGATAAGCACCACATGGATAAATACTCTCTCACGAAGATGCGAAGAGATCGAGCAAGATGCTTTGGATGGAAAACTTTCTAAGCAAGAAGCTGCGTTCTATATCGCTATGGGGCAAGCTCTTGATAGCAATATCAATCTCATTGAGCTTCTCTTCTCTTTAACCGAAAAGAAGAAACCGGTGTCGCGTCCACATCTCAAACTAGTAGTGAACAATGACCGACGCTCATTGAATTAGTCACTTTTCTAGCGATGACTTGCTTCATTGTAAAATAGGAGTAGGATACATATGTGAAGGTACTTCTGGAGCTCGGTATGACACCAGCAGAACTAAATGTCGAGCTCTTTCATCTAAGAAGGAACCACCTCGACAGCCTAATACAGTTACGAAGGCACATTCTCCGAGAGCTACAAAACAAAAGCGACCAGTCACAAATGGAAATGCTGGTTGCTATCGACAAAAAAATTGCCAACGAGCATTTGATGTTGGTTCAATTGTACGGCAGTGAGCTTGGGATTGCTTTTCTCGAAACAAACAACTCTCAAGCAGTTCAATAGAGGCACAGCGTTACAAAATACGCATGTGCCTCTTTTTGTTTTTCTATGTATACTGTAGTTATATGATGAATAGTTTTTCAAAGGGGCCTGACAACCAGACAAACAAAACAGACCCTCGACCAGAGGATATCGATATGCTTACCAAGCTAAGCACTGACATTGCGTCACTTAGCAGATTAGTACGGGAAATGAAATCTCGTGGGGAAGATACTGTAGAGCAAGAGAAAAAGTTGCTTGCATTAGAGAGTGTTTACAATAAAGAACTCACTGTAGCGCGGGAGAATGCTGTTAAGAAAAATAACGCGGAACAAAACGAGGAATTTATTAGTGACCCATTCTCCGGAACTTTAGAAGGGTATGCGAATGATAAGGCAAGAAAGGCAGATGATAGATATACAGAATTTAGGCAACGAGAGGGGGATAAAAGTGGGGGTGAATAAAATTGAAAGAGAGGAGGGTGACAGAGTTGGTAGAAATAACAAAAGCGCGACCGAAGGTCGCGCTTTTGTTGTCTATATCTCTGTAGCAACTACAAAGAATAGCAGGGGAGTTAATTACTTAACTGCATCCTTAAGAGCCTTAGCTGCAGAGAACTTAGGAACCTTTGTTGCAGGAACCTTAACTGTCTCACCAGTCTTTGGGTTACGAGCTTCACGAGCCTTGCGTAGCTTTACTGTAAACTTTCCAACACCAGCAATAGCTACTTCGTCTCCCTTTGAAAGAGTTTTGATAATTGTACCAAAAACTGTTTCTACCACTTCTTCTGCTTGTACCTTTGTTGAGCCAAGTACTGCATGTACTGCTTCAACGAGACCTGCTTTGTTCATAGAGTTTGATGTT
>CAZNVC010000033.1:0-8602 GCA_964576685.1 uncultured Candidatus Saccharibacteria bacterium
AAAATTAAATTTTTCCTTGTATCAAATCCTCTTCGAACTGTAGTAGCCCTTTGTACGTTTCTCCATATCCTGAAATATCTGGCACAATATCGAGTGACACAATCTTAGCGTAGACAGCTTCTATTAACTTCCGTGTTCGCTCTATCTCCACTTCACTCGCATCAAGCACAAGCTCAGTAAATTTCTCTTCTTCTACAAACCAAAGGGATAATTTCCCTACAGGCATATCTTTGTAATGAATAGAATTCTCAAGAAGTAGTTTATAGACAATGAGCTGTTGGCGATATTTATGAAGTTTAATTTTATCTGTATCGGTCTTCCCTTCTTCCCATGAGGTAAATGCCTTACCAGTTTTGAAGTCCACCACCTCATAGTGCTTATCCTTTACCGAGAGAAGATCGAGCTTACCAACGATATGCGCATCACCTATCATTACCCCTTCATGCTTCATATCAACTTCAATAGCATCCTCATTTGTAAACATTCCCTTTGTCATTGTATGGAGTCTTGTTACCACTTCCTCACCGCGCTTCCCTTGCTTTATTACTTCGTGTGCCGGCAATCTGCCACGTGCAAGCTCTTTATTGAAGACAAGAAGAAGATGTGGGAGTGGTGCAATCTCACCTCCGTGATACTTCGGATACATGACTATTTCTTCTATCGCTTTATGAATCGCTGAACCATACACTCCAGACGGATTCATTGGCTGAGGGAAACGAAGAAGGTTCTGTTCAATAAAATAAAGTGGACCACCTTCACTTAAATTCACGAAATTATTGAGGTGCGTCACCGGCATCTTATAATTCTTTACCAAACGACGAAGAAGTGCCCATTCATCTTCTTTGTATGGTTCTTTATGGAGTGCAAGCGCATTCTCATGAGCTTCGATAGGCACATCATCGTACTCACCTCCTTGCGACACTGTGTCTTGGGGGAGGTATCTCACTTGCGCCTCATGGCTGGTAATATGAAGCGTATGTTTAGCACGAGTGATCGCCACATAGAGAAGTCGTATGAAATCATCTTCTGTGTCCCCTGCTGGTTGCATAAGTGGTAGTAGTGGTGAAGGAAGCGGTGCAATATTTGTACGAGGTGATTTTGTCCAAAGTGCATCATGAGCAGAGATAATATACACCTCATCAAACTCAAGCCCCTTAGAGGCATGCGCAGTCATTAGCTGTACAGAATGTTCATGCTTCATAAATGGTGACTCACTTACAAGCGCTATATCGTGGTCAATATGCATCTGCACAAATGATGCAACATCAGCAACAAAAAGTGTTTCACCTTCTTTCCATTCTCGTAATGCTTCGATGAATGTTTTTAAACTTGCCAGAAATGCCACATAGGTTGTCGGGCTTTTTTTAATCGACTCGCGAGAGAAATAAAATTCCTTGAAACCACTTTTCTCCATAAACTTCTCCAAAATATGTTCAAGGGGTGTTGATACTCCTTCTACCGCAAGCTCGGCAAGAAGGCCTCCTAGTGTACGTAACTTCTCATGCTCTGTACTAATAAGCACCTCCGTCCAACTCTTATTAGTTTCTTTCGCCTCTACCGCAAGTGCGAAGAGTCCTTGTCGTTCTACCTGAAAACATGGATGTGCAAGAAGTTGCGGAAGAATATACTCTGCGGTCGTCTCATGCCGCATCACAGAAGCAACGTATTCACACATCTGTATCAATATCTTCACATGAGGCTCATCAAAAACATTTGCTTTCTTACTATACTCATAAGGGATATGCTCTCGATCAAGATATGGAAGCAGTGCGCGAAGCTCCCGATGTCCACGAGAGAGAATCGCGATATCACTTGCATCAACTCCTTCATCGAGAGACTTCCTAATAGCCAGAGCAACATGCGCATATTCCGCAACATCAGAAGATGTGTTAGTAATGGTAATCACCCCTTTTGGAAGAGAGCTATTCTTTGTTGAAAGAATTTTTGTAATATCTTCATATTTATTCTCGAGACGCCCCGGCCCTTGTATCTGCGTAATGACTGTTCGTGCAAGATCAAGAATCTGCTGTGTTGAACGATAATTTTTATCAAGTACAATCGTCACCACATCCTTGTAGAGTGCATCACGAAATCGCATCATGTGAGAAATCTCTGCGCCCTGGAATTTATAAATAGCTTGATCATCATCACCCACCACCATCACATTTGGTCGTCCTTCATGAATCTCCGCTTCACTAATAGCTCGTACAAGTGACATCTGTGCTTCATTGGTGTCCTGAAACTCATCAACAAGAATATATTGATATTGTTCCTCAAGGACAGTACGCAAGATAGTGTTATCACGAAGTGCGTGTGCAACCTCAATGATCATATCATCATAATCATAGAGCGCCTTCTTATACATTTCCTCGCTGTAACGTTTATATAATTCACCAACTGCAAAAATTTTTTCTTGATTATGAAAATCTTTCAAAAGAAGTCCCTCATCTCCTTTTACAGTGAACTTCGCTTTCCAGTCACCAAGAGGCTCCGTTTTTCCAAGTATTCGCGCGGCATCAAGCGCTCCCTCAAGCATCTTTGCTAAATAGAGTGAAGTAGTTCCTTTACATTTACGAAGGTCATGGAGCACCTTTTCGACACTCTCAGTATTTTTTATAGAAAGTCGCTCTGGCCAATGTGTAAGTATTGTATTGATAGCCGTGTACTCCTTTGGAAGCTCTTTGAGTACCGCCATATACTCGTCTGCGGTATACCCATAGCTCTTAATATGCTTTATGCGATCTGCCACATCCCGCAAATACACGAACCCTTTCTCTGGATGATAGCTCGAGAGCGGATGGCCATGAGGAAGTGATGTAAAAAGTGACTCTAATATTTCGGCACGCGCTATATCGTTTGCTTGAGAAAAATGTGTTGCAGACCAAAAGTATTCTGGATGACGGGAGATGATGTGATTACAAAATGCATGGAAAGTAAAAATTGATACACGATATGCATCTGGGCCAATCAAGCTTGCAAGTCGCTCTCGCATGTTCATTGCACCATTTTCAGTGAATGTTAGACAGAGTATATTATGAGGCGAAACCTGAGCTTTACGCAAAATATTCCCCACACGAAGTGAGAGTAGCTCAGTCTTCCCTGATCCTGGACCTGCCACAACAAGCACTGGACCATCGATAGTATCGACGGCTTTCTTTTGTTCTTTGTTAAGTGCTTCATATCGTTCATCAAATGTTGCTATGGATTTTTTTTGTGAAGTTTCTTTGGTTAAGGATGTCATACAGATTAAGTATACGACACATTGACGATGTTCTAATGTTAATGTAGTATTATTTTTAAATCATTCTCGTTCAATTCATTTAAAAAGGAATGAACATGCTCTTTAAAATTGATACCATGTTAATTGCAGGTGCCCAGTGGACCATGCAACAAATTGAATTGTTTACTGAAAAAAAGAATAAGGACGTAGGGATTTTTCTTACCCTCCTTAATCTATACTTTTCTATGTTTACTGTTTTTTCTTTTATCATTACAATGGATACAAAGAATATTTCTGATGGACTCGTCATTTGGTCAATTCTTTTTTTGCAATACATAACCCACACAGGGCTCATGAAGAGGGTGAAGTTTCCCGTCATGGAGAATATCTATCCTCAAGAAATTAAGAGTAGAAGAATTTACAGAATACTCCTTATCTTCTACTGTGCTTATTTTGGATTTCGTATCGTTGCAACAATTATTTTCTATGTCGGAAATAACGTTCCATTAATGGGCATACGCGGACTCCTTGGAACAATCATTCTTCTCACTATCTTGACCCCACTTCTTGCTGAATACTTTCTCTGCACGACCCCACTTTCACCTGAAGAAAAAGAAGAAAAAAGAAAAAGATTCATGTCAGTATCTCATGAGTGAATCAATGCAATGAATTCCAAATAACATTTTCACACACCACTAAGAGGAAATATCTTAGTGGTTTTTCTTTTTACACAATACTCAACATTACTACAACCGTGCGACGAGCATCCTAAAAGTATCTGTGCTTGCTTTAAACTTTTTAACGAGTGGATGGTCTATCCCTAACTTCTCAGTTACTATCATAAGTGCTTGTTCGTGGAACCAAAGACGGTTACGAGCACTTGAACCAAAACGAGAAGAAAATACACCATTCTCTTTTTCCAAATCTCTCATGAAGCTCTCTGTATTGTGTATTTTATCTGCAGAGGAAACCATAGCGCTTTCTTTTCCCCCATTTCGCAATGCTTCAAGATATGCCTCCTTTCTCTCGAGCCACGGAATCTGATCAGAAAGAGGCTTCGATGCATCGAGAGGTTCAGTAACATGCTTCACGATATGAGCAACACGCTCACCACAATCACTCACCAGATTATCGTACGTATAGTGAGGAACGTCCTCAAGAGTGTCGTGCATAAGGCCAGCAATAATAATATCCTCATCATCGGTTACTTCACTAAGGAGTGCAGCAACTGAAAACGGGTGAGTGATATATGGTGTTTGTTCTATATCCTTTCGAACTTGTTCACGGTGAAGGCGTGCAGCTAATTTAATCGCTTCATCAAGACGAGGAGTGAAAATCATAGTGAAGTTAATTATAGCAAATGAAAGGACTTTTTGCTTTTATTGAATTATAATAACTATGCTATTAGTGAGATTCATTTGACATTAAATATATTCGGTGGTATTATTGTTTTGCTCCGTTCTTTGTTGGGGCTGATTTTCAAAAATATGAAAGGAAGCAAAAATGAGAACAATTCTCAAGGAAATCATTTTCGCATGTGAAGCAGTCTACGCGGTAGCAGTAACCATAATTGTTGGAGTAGGGCTCGGGATTATTCCTGGTAGCCAAGCACTCCTTGCTGTCTACGGCTCTCTGTTCTTCGCTGCGCCAGTAGTGGTCACTCTCATCGTGCGACACTGGAGAAGTAAGTTTCCAGGAAGAATCAGCTGGTACCGTCTTGCCTACGGAGCAACAGCGATTGTAATGTGGCTATATGCAGTTGTGGTGTTGCTGCGATACTATCAACAAGGAATAATCGCCACAATCCTTTCAGCACTTCTCGTGGTTCCAATTACCCCTCTTTCATTTCTTGTTGGGTATCTGTGCTACAAAGCCTACAAGAACAGATTTGAGAGGTAGTGTTTAGGCTTTCAGTTCCAAATCAAAATCCCCTGTCGCGTACGCGACGGGGGATTTCTAATGATTACTCTTTACTTTTTCTTACTTCTTCGCTACTTTTTTTGGTTTCTTCGCCTCTTTTTTGTGATATTTTTCTTCTTTTGCCATAAATTTATTGTGTACTTAAAGTATATCGAGTGAGAAGTGATATAGATAGTGGATAACATACAATGCTTTGCAAAGATAAAATTGACAAAAAAATTATTGTTCTCTATTATGAAGATAGGCGGGAACCCCTCCTCCATTCTCCCCAGATTCCCCGCCTGAGCTGTGATCGGTCAGATCCCTAGATCCCGAGCAGTTCAGACCTCACCCTGTTATTTTCTGGTGAGGTTTTTTTTATTCATTATTTTTTCTGACAGAGTTTTGAGAGCGTTCTCCCTGAAGCTTCTGCTGATTCTTTCGAAGAAAAATACACTTTGTTTTTATCCAAAATCCTATTTGCCCCTTGGCACCAAGAGAACGTATAGGTTTTTCCATATCGACTCCCAAAAGGTCTCCCCGCGTCAGGTTTTGGCACTAAAGAGCCTATCTCTCCTTCTTTATAGACCACCTGAGATACGTTTTCCTTTTGTTGTATCGTAACGAAAATCACCAAAAAAAGTATAAAAAGGAAGGTTAAAAACAGGCTGGCCACATCAACAAAAGTAAGCTCCCTATTGATTTTTTTACAATACTCTTGTATACTGCTTCCCATACGTTTACATAAAAACCTATTTAATTATACGCTATGGCAACCAGAAAAGCCGCAGGTTCGGCAAAAAACCTAACAGACAGTAAACCAAAATACTTGGGAACCAAGCTTTATGCTGGAGAAATGGCATCAGCTGGTGCTATTATCGTGCGCCAGCGTGGTACCAAGATTATGCCAGGAAAGAATGTCGGTCTTGGGCGTGATCATACTCTCTTTGCGCTCACTGAAGGAAAAGTATCATTCACTGAACGTCGCATGAAGCATCTTGATGGCAGTATCAAGCGCAAGAAAGTTGCTAACGTTGGACTTGAAAAGTAATACAAAAAACCGCTTCACTCGAAGCGGTTTTTTAGTGACAAATCCTTAACCTCTATTTTTCGACGTCCAAAGGGCATTCCACCAATCAGACGGATTAACACGATACATTAATTCACCAAGTTGTCGTGCGGTATCCGTCGTTAATTTTTCAATCTGAGCATTCCTCTTGTGCGCACCTTTTCCATGCAACCACAACGATGCTTCTTTGTTCCCAGACCATTCATACTCCTTAAGAAGAAGTATTTGGTCGAGTAGGCCAGCATCCTTAGCAAGAATAGCTTCTTTGCTTGTTCTTGTTTCGTACTCATCAATAAATGCTTTCAAGTCAGGGTATGGTAACACCCCGAGCTGTTCTTCGTTGATCTCATCTTCAAACACTTTTATATATCTCTTATGTACCCAATTATGATCATTACTGCGTACTTCCCCATATCATGAAGAAGACACATCATCACTGTTTTGTAAGGGTCCACATTTTCTTCTTTAGCAAGGAACCAACCAATGATAGCCACTCGATATGAATGTGAAGCAATGCTATCAGACATATCATCAGTCAGAAGTACTTGCCGGTGCATACGCATCAGCTTCCGCATCGTTCCTACTTCGTAGAGAAAGTTGACAATCTTTGTGCGACCCTCATCCAGTGCTTCGGATTCCAGTGTCATTGTATTCCTTTCGTTTTGTGAATAAAGAAGTCCTTTCGTATCCTATCACTACTTCACAGTAAGTTCAATTTTCCTCATTAAAACTGAAAAGATAAGCTACTTCAATTGTTATAAAACAATGTGTCTTTATTTTCAATTAAGATTTTTTCTAATTCGTCCCAATATGGAAGCAACTCTGGAGAAAAAACCATCTTTCCTTTCTTTTTTTCGAGCAACATTTCAAGTGTAATCCCTCTTTCTTTCCAAATTTTTCCATTATTCAAGTAATTTTGTAATACTGGATGAATTTTATCTAAAACATATACAAAGCAACTCTCTCTATCATTTCTCTCCTCATAACTCTTTATTGTGGTATGCAAATCTCCAAATAAAGGAAATTCTTTTGCGATACGTAAGCGCGAGTTTTCTTCCCGTTCATTTTTACTATCATGATCATTCTGATTTTCAGAATATATGTAAGTGTCTCCGGCATACACTTCAACAAAGTCGTGAACAAGGGCATATTTGAGTACAAGATTTTTATCTAAGCTAAGAGAATTTTTTTCAACTATATACCACGCGAGCATGGCTAACTGGTAACTATGCTCCACATCGTTTTCCATTCTTTCTCTCCCTGGAACATATGTAACTCTTTCTACTTCTTGAAATTTATTGAGAAGTCGTGTGAACTCAAATATATCTAACAAATTTGAGTTGGACATATTATTTAACTTCGATTGTTAGTTTCTCTTTCTTGTCGCCTTGTTTGATATCGAAGCTATGTGTGCCAATAGATTTTATTGGAGTACCAATAATGATTTGTTTAGGATCAATCGAGAGTTTTACTGCAGAAAAAATAGCATCCGCGATATCGTTTTCTTTCACTTGTGCGAAAAGTTGCCCTTTCACATCATGCTTTTTATTACTGATGGCAAGCGAGGTGCGTCGAAGCGCATCGACAAGCATAGCAAAGGTACTCGTAGCAATTTCCTTTTTATGATTCTTGGCATCTTCTTTTGCTTTCCATTTCGCAAGTTCACTTGGTGTCGCTTGAAGTGCATCACCTTTCCTCATAAGCACATTGATTGCATATCCATCTGCCACCTCTTTCACATCGCCACGTTTTCCAAGTTTTGCAATATCTTTTAGGAGAATCACTTTCATAAGCCTCATTATACCATGACGCAGACTTCGCTGACTAATGCAGACCCCGCAGACTAAAAACAGAACATTAAGACACCAAGACTTTAAGATAGGGAACAGTATCTTAAGGGCGAGGCGATCTTATTGTCTTAACTTCCTAGAATCTTATCACCTACTTCATTGTCTTCACCACTTCAATTGCTTTTAACATTTGTGAATCATAAATTCCTTTGTATCCCTTTGGTGTTGTGGTTGCTACAGGAACTTCCACATCTGGCTTAATACCACTCTCAGAAATATTGATACCATTTGGTGTATACCATTTTGCGATAGTCACCTTAAGTGATGAACCACCATCTAGATTGACGAGTTCTTGTACAGAACCTTTACCGAATGACTTCATACCAACAATCTTTGCCACCCCTTGATCCTTGAGTGCACCTGAGAGAATTTCTGATGCAGATGCAGATCCACCATCCACAAGCACTACTACTTTTATTCCTGCTGGTAATCCAACAATTCCCGCACTTCGATGATTCACCACAGTTTCATTCTTTCCTTGACGTTCACTTACCACTATCTGTCCATCCTTAAGGAAATAACTTGCCATATTCACCGCTGCTTCAAGATACCCACCAGGATTAC
>CAZNVC010000034.1:0-7589 GCA_964576685.1 uncultured Candidatus Saccharibacteria bacterium
GAAAAAGTGTACTAGGGGGCGCTTCAATCACGCGGCCTTCAACTGTTTCAATATCTGTTTCGTTTTCGTCCATAGGTAAGAGGATTGTAGTGTACCAGACTACGCGACTATAATCAACGTTTAGGGAGACTCTCTGTGACGATTAACTTTGAGGTCTCAGATGGAAATCTGGAGAGCCACATAGGAGAGAAGCTGATCTCTGCACTTTCAATTGAGTTGATAGTTTTCATAAGTGGCTTGAATTCATCTCGCTTCTTTCCTTTTACAAGATCCTTGATTGCATCACTATCGGTTTGCCATACAACTCGAGGTTTTCCTTCAACCAAAACTGAAAGAGTAGAACTTCCTGTCACATGGTCTGTTTCCTTTCGTGTGAAAGTAAGCGTATCAACATAGGTGAGTCTCACCGGTTCGTTGTCATAGTCACCAAAAGTTTTTGCTATTGCTTCAGCTAACTTAGGAGCATCCGCAAGCATAAGATTGGCGGTTGCTGTTACTTTATACACACCAGTCACGCCTCGTAAAATCTCATCCTCATTATCTTGATAGGTCACCTCAACAGCAGAGTACATTGGAGTATAGCCATCCTTTTTTATTTTAAGAACTTCATCTTGAATAGACTTACCTAATTCCACCGCAAGAGAATCCTTTGCTGCATTAAGATCTGAAAGGGATGCGAGCGACATTGTTCCTGATGAGCCACCAGTAATTGGGCCTTTTGTTTTTGCATAGAAAGCGCTCTCACGTGCGGTTCCTTTAAATCCTGGAATACTGAACGTTGAAGTATCCACGTTGTAATCAGCCCCATTACTATCCGCATAAATCGTTACTTCTACACTCCCCGGAGTAGCCCCTTTCTTCCCTGGAACTTCTATTGATTGGTTGATTCGATAAATCTTCCCCTTAGAGGACTCGAAGCGAGTGTTTTTTATTAGTTTCTGTGGAGCACTATCATAATTATTATAGACAATAATTCTCCCGGAGGCCTTAGCCTCAACCTTTCTTGATTCAGAAAGAGTGAGCGTTTTTGTTCTAGAAAGTGAGGTCGATTCAACAACATACGGGATGCTCGTTGTATCAAGCCCTGCGCGAGAAAAAAGGAAGGTCTTTCCAACTCCACCTACATCTTTGTATTTAGGAACAACAGTAATTGTGGCACTATCAAATACGTAAGTATAAAGTGTAACACCTACAACAAGTGCAACTACAACGAAGATAAACGATATTGTCCCAAGTGAAGTTCTCTTCCTTGGGTAACGTGATCGATCTGCTCTTCGTGGAGGCAATTTACGATCATTTTCCTCATCATCATACCCTTCATCATCATAGAGTTCGTCTTCTCTATTTCTCCGTGGGTACATATCCATCTCATTAATGTCCCTACGCTGCCGTCTGGTAGGAATACGTACTGGCTCCTCGTCATATTCATCATCTCTTCGATATCTTGCAGACTCAAATTGCTCTACACGTGATTGTAGATCATTGCTAGACCTTGAACGAGTGTATGGTTTGCGAATGTCTTGCATATGAAAGAGGAACGTCCTTTATACCTTCTAGTGTAACACTAACAGGAACACCATCTGTGTAGAACTGTGTATAAGATGCTGACTCTATGGTTTCACCTATCCAAGTAGAATACCTCGGTGCGATGAGCTTACATTGTGTCGGAATTCTATCGTAGAGTGATATAAATTCGAGAGTATACAGTATGCCATCCATAAATTTAGATGATGCGATACCGTTCATCCCTTCTGCCTCAATATGCTTGTATCCTATTGGGTGTACGTGGGACACAAGAATATGCCCATCAACAATGTAATTGATGAGCGTTGAAGTGTCTCCAACTGCAACCGAAAGGAAGGACTCTGATTTTGCCATGTATGTAGTATACAGTCTGGAACCAGTGGCGTGTAGCGTGTAGTACACAGACTAAATTTCGTTGATGATTTTAATGAGAAAACAAAAGCGGCGCCTTCGGCGCCGCCCCTTTTACTCATTCATTTGCTAACAATAGTTACCCGTGAAAAACGAGTAATTTCATAAAAGTCCCTAGAGTAGTGGCCACCACCACTAGACCCGAGATAGTCCCCTTGTTCGGTACTTTCTCGTATCTGAAGAACACGGTATCCCAACGAATCACAGATCCTTACAACATCTTCCATTTCTTTCATGGTTGTAATGGGTTCTGTAAGAATATCAAGTTCCATTACATGTAAGGACAGAAAGAGAACACTTTCTTCAACCAAAAAAGCACTAACACGCTTCTTTAGTTCTTTTTCAAAACATGTATGGGACAAATATATCTCACCCCATCTTCGCTGATTACTCGAAAAGACAGAAGTAATATTTCTCCTTTCTGTAAGGAGAGAATGAGAAGCAGAAAGATAGCGGTTTTCCATGACACCCCTTTATACAAGGAACTCTGTTGGCGACATTATACCGTGAAGTCCTGTGGAAATCCATTTGCATTGCACGTACAAATATGAGAGAGTTTTATAAACTTCTTGCGAAAGGAGACATAATGTTCCTTCTTTTTTTGAATTTCTTCAAAATTCTACCAAAGCCAAAGTTTCATGAAGGTGAAGTGGTACATTTTACTGACGACAAAATGAAACACAGATGTCATTTTTTCATTAGAAAAAGGTACTGGGGAACACCAAATGGTGATACCAGGAAACAGTGGGTATATGATGGCACGCTTTCTCAATCTTCAAAAGAGCAAGGCAAAATGTGGGGAATTGTCATTGCATATACCGACGCAAAAGGTGTCCCCGAAGATACTCTTTCAGTAATTGAATAAATAAGAGTAATAATGAAAAAACCGAGAAGCAGTTCTCGGTTTTTTGTTTGACATCCATTAGCTTAACTAAGCACCGCTTTAATTCTTCTCACCCCCGCACTTACCGCTTCTTCTTTTTGGATGGTAAATGTTCCAAGCACAGATGTATTCTCAACATGAGGTCCGCCACAGAACTCCATAGAGAAGAGGTTACTGTCTCCACGAACTTTTCCTTCACCGATGCGATAGATACTCACCACATCACCATATTTATCTCCGAACAATCCAATTGCACCTCGCTCGCGCGCTTCTTTCATTGATACTTCTTCACGAATCACAGGGAGCGCTTCCTTTATGTGTATATTAATAATGTCTTCCACTTTCTTTTTCTCCTCATCTGTCATCTTGCGATCAAATGAAAAATCGAAACGGAGTCTCTCAGGTGTAATGTTGGAACCCTTCTGAGCAACCGACTCGCCAAGCACTTCGCGAAGCGCCTGGTGAAGCATGTGGGTTGCGGTATGGTACTTTACTTCCATCTCACCATCACCACCTAAACCACCTTTAAACTTTCCAGCGGACGCAGTGCGGGATTCTTCTGCATGGGCTTTCTTTGCGTCTTCAAACCCTTCACGATCTACTTGTATACCCCGCTCTACCGCCAATTCCTCAGTAAGCTCAATTGGGAACCCGTACGACTGAAGTAGATTGAAGGCATTTACTCCAGAAATATGATCTATTGCAATCTTCTCGAACTCTCTCATTCCTTTCTCGAGTGTCGCTCTAAATTTACTTTCTTCTCTATCAAGTTCAGTAAGTATAGTTACCTCCTTCTCAAGAAGGTTCTTATATTCATCTTTGTACGTCACTATAAACGCTGCCGCAATTTCTTTTGTGAAGTTAGTTTCAATACCAAGATTACGTGCGAAGCGAACTGCGCGACGAATAAGACGGCGCACAAAATACATCTGATCTTTATTCCCCGGCATCACATCGTCACTCATGAGAAATGTTGCGGAACGAATATGATCAAGGATCACACGATATGCGTACACAACATCACCACTCTCACCATATTTCTTTCCTGAAAGTCTTTCTATCACCTCTTTTGGAATATCAAAGACATCGATATTAAACATATCCGGATCATTCCGAAGTGCGGCCGCATACCGCTCAAGCCCACTCCCGTGGTCTACATTCATCTGAGGAAGCTCCTCGAAACCATTTGAGGTCTTCTTATATTGCATGAACACGTTGTTTCCTATTTCAAGGAAACGTCCGCAGTCACAATTCACATGACATGGCTCATGTGACCATTTAGAGTCAACGTGCATTCTTTTGGAACCATCGGGGTCAAAATCATAAAACATTTCAGAATCCGGACCACCGGGCTCTCCTTCTGGCATATTTGCTGGTACACCGCTTCTGGACCACCAATTTTTCTTTTCGCTGTAGTAGAAAATTTTTTCACCTTCCTGTATCCCCTTCTCTGGGGTATCGCTTACCTTTGCATCTATCCCTTTTGCTTTAAAAAGTTTCTGCCACACATCTACAGAGAAAGTATCACGAGGGACACCAAGTGATTCATTACCAGCAAAACAGGTAACATAAAAGTTATTTGGATCGAGATGTAGTTCTTCAATCAAAAAATGCCACATCCATTCTATTTCCTCTTTTTTAAAATAATCTCCAAAAGACCAATTACCGAGCATCTCAAAGAATGTTGTATGTCGATTATCGCCTACTTCTTCAATATCCTGCGATCGAAATGACTTCTGTGAGTCAGCAATACGCTTCCCAAGTGGGTGTGGTTGCCCAAGAAGATACGGAAGCATTGGTTGCATCCCTGACCCTGTGAAGAGCGTTGTAGGGTCATTTTCAGGCACAAGGGATGCTGAAGGAACAATTGCGTGCCCTTTACTTTTCATGTAGTCAAGAAATTTAGTACGAATTTGATTAACGGTAAGATTGTGTGTTGACATTGTGATAGTATACAAATTTTAATACGAAAAACAAAAGAGAAAGCGCACCTTGTGGTGCGCCTACTTGTCTCAATCATAATTAGGTCGAAACTAGAGTGTTTGTTCGCCAAGGGCGTTTTTGAGCGCCTCGAGATACCGATCAAGTGCGTAGATGAGCTCTGGAAGACCCTTAACATTTCCTTCTTGTTGTGGGTTTCGAGAAAACTGGCGGAGCAGACTTTGCCACTGACTCTCTCTTTCTACTTCCGATTGAATACAGAGAAACGACACAAGCTCGTGCCCTTTGTCCTTATCGTACAGCCTATCCTGCGCCTTACAGACGAGCTCATAGAGTTCGTCAAAATCAGAACCAATGTGAGACATAACCCCTCCTCGAAGGAGAAATGTTACCCGAGATAGGAAATATATCGAACAACCTTATCAACTCTTTGGAAGTCGATACTGAGCACCTGGAATTTCTTTCCGTTCTTGAGCGATGGAGCATTGCGATAAACTTTTCTAAGCTCCAGCATAATAAGCCGACGGAGAAATTCTTCAGGATCCCGTGTGTGGTCAAATTCAACACACCAAGTAAGTGTCTTCTTCTCCGTTTGAGGAGAATGCAAATCTCTCGACGTCTCTTTTGCAACTCTAATCACAATGGTAGCATTCCACCAGTTACTGTTATACATGCTTTCCCCTTCTTTTTGAACAAACAAATTAACGAACGATTCCCTCAATCCTACTCTTACATGACCCACTTGTCAAAACAAAAAGAATGTCGTACGACATTCTTTTTGAAAAGATAGAGAAAATATATGTGTGATTGTTTTGAATGTGAGAAACTTTAGAACCTAGAATCCAAGTCCCATCATTCCTCCCATGCCACCGTGCATTCCACGCCCCCCTTTCCTTCCATTTGAGGTCTGGGTCTGCATGTAGGCAAGTCGTTGGTCAGCCTGTGCCTGAGTGATAACCCCTTTACTCACGAGTGTCGCGAGTTGTGTTTTCATCTGCTCGAGTCGGTCCGCCTGCAACTTAGTCTGTAACTGTGCCTGTGTGACACCTTTTTCTGTAGCAAGTGTCTGGAAACTCTTACCTTGCGCCCATGCAGCCTTCACTTCATCAACAGTAGCGCCGATAAGTGAAGCTTGACGAGTGAACATCGAGGTCTGACGAGCTGCTATTTCATCAGGAGTGAGAGTACCCGTCATTCCTCCACCCCACCCCATTGCAGAAGCGGACATTACTCCGAGTGCTGCGATACTGAGTGCCCCAAAGGCACCAGCTTTTTTTAGTGTTGTTTTCATAGATTCTAAAGTGTCAATGTAATTTAAAGTTAATGAGTGTAATTATGTAGAGAAGAAGAATGTCCGCGCGCTGGTTATTCCATGTTGTTTATCTTCCCTACACTTATTACTACACCGACCTCCTCCCTTTTATTTCATCTATTTAGTGCATCATTCCTGCACGCCTAGTTCCTGTGCCATTTTGATTCATCATAGGCATCCCCCTTCTATGTATACGCTCTCCAAAAGGTGTGCGCGGAGTTGTGCGCACATCGACTATCTCGAACCGTTCTCCTATAAATGTACCGAACACCATAACATCTTCACCTATTTTTGGCATTACAAGAATCTTTTCACCTGTCGTCGTTGCGTACGCAATAACTGTAGTCCCATCAAAAAGTTCAAGCATAGTAGTGGTAGGAGAAGAAGAGACCACTTCGCCACGAATTATATCTACACCACTGATAGGTTTAAATGGTAAAGGTCTGTCATACATTCTTTCCATTACCACAATATGATGATCATGAGCATATCCTCGTACATAACTATGTACTCCAGTCTCACTTATAATAAAACTTATGATTGCTGCGATTGTAGTAAGAAAGAGAAGCGTCACCGCAAGTGGTCTCCTAAATGCAAAAGAATAGTACCTTGAAATTACTTCGATAGTGATAAGGAGTACTACAGTACATAGAAGAAGCACAAGAGGGATGGCGCTGAGTGCTCGCATGGTTGCCATAAGTCCAAAAAACGGCATATACATGAATCCGTAACGAGAAAGTAAAAAGAGTATAAGACTAAGTACAAATATCATCAAAAGAAAGGAGAAGATAAGTCCGAATACTCCGAGCGCCGAGTACAAGACAAACTGCCATCTGGGTATCATGGTCACGTTATTTTTTCTTACTGTCTCTAAAATTTTTGTTTTAAGGTTGGTCATGGTTGGTAATGGTTAAGGGTTAGCTTTTTTTCAAGCGCTTCCTTGCCACGCTTGATACGGACACCAACTGTTGCGGTTGGTATATGGAGTACATCGGCAATTTCTTGATATGAAAGATCATCATAGTAATAGAGCACCAACACTTCACGATACTTTGGTGAAATCGTAGAAAGCGAAGTGTCCAACAGTTTTTTCATTTCTCGTGTAAGCGTTTTATTATCCGCTTCTTCTTTTGCAAAAGGATGCGGTAAAAATGTATCAAAATCAATAAATGAAATTTTTTCATTACTCCTCTTTTTGAGATATGTCACACTCTCGTTATGCGCAATTCGATAGATCCAGCTATTAAAAGAACGAGAGGTGTCGAAACTTTTTAAGTTTACATATGCCTTAATAAAAACAATCTGAATAATATCAGAAACATCATCAGTATGTTGTGTAAATCGCTTCACATATCGGGTGAGTTTCGCTTCATAGCGATCAATAAGCTCACCAAAAAGCTCCTTGTCTCCATTAACGATCAAACGTACAAGTTCCTCATCTTTTGATGTAGCTAAAGAGGTAGTCATAATGAGGCTTATCTATAGTACTATACTACCACCAATTTTATTTCACTGCTT
>CAZNVC010000035.1:0-6123 GCA_964576685.1 uncultured Candidatus Saccharibacteria bacterium
TTTTGCTTACTGTCGGAGTTACAGTAGCACATGACCTGCGTCATGTGCGTGAGATTCGAATGGGGCTCGCGAATCTGCTTCGAGCCTGCCTCGCCGTCAGGCAGGCAAAGCGAGGCAGATTTGTGAGCGAATCTCACCATTAGCCCAACCCGCGTGCGCAACCCAATCATTTCTTCTCCTCATTATCAGGGTGCTCAATACACTCCCATTTTTTTCCATCAAAACAGAGAATGTCCTTTGGCCCAAACGACCACAGTGCACCTTCACATGAATCAATACGATAGCTCCCTACATCGGCCGAAAGGTTCATATCAACCTTTACAATCTTTGAATCCTTGACCATATAGACACCAGAAAGTGCTGAGATATATACAGCACCACCAAATACCGTAATACCCCAAAAATCATCACACTCCTCCCTTGGTTGTATACAAGTGAACCCACTAGTATTACCCATCACCACAATGCCAGACTTTCCACATGCATACATCTTCCCTTCGTGCCAGACCACCCGTTCGAGATTTTCTGTCGTTGGAGAATCAAGCTCGCTCCAGAATTCCCCTTTACGATGAAATATGCGACCCCCAAAACCGACTGCGTACAGATCATGGGATGATTCACCATCAACTGAACAAATATCTGGCGCCTTTTTACCATCATCAAGTACACGAAGCCCGTAAGCGATGTCGTTCCATCCATCTTCGTTCCACTGATACACTTGCCCGCCATACCCACACGCAAAGAACTCTTTACCAACTTCTTTAATCTGCATCATAGCACCGCCACCTGAGATTCCTGCACCCTTAATCTTTTCCACTCGCTCACCTCCTCCTGCCCACTGGAATTCAACATCCCCTTCGATTGAAAGCGCACAGCTCTCTCGGCGTCCTTTGTGACGACGAACACACACAGATGTAATGTTCCAATCTCGGTCATGTCTATACCATCGTCCTTCAAAAAAATAGAAAAGGCGGGTATGCGTATATTTTTCAGGATCCAAGGTATCGAGTTTTGCCGCAACATAAATATAGCGCGAATCAAGTACACATCCATCTACAAAAGTTACAGAAGCAATCTGCTGTTTGGGTGACTCTGATTTTTTCATATACCTGAAGTATACCAACACCACCCTCAAAGCACAGACGCGCACTGTACTTTACTCCACCACACCTCCATGTTAGAGTCTTCACTATCGTAGCTCTTTCTCATTGAGGTTATTGATGAATGCAAGGTTGCCGGTTCTCGTCCCCTTTCACGAGGAGCGTATACCAGAAGCAAAAAAGAGGTGGGAGAAATCGTATGGGCAGTACACAAAAAGCACACACACCAAGATCGCCATCACCTTTGATGACTTTCTTGAACTCTTCAAGGATGTTTCAAACGACCATGCGTGGGTAGCAAAATGTCTTGGTGTTACAAAAGAATGTATACGCCAAATCTACAATAAATTCTTTCGTGAGATTTTTGGTGGAAAAAGCAGACAAGAAATTGTAAACCTCACGAAAGCACCACGCCAAATCCCGCGCTTTATTATGGTTCACAAGAAAGAGAAGAGGCTTCTTAGAAAACACAATCTTAAGCATATTGTTACCCGTGCAAGAGACTTTGGTTGTGAGGTTGACCTGATTCCAAAAATTACCGAGGGGCGACAAAAAAACCAAATTCACACAAAAGAGCTCCTGGTTAATGGGCACCTTTGTCTTGTGAGACATCTTGGTGGGTTGCGATATACTGCGAACTCTAAAAGATTGTATGGTTACACAACAATCAACCGACACATGCTTAGAGGTGTTGCTTTTGTAATCTTTGAGGTTTTTAATGCCTCAGGGAGAAGGCTTGTGTTTGTTGTGCCAACAAAAGTACTCTTGGGGGTTTATTTCAGTAGGTCAGCCCCAAGGGACGTCGCGAGTGTTTATTTACCAACAAGGAAAGATCCTATCTACAATAACAGGGTCCCTTTGCTTCCTTGGTGGGAATATAAAAATGCTTGGCACCTCATTTCTGAAAACTCGACCCCGCGATAACGCGGGGTTTTATTTTTATGCTTGGTTTAAGTGTCACATCAAGATCGTGAGAATTTTAAATCTCCGGCAGGAATCGGTCACAAATCTGCCTCGTCACTTTGTTCCTCGAAGCAGATTCGCGACCCCTATTCGATTCCTGACGCAAGCAAAGCAGTTTGCTTGCTCTCAGCGGGACGCGTCGCTATCTCGCTTGGCCCCACCATCAAAGTAAATGGTGAGGCCTCTTTAGAAACTCTTCGGTATCTAACCTTTTTTGTCGGCAGGAATCGGTCACAAATCTGCCTCACTTCGTTCGAAGCAGATTCGCGACCCCTATTCGATTCCTGACGTACGACACGCAGGTGTCGTACTCCTAATACTGCAGAATATAAAATACCCATCACTCCGTTGGATGGGTATTTTATATTCTGTGCTCTCGGCAGGAATCGAACCTACATCGCAAGTACCGCAAACTTGAATTCTATCCATTGAACTACGAGAGCTTGTCACTATGAGAGGTGCCTCTGCATAGCGGGTGTACACTCACTACTTTGCTTTAGCGTCGAGTTTTGCAACGGCTTTAGCGAGTCGTGACTTCTTACGGTCTGCCTGCCCTTTCTTAATTGTTCCACGCTTTGCAGCCTTATCAAGTGCCTTGAAAGCGAGAGAAAGGTCGGTCTTCACTGCCTTCTTATCCTTAGCAAGAACATCCTTGCGAACAGTTTTTACTGATTCTTTCATGGTGCGACGAAGCTTATCATTAACAACTCGCTTCTTCTCACTGACACGAATACCTCTTTTTGCGTTTTTTGTAATTGCCATAGTTAGAGAATAGTACCATATTTTTTATTGTTTCACAAGGTGTGCAGGTCTTCACTTGAGCCACATAAATCACCGTATCTTTCTGATATACTGCTGTATGTAAAAGTAACCATATTTACTGTGATGTGTCGCCACATTCTAACAACTAAACCCTAGCCTCTACCCCTATGATTGGTTTTCTTAAAGGAACAGTTCATTCTTCTAACAACACCTCACTTATTCTTGATGTGGGGGGTGTTGGATATCGAGTTATGTGTCCACTTCCTGTCCTTGTTTCAGTCTCTTCTGGTGAGGCGCTTTCCCTTTTTGTTCATACCCATGTTCGAGAGGACCAACTCACTCTTTATGGTTTCAAAGATGAATTAGACCTTTTCCTGTTTGAGAAACTTACTTCGGTATCAGGAATCGGACCAAAGGGGGCTCTTGCTATGCTCTCTGTTCATTCCCCTTCTTCACTTTCTGGCGCAATAGAAAGAGGTGATGTAGAGACCCTTTCACATACCCCTGGGGTTGGGAAAAGAACTGCGGAAAAAATAATTATAGAACTCAAAGGAAAACTGTCCCACTTAGTTGGGAAAGATATGGATGATGCGGCCATCGAGGCACGCCTCGCCCTTGAGTCCCTAGGATACTCTTCAAAGGAAATACACACTGCGCTCGACAATTTAGACACAAAAAATAAATCAACAAGTACAATTATCAAGGAGGCATTACAACAGTTACAATAGCGTATATGGAAAAACTTCTTCGCACAACAGAAAAAATCATCCCAAAAAAACTTTACAAGGCACTTCAACCCTATTATCATCTTCTTCTTGCTGCCACCGGAACAATCATCTACAGAAAGCCTTCACGTCACATTTATGTGATTGGTGTTACTGGAACAAAAGGAAAATCTTCAACAACCGAATTCATAAACAGTGTCCTTGAAGCTTCTGGAAAGAAAACGGCAATCCTTTCAACTATTCGCTTTAAGTTTGGAGAAGTGTCGTCTCCAAATAAATATAAAATGACGATGCCGGGAAGACTTTTTACACAAAAGTTTTTACGTGATGCAGTGAACGCTCAGTGCGATTATGCAATTATAGAGATGACTTCCGAAGGTGCGCGTTTCTTCCGTCACACGGGGATTGAAATGGACGCCCTCATTTTCACCAACCTTTCACCTGAACATATAGAGAGTCATGGTTCTTTTGAAAAGTACAAAAAGGCGAAACTTAAGCTTGCCAAGCATCTTGCAAAAAGCAAAAAACCTTCTCGTGTTGTTGTCGCTAATATCGACAACAAGCATGCCTTCTCTTTCCTCATTCACCCGGTTGAAAAAAATCTCGGATACTCATTAAAAGATGTTGTAATCGAAAAGGAGACACCGAACTCAAGCACCATCATCTATAAAGGGACAGAAATAAATGTTCCTCTGCCAGGGAAATTCAACATCTCTAACACCCTTGCTGCACTCACCCTTGGATCAGAGCTCAATATTCCTGTTGAGGTAATGAAGCGGGGTATTGAGTCTCTTACACAAATTCGTGGTCGAGTTGAGAGGGTTAACTGTGGCCAGAACTTCACTGTGATTGTCGACTATGCTCATACCGACGACTCTCTTAGAAAACTCTATGAAGCCTTTTCTTCTTCTCGTAAGATAGCAGTACTCGGATCAACCGGTGGTGGGCGTGACACTTGGAAGCGTCCGGTGCTCGGGAAAATCGCTGACGAGTTTTGTGACGAAATCATCATTACTAACGAAGACCCTTACGATGAAGATCCGATGAAGATCATTAATGATGTTGCCTCTGGAGTAACCATACACACTCCGACTATTATTCTTAATCGTCGAGAAGCAATTCGTCACGCGCTAATCTTGGCACATGAAGGTGACACCGTGCTCATTACCGGCAAAGGCACCGATCCATATATCATGGGGCCACACGGAACCAAGGAGGTGTGGGACGACGCAGAAGTGGTAAGAGAAGAATTGAAAAAACTTGTACCAGTGATTACTGGTGAGTAGTACTACAAATCAAGGGTCGCGCTTCGCGCGACCCTTGATTTGTATTTGTGTTTCCTATACCCTGACTCATATCATCTCCCCCTGCTATGCCCGAACTTCCAGAAGTACACACCACTGTCACAGGCCTTGCGAAGGTTCTTCCTGGCCTTTCTATTACCCATATTTGGTCAGATATGTGGAGCACCTCCACACTTGCGAAGAACACCATCAAGGACCGTAGTTATTTCCCTTACTTTAAAAAATATACACTCAACCAAAAGGTGTTAGGGGTCAGGCGACGAGCAAAACATATTCTTATTGATCTCGAAAATGGCTTCACTGTTGTTATTCATATGAAGATGACCGGACACCTTATGTACGGGAAGTACAAAGAAAATAAAAAATATAATGGGAAAGAGTGGTCATGGATTCCTGTAAAAAAAGATCTTCCTCTTCACGACCCCTACAACAGACATATCCATGTCGTGTTTTCTCTCTCTAACAGCAACCATCTTGTCTTCTGCGACTCACGAAAATTTGGAACTATTGTTGTTGAAAAAACAAACTCATTACATACTGGCCGTCTCTCACACCTCGGCCCGGAACCCCTTGAGCCATCATTTAACCTCACTTCGTTCAAAGAACGCCTACTGAAATCGCCTTCTCGTGCCACCAAAACCGTACTCATGGATCAGTCAATTATCTCCGGTATCGGAAATATTTACTCCGATGAAATGTTACACCGTGCACATATTCTCCCGACACGTACCGTAAAAAGTTTGAGAGATAAAGAAATTTCTCTGCTTTTTAGCTCCATGAAAAAAGTACTTATGAAAGGTATCGATTTTGGCGGTGACAGTACGAGTGACTACAGAAACATCGAAGGAAGTCGAGGAAGCTTTCACGAGAACCATCTTGTGTATCTTCGTACAGGCAAGCATTGTCTCACCAAAAACTGTGATGGCATCATCAGGAAGAAAACCATAGGCGGACGAAGTGCACACTATTGCGTGGTGTGCCAAAAGTAAAAAGAATCGACGTGGTCCGTCGATTCTTGTGAAGTTACATAAAAACTTGTCGCAATGCTTCATTTGAAACACGAGAACGGATGACATACTGACAAGTTTTCTTACAAAAGAAAAGATTGTGCTGAACGAACGCATTTTTCTCTGTGGTTACTTGTGGTTGGTTGGGGCTCCAATATACAGGAATCTTTGTTGTAACAAGAGAGGGCTTCAAGTGTGCGGTAATGTTCTCAAAAACCCAAACTTCTTCTTTACCAAACCTGGGTCTATGTTTTTTTGACCA
>CAZNVC010000036.1:0-5608 GCA_964576685.1 uncultured Candidatus Saccharibacteria bacterium
TCATTTGAATCAGTGTTGAAAGGACAATTGCTTCAGCTTGTGGAACGTGTTGGATGATCTCATCTTTATAGATTTGGATCAGGAACATCGTATTCTTTCTCCGAAGAACTCGCTCAATTAAGTGGCTTTTGGTGACATATTCAGACTATTTTATTCCGGTATCAGAAGAATGATGGAAGACATCTCAGGTGCCATCCACTCAATGTCGCCACGTTTGATTTCGACGTTGTGGAGAGAATTATCTGCAATACGAATAATGCATTTTTCACCTTCCGGAGAAAAGCTAATCAGCCCCTCCAGAGTCAACAAGTAAGGTCCCTTTGAAATCTGCAACAGAGGGTATGGCTCTTTATCGCTTCGGAAAAGTGAACGAACTAGGACACCTTTCTCATCTCCACTAATCAGGAGACGTAAAATATATTCATAATCCAGATGTGTAGCAGTTCTATAGCCCTTCATATCTTAATCTCCCAAAGAACTAGCTAAATTGAATATGTAAACATGAGCCCAACAAACATAACACTACAATATTGTGGCCCATTCAGCAAGAATTTTCACAGTAAAGGTAGGAGAGATAAGGACTAGACTTGTAAAAAAGAAACTGCCGAAGCAAGTTTCTTGATTGGGAGGTCTAGATACTTTGTATTAACGGAAGAAACCAAAACCAGTCTTGGAAGGTGTATGAAATTCGATTTGAATATTCCTATTCGTGCCAAACTCTGACTGTCCACGAATTATCCACCATTCCATTTTATTATTTTCGTGTCTCACTAGTCCAATTTCATTAACGTAAACACTTATATCAAGACCATTAACACGAAACACTAACACTTCCGGAGATACTCCTTCTTTTACCCACAAGACCAGGGTATCAATGGAAAGTTCAGGGCCGCCAAGAACTTTGAACTTTTGAGAGGCTGACATTTGATTTCTCCAAAGGACATATTTGTTTTATTATACTATAAATAATGTTATTGTCAATATTTACGTGTGTGCGCAGTACTCAAAATGTTACACCGTTTCAGAACGTTTGACCTGCCTGACGACGAGGCAGGTTAGAGGAAATACAGAAATATAGTGAAAGTATAAAAAGAAAAACCACCGAAGGCGTAGCAGGCTTTCGGTGGTACAAAAAATTTCTTCACTTAGAAAACGGGGTTCTTCCAATCGAAGTCTACTTGCCCCTCCTTGAATTCCTCATACGGAACGACAGCAGAAATTGTTGGATGTGCAGCCAAAGCAGCTTCGTGTGTTGGAAAGTACTCGTTAATTCTGTAGGGGTTGGAAAGACTCACATGATAGGCGCCATCGGGTGTGAACCAGACACTTGAGATCAAGTCTTCAAGGATGAAGGATTTGTGGGGGCGGTATTCGTACTTGCCTGTCCGAAGGTTTTCGGTTACTGCAATATACACCATTGCCCCAGGTTGTGGGTACTCTACAGGCACGGTGACCTTCTTCAACTTCCTTGTACGGAGACGATGCTCGGCATCTGAAAGGTCGACAACCTTAAATGGTTTCTCCATCACGGGAGTATAAGCTTCCGTAGTGAGAAGGTCTCGTCTCCTTCTCCGAAGCGCTGTAAGCTGTTGACGAAGTTGTTGCTCTTTTTCGGTTACGAGACCAACGGCCGCACTAACCGCCTCATCGTACGAAAGCCAGTATTTACTGCATGTTCCATCCAGAAACAAGTACGAATCACAGGAGTAGATCTTAGCAACCATTGTCCGGGCGACCTGTCCTTCTTTAGAAAGAACAAAAACTTCTTGGCCGAGAATAAGCTTGTGATCGGTATCCACGGCGATTCCTTTCTCTTCAGTGAAAAAGTAAACCCTTAATTGTTTCGGGAAGAGTAGCCCGTTTATGGGTACACTACAATACTACAGGTAATTAAACAAGGTAGAGGATGCTTTATATAGGTGAAGAGGTCACAAAACAAGAAACCGCCGAAGCAGTTTCTTGCTTGGCAGTGTTTAACTTACGCCATTTGCTGCATCTCGCGCAAAGTAGCCAGTTGGCCAGAGGACAATCAACCCCCACAAGCAATTTGAATCTTTTGTGAGGTACAGACCGAGACCAACCACCAACCCTGTCGCAATTGCAATCGCCACGTACGGTGCGTATTTCATTAAATGCTCCTACTGACTGATTATGATGAACAAAAGCAGTATAACAATATATACTGCTTTTGTCAAGTGCTCCGCGAGTAGGGATCGGTCAAGAATCTGCCTCGTCGTACACTCCTCGAAGCAGATTCGCGAACCCTAGTCGACCCTACACGCACATGAATCAATTCATGTGCTTCAGTGAATGTTAAAAGCAAAAGCCCCACATGAAGTGGAACTTTTACTTTTAATGCTCCAAACGGTATATGGGTTCAGAATGTTTGACCTGCATGACGGTGAGGCAGGTTGGAGGAAACATGAGAAAGCAGTGAGTATAAAAAAGAAGAGCCATCAATGTGCGATGGCTATATTCTGAGGCTATTGCTTATCAGATTGTTTCTTTTTCCATGATTGATACCACTTGTGAACTGGCATACAACCGTAAATCATCCCCAAAACAATTACTGGAATAAAGATGTATACGATGAAATAGGCGAAGGCACAGTTTGTTTGAACAGTGCACACCACTTCACCAGGGTCTCCGGTCTGCCTACCATTTGGATATGAGTTGATGATTTGTATCGCCTGTCCTGTTTGCTGCATGCCTTGAGTAGCGTTACTCATCTGCTGCATGGTATCCATGTTATTTCACCTACTGAGAAATTATGGTAAATAAAGAACAATATCAGAGTACATTTTTATAGTGCTTTTGTCAAGTTTTGAAAATGGAGGTGGGCAATATATATTCCAGAACTATGTGTTGTTGTAAATCTAGCAAGTAAGGATCGGTCACAGGTCTACCTCGCTTTGCCTGCCTGACGGCGAGGCAGGTTGGAGGAAGTATGAAAATATACTGCGTGTATAAAAAGCAAAACCCACCAAAGCGGGTAGTGCTTGGGCGGGTGCATCTTCAGTGCTTACTGCCATTCCATGATAACAATAGTGTCGTCAGGGAGTTCTCGTATGTAGGCAATAATAGCTTTATTAGTTGGGGAAGTATCCTCTGGGATGATCAAGGATTTGAGTTGCTCTGCTTGTACAAAAACAATCTCATATCCGCAACCATCACTACGACCAGTCCTTCTTCCATCTTCATTTATCCTAATCAGTTTAAGTCCTTTTGGCAAAGACATAACTTGAATAGACGACGGTCTTTCAACGACACATTCTTGATCCAATGAATCAGGAAAGTGTGAGAACTGTCCAAAGATTCGGTAGTCACGTGTAAAGAGAAGTGAAGTGTAGGGTGAAAGTTTCCCTAGAGGATGCTCTAGCGATTCTCCAAAATCCTTAACTAGTGGCATCAACTTAAGTCTAAGCATTTTTTCTCCAAAACGAACAATATTTGCATAATACAATGATTGTGTGACTATTGTCAAGTGCTCAGAACTTGGGATGATGTTCGGCAAGTGATTATTGAAGATGGCGGAGAATAAAATAAGAAACCGCCGAAGCAGTTTCTTGCTTCGGCGATGGACATTATTTTATTTCTTGACGATAACACCCCACTGGTGCCATACTTTAGGCTTTCCCTCAGTTGCTATACTCCTGCGACGAATTTCGCCAATTTGGTACCCAGCAAAGGTTTCACAAAGTTGCATGACTTGCTCTTCTTTCATCGGATACACATCTCGTCTACCATCAATAACCCACCCATCCTGTGGAGCAAGAAGATTACACGTAAAGAAACCACCCTGCGTCAGACTTTTGTACACCTTACGAAATAGACTAGTAATTTCTTCGTTTTTTAGGTAGAAAAGAGTATTGCACGAAAGAGCAAAGTCAACAGTATTTGGTTCCAGATCAAACGACTGAATCGGTGTTATCTGCAAATCAATACCAGGAACAACATATTCTTTAGATTGCTCACAAACATCAAAAGCAACAACTTTTTGGAACCCTTGAGAAAGCAAGTATTTTGCATCCCTCAAGTTACCCGCCCCAAGGTCAAGCGCAATCCCGCGTTTAACTGAATAGTTTTCCAACAAATCAACAATCGAAGAGTTAGGGGAATCACCAACCCTGCTAAAATACGAAGACCATCTAGGCATAAACCTTTCCTTTCCCAAAAAGGAAAAAATTAAAACGAACAATAAATTTAACATATAATACAATGAATATGAGTGTATTGTCAACATTTATTCCTACCACCTTCTATACCGAACTAGTTAAAGTGTATCCGAGCCTTAGGGTAGAAATGATGAGTATAAAAAAATTTGTGAAAGTGATGGTATAAAACAAGAAACCGCCCTACGCGGCTCTTGTTGGTGGCGGTTAATTTCGGTGTAGATGGTTGTTAACCCAAAAGAGACTCCCGTCACCTTTGCGAATACATTTGATAGAGTTGTAATAAAATGCAAAAGCAACAAGTTCAGAGTGAAATTCAATACCAGATATCGTTTGTGTGACTGATCCATTTTGGACAGTAACAATATTTCCTGATATCTTTGCCGAATTTGGAACGTGATCGGTTTTCACATCTTCGACAAGCTCAATCGAAAAGCTGCCTCGATAGCCACCGATACGATTCACAAATGCCCTTAAGTCTTCCGTCATTTTCTTGACTCCTAGAACGAACAATATCCATATACTACAATGATTATGTGAGTATTGTCAAGTGATTCGCGTGTAAGGATCTCTCACGAATCTGCCTCGTCGTACACTCCTCGAAGCAGTTCGCGAACCCTAGTCGACCCTACACGCACATGAATCAATTCATGTGCTTCAGTGAATGTTAAAAGCAAAAGCCCCACATGAAGTGGAACTTTTACTTTTAATGCTCCAAACGGTATATGGGTTCAGAATGTTTGACCTACATGACGGTGAGGCAGGTTGGAGGAAACATGAGAAAGCAGTGAGTATAAAAAATGAAAACCACCCCAATCGAAGCCGAGCTTGCTTCCATTCAGGGTGGTGTGTGATCAGAAAAAAACTATCCTGATCAAATTGTTTCGCATGAGGCGAGCATGGTATAGGTGCTTACCTTTCTTTTGGCTCATTATTCTTATTGAACCAGCACCGGCTTCGCAGGTATGACCTTTCTTGTCTACCTGTAAGTTACCTTCTTCTGCTGATCCGTGCCGAATCCAGCAATGGTGCTGATGGTCATGCGGCTTTGTGCAGTTTGACGCACGTTCGTCGATGTACCATACACCGAATGGTGTCAGTACTACAAGTGATTTGCCATCCGGACCTTTACGTGCACCCTTGTCCCAATGAGCATCCCACACGGCACCAACCTTAACCTTTCCAGCTCTCCACTGACTGCGAATATCCTCCTCGTTTTCAAAATACATCGGGAAGCATTCCACAATTTCTGATTTCGCAAATCCAGTGAAAGGCCAGAAGGGGAGCAGAAGGGTCCGTCTATAGAGAAGAGTTCCGATGTCAGCAAATGGGCGAACAATCGGATGTGCTTTTTTAAACATTGTTAGCATAATTACTCTTGCCTTTCAAAAAAACAATTGTCACATAATACAATGATTGTGTGACTATTGTCAAGT
>CAZNVC010000037.1:0-3580 GCA_964576685.1 uncultured Candidatus Saccharibacteria bacterium
CAGGTGTCGAAGTTACTTTTGATGCCCATGCTGTACGTGTAAAAGGCCCACAAGGTGAACTTGTGCGCGAGATTCGTGATGAGATTGTTTTCAAGAATGAAAACGGCATCATCACATCTGAACCACGTAGAAACGATAAGTTCTCACGATCACTCTGGGGAACCTATATGTCACACATCCGTAACATGATTGCGGGAGTAGTGACTCCATTTAGTAAGCGACTTCTTGTTGAAGGAGTTGGTTTCAAGTGGGATGTGAAAGGGACAGACCTTAACCTCTCTCTTGGATTTTCTCACCCTGTAGTAAAGGCAATTCCGAAAGGACTTACCGTTGTTGCAGAAAAAGGCGCGCTCACTATTACAGGAATTGATAAAGAGCAGGTCGGACTCTTTGCTAATAATATTCGTTCACTTAAGAAGCCAGAACCATACAAGGGGAAGGGTATTCGTTATAGTGATGAAGTTATTCGTCGTAAGCAAGGTAAGAAGTCAGCCTAAACATCCAAGGGGATGTCGGCCGACAAATCTTACAGATTTGTTTAGGCGTAGTCCTCATTACACTCTATGAAAACAAATATTAAAACAGAAAAACGCGTTCGTCTTCACAAGAAGATTCGTTCTCGTGTGACTGGAACAGGAGAGCGTCCACGACTTGCTGTATTTCGTTCCAATCGCTACATGTATGCACAACTTATTGACGATGTCCTTGCGGTGACTGTTGCTTCGGCATCAGATATCGCGCTTACAGGGAAAATGACAAAAGTAGAACGTGCAACAACTGTAGGGAAGAAGCTCGCAGAAGAAGCAAAGAAGAAAAAAATTACCACAGTCGTTTTTGATCGTGGCGGGTTCTCGTACCGTGGTCGAGTAGCAGCACTTGCAGAAGGTGCACGCGCTGGTGGATTAATCTTCTAAATCTATGTCAGAAACAAAAATAACACCAACTACTGAGGACATTGTACAGGCTAACGCTACTGTTGAAACAGGAAATGTCGCAGTTGCTCAGGAAAAAGAAAACACAGGAAGAGCGCCTCGAGGAGGGAAAGGAGGAAAGCCAGGAGGAAGAGGGGCTCGTGCACCAAGAGCACCACGGGAGAAGCCAGAATTTGATAGTAAAACTATTAGTATTCGTCGTGTGACTCGTGTGGTTTCTGGTGGTCGTCGCTTCACTCTCTCTGTTGCACTTGTTGCAGGGGATAGAAATGGACGTATTGGACTAGGAACAGGAAAGGCTCTTGATACTCAGGTTGCTATCGAAAAAGCGCTCAAGGCTGCGAAGCGTAACATGATGACTATCAAGCTTTCAAAGACTAAGTCACTTACTCATGATATCGAAGCTAAGTTCAAGTCATCACAAGTGATGATTATGCCTAACAAAGGACGTGGACTTATCGCTGGGTCATCAGCACGTACTATTCTTGCGCTTGCTGGGCTCAACAATGTGACTGCTAAGTTCTATTCAGGAACAAAGAATAAGCTTAACAATGCTCGTGCAACCATGAAGGCGCTTGAGCAGGTTGCATATGCGCATGGTGAAGCACCTGTTGCTGCAACCAAGGTTGCTGAAGAAGAAAAAGCAGAACCTGTTACCACTACTACTAAGTAATTACAACGACTATGCAAATACATGAAATAAAGCGCGTCCACGCGCATAAAAAACCAAAGCTTGTCGCTCGTGGTGGTAAGCGAGGAAAAACTGCAGGAAAGGGAGGAAAAGGTCAGACAGCTCGTGCTGGTCACCATGTTCGCCCAGCAATGCGAGATATTATTAAGAAGCTTCCTAAGCTTCGAGGTCATGGCAAGAACCGTTCAGAGTCAGTATTCTACCGTGGCCCAGAGGCAGTTGTTAATCTAAGCGCTCTTAATGTATTCGCAAAAGGAGATGCAGTTAACCCAACAACACTTATCGCAAAAGGACTTATCAAGGTGATTCTTGGTAAGACTCCAGTGGTAAAAATTCTTGGAACAGGAGAGATTGCGGTTCCGCTTACTATTACAGGATGTGATGCGTCTCTTACTGCTCGAGAAAAAATTGAGAAAGCCGGTGGAACAGTTACCTCTACTGTAAAAGCAAAACCACAAACTGAAGAACAATTGAAGAAAATTGCCGCTAATAAGGCAAAGAAACTCGAGAAGAAGTCAGGAAAGAAAGGTGGAGCAAAGAAGAAGAAATAACTAAGTATAGAGTGCGTAGACTATAAATGCAGACTACGCAGACTAAATACACAAAGAAAGTGGCGCCATAGGCGCCACTTTCTTTGTTTTTCTGGTGCCCCATTACTACTACCTATCACTTGATTTTTATGGTAGAATAGACCAATTATGAAAACAATTAAGGCTATTTTTTCTGACCGCGGATTACGTAACCGTATTCTCTTTGTCGTCTTTATTCTCGTTATTACTCGTATTTTAGCGGTGGTTCCAATCCCACAGATTGACGCTTCCTCACTTACTAATATTCTCACCCAGAACAGTTTCCTTGGACTCCTTAACATTCTCTCAGGAGGAGGAATAGCAAGTTTCTCTATTGTAATGCTTGGTGTAGGTCCTTACATCACTGGATCTATTATCATGCAACTCTCCACAGTACTTTCTCCTCGCCTTAAGGAGATGTATCAGGAAGAAGGAGACGCAGGACGTCGTCGCTTCGTACAGTATGGAAGACTCCTCGCACTTCCTCTTGCTGTTCTTCAAGGGTTCGCACTCCTCACACTTCTTTCTCGTCAGAATGCTATCCCTCATATGACATCGGTAGAAATGGCAACAAACATTGTTATCGTCACTGCTGGAACCATGCTCATGATGTGGCTCGGAGAACAGATCAATGAAAAGGGGATTGGTAATGGAGTCTCACTTATTATTTTTGCAGGTATCGTTGCTGCGATTCCTCAGAAACTCGGACAATACTTTCTCACATTTACCGCGGCTGATATCCCAACACTTGTAGGAATTCTTATTATTGTGCTTGCAGTAATAGCTGGTATTGTGTTTGTGACAGAAGCAGAACGTCCTGTGCCTGTTACGTATGCACGTCAGGCACGTCCAGGACAATCAACAGGTCTTGGCGCTGCGACATATCTTCCTCTTCGACTTAACCAAGCAGGTGTTGTGCCAATCATCTTTGCAATTTCTATCCTTATTTTCCCACAGCTTATTGCCCAGCTCTTCTCTACCTCAGGGAGTGCATCACTCCAGTCGATTGCACGAACAGTAAGTCAGCTCGTCGCTAATCAGTGGATTTATGGAGGAGCATACTTCATTCTCGTGGTTGCATTTACCTACTTCTATACTGCGGTGACGTTTGATCCGGAAAAGACAGCAGAGAATCTTCAGAAAAACGGCGCGTTTATCCCAGGCTATCGTCCAGGAACAGCAACAGCGGAACATATTGGATACATTCTTAGTCGTGTTACATTCTTTGGAGCAGTCTTTCTAGGTATTGTGGCAGTACTCCCAGTTGTAGTACAAGCAGTGACCGGTCTTACTGCGGTACAAGTTGGTGGAACCTCACTTCTTATTGCGGTATCAGTGATTCTCGATGTGATAAAGAAGGTTGATGCTCAGCTTTCGATGCGTGAATA
>CAZNVC010000037.1:3680-5433 GCA_964576685.1 uncultured Candidatus Saccharibacteria bacterium
ATGGACAAACAATTTTTCATTTTACTTGGACGTTCTGGTAGTGGCAAAGGAACACAGGCAGCACTCCTTAAAACACTTCTTGAGCAGAAGCATGGTCGTCAAGTGACCCATATTACAACAGGGGGCGGGTTTCGTGATTTTATTGCACAAGACAAGTATGCCTCTCATTTGGCAAAGGCGATCAATGATACAGGAGGGCTACAGCCGGAGTTTCTTGCAGTGTGGAATTGGTCAAATATTTTCATCAATACGCTACAAGGGGAGGAGTCGGTGATTCTCGACGGAGCACCTCGAAAACCTTTTGAAGCAACTATCCTTCATAGTGCTATCGAGTTTTTCAAGTATAGGAATCCAGTCGTTATTTATCTCGATGTATCAGAAAGTGGTTCACGAGAGCATTTGGCGAAACGTGGACGTGAGGATGATGTACGTGAAGATCAGGTGTCTAGTCGTATGAGCTGGTTTGAGACCGATGTCCTTCCAGCGCTTGAGGTCTACCGAAATGACCCTCGTTATCAGGTGCTTCATGTAAACGGTAATCAGACAATTGATGAGGTTCATCAGGAAATAGTTGAAAAACTTGGACAATTAGCGTAGTATTTGTATTTCCTGACACCTTACATCTGTCACCTCTTCCCTACATCATGAAATACAACATTAAACTCAAAAATGAAAACGATATCAAGATACTCCGCGAAAGCGGGAAGCGACTAGCGCGTGTGCTTGATGCAGTGAGTAAAGAAGTGAAACCTGGAGTGACCACAAAATATCTTAACGATTTTGTGTATACAATGATTACTGAGATGGGGGACAAACCAGCGTTTCTTAACTACAAGCCGTTTGGGGCATCGTACCCATACCCAGGCAGTATCTGTATTTCGGTCAACGAAGAAGTGGTGCACGGAATAGGTGATGATCGTGTCCTTAAAGAAGGGGATATTGTCGGACTTGATGGTGGTGTGAATCATAAAGGGATGATTTCTGATAGTGCTCGTACGGTTGCAGTGGGGAAGATTAGTAAAGAGGATGAAGAGCTTATGCGAGTGACAAAGGAGGCGCTCATGGCAGGGATAAAAGCCGCGAAGTGTGGTAAGTATGTGAACGACATTTCAAAAGCGATTGAAAAAGCTATTCCAAAAAAATACGGTATTGTAAAAATTCTTTCAGGGCATGGAGTAGGGTATAAAGTGCATGAAGAGCCGTATGTGCCTAACTTTGATGATGGGGTAAAGGGTCCAGAACTTGTTCCAGGGCTTGTGCTTGCAATTGAACCGATGGTCAACCTTGGTACTGACGAGGTATATTTGGCAGATGATGGGTATACGTTTATTACGCGCGACCATAAAAAATCAGCACATTTTGAACATACAATCCTTATCACCGATGGTGATGCAGAAATACTTACTTTAAGTTAATTGTTTTAACTTTTCCTTTGGAAAGCAAGAAAATTTTTACATCTTTTCTATTGAAGTAATCAAGATAATTTTTTTACATCTTTTCCACCTGAGCAAACAGAATAATTTTCTTTTAAACTTTTCCTTCGTAAAGCACGAAAATTTTTTGCTAAAAATTTTCTCCGTTACGCGCCGTCGCGCTCCACGAGGCTTTCCGAAGAAAAAGTTTGGATGATGGTGAATGCAAATACGATACATACACAGTAAGGCGCGCTTCGCGCGCCTCCGTTTCCTTCCACACACTCATGCTATACTTTTCTCATGAAAAACTTCAACCCTCTTCATCACAAACTCCCTGA
>CAZNVC010000038.1:0-5225 GCA_964576685.1 uncultured Candidatus Saccharibacteria bacterium
CACCAGTTACTACTGGATCATCACTGGTTGTACTGTTACTTGTTGCTGGATCCATAGTTCTTAGTAGGAAGTATATACCTTAGCGAGACAAAGAACAAAATGAGATTACAATATTTCCTTAAAATAATTCTACTAAGGAAGAACATTCCTTTACTATCTTCACTCTACTTTCTATGACCATCCCCCGAGATTTATATTGAAGATACATGATCCCCACCCAACAATCAAAAAAACAATAAGAGCAAGTATTGTCTTGCCGAGAGGTCCTGAATCTTTTGCCCTCACGAAATAAACCACCTGACCAAATAATATCGCCAAAAAAAATAGAACACTAATAAAAGCAACAAAAAACCAAAGGTAAGCAAGATCCTTCTCCACAAAGAACCCTAAAGCATTACTTAACAAAAAGAGTGAGATACCCGTCCAGAAAAGAAACCGCAGGATAGGATGAACGGGCTCCTCCTTTTTATCTTGATTACTCTCTATCACAGGATTATCACTTAAGGTTGGGTCCATGGTTGCTAGTAAGTATATCGTCTATGAAACGAAATACAAAGAGTCGCGCGAAGCGCGACTCTTTGTATTTCGTTATAACTGCTGACTAAGCTTCACTACTCCCCTTTCATCATTTCTGCTAATCTCACTTCCCCAAGAGGTTTGTCACCCTTTTCTATTGTAAAACTTTCCTTCATCTCTTTCTTCCAATTTTTATTAAGAGCAATGTTAATAAGAAGCACTAAGAGTATTGAGATAATAGAACCGAGACCTGCCATCGCCATATCTTTTTGAGCATCCCACACATCTCCTTGACTCCCCAAGAAAGCAAGAGCAGCAGATGGATCAACATTACGTGCAGACCACCACTCGATAAGCTCATACGTACACGAAAACGCAAGGACAAGATCAACAGGAAAATAATAACTCCAAAATCCTTTTACTTTTGCTAAACGCATAAAGACTTCTCGAATCGGATACGCAAGGAGAAGTCCAAATGAAAAGTGCACAAGTCTGTCATACATATTTCTGTCTGCATTGAACCAATCCTTAAGAACATCTCCAAAAGGAACTTCAGCATATGTGTAATGTGACCCCACAACATGAAGACACATAAAAACAGTAATGAGCGTGTACGAAAGACTCGACAACTTGAAATATCTTCCTAGTAAAAGAATAATTGGCACCCAAATAAACACCAGATAATTTTCAAGTAACCAGTCAGCAGGGTACACTGGATGATACGCAGCCCAACACCAAAACCCGATAAAGACAATAAGGAGGAACCATTTATATTTTGTCATATGTAAATAAGTGTACTAATTTACAGCTTTTTTGGAAGTTTATAACCTTGTTCTATTTTCTATACCTTACAGTCTACAAAATCAAACCTTAGAGATTACTTAAAAAATAGCTGCATGTTCCTCCTCCAACAATAATCATTACCACGAGAAAGAGAGTACTTTTTCTTGCAAGATCTTTTCTTTTTTGAGGGTCAATCTCTTCTTTAGAGCTACTGAGTATAGCAAGAAAGAAAATTACTGTACTTAATACCCCCAGAGACCAAAATGGACTACAGAAAAGAATACCATTTATAACAGAAAGTGTTACGAGAAATTTCGTAGTATATATAGTTTTTTTGTTTTTCTCCATAAAAAAAATTATATCATGCACGTAAGAAAACACCCCGTAAGAAAAACTTACGGGGTGGAAGACACTTATATGTGCCTACAATTTAAAATCACTTCATACCATAATACCTACAGAAACTATCGGTCTTACCATCAGGAGTAAGCACATGGGTACAACAACTCGCAATACGAGCTTCGTCCCATGTACGCACATCCATGAACGGCTTAATGAACACCATCTTGATATCAGACTTGGCGATTCCAAGAGTCTCGAGATATTCGCCAAGATTATAATTATCACAACCGCATGAGGCAAGAGATGCGTCAGTGTCGAAGTTCATCTTATTGGCCAAAAACGGCGAGAACTGGGCCATGTTGATGAAATGAGACACCGGTTGCCACACACCATCTTTCCTCACAAGGAACCCGACGGTACCGCAGTTCGGGTCACTACAAGGAAGTGACATCCAGGAATCCCTATCCATCACACTTCCAACAGCAATACTGTGAATAATATCTGCGACATTAATTGGAATCTCAAGCATCTTGTTCCCGTCATTCCTTCCTGAGAGAAATTCCGGCTGGAAGACAACCCAACGGATATTCTCATCAAGGAGTGCTCGCTTAAGAGTGGTGTGGCATTCGAACTTGTTCTCATGCGACACCGTCATCACGAGCGCAACAGGAATATCGTACTTCTTGCAATTTTCAATGGCACGCTCACGAACAGTGCGAAAATCTCCGCCACGAAGCTCGTGCTGACTACTAGTAGTGTCGCCATCGAATTGCAAGTACACACTAAACTTGCCCTTCGTCACCACCCGAGAAAGGTTGTGCATGAAGAGAGGGTCAGCAAGCCTGGTGCCGTTAGTGTTAAGCAGGGTGTCAGCCACCCATTCTTGTTCACCTAACCACTTCACCATCTCGAAAAGTTCAGGATGAAGTGTTGGCTCACCACCGGAGAGCTGAATAATATCCACCCGACCCTGCTTCGCATAGAGGTTGTTAATCCCTTGCTTAAAATCTGCAAGAGAAAGATACGACTGAGAGCGACCATTTGTGGTATGAGGACTGTCTGCATAACACGTCGGACACGACAGGTTGCAGTCATCTACAATATCGACAACAAATGTACATGTATGAAGTTGTGAAGCTGACTTGGCATTATCACCAAGTGCAACAGGGGCGCACCCTTCCGGACCACACCCACATGCCTCGCCCTCTTTCTGTACATAGTAGAAGTGTGCATCGCTTGAAAGGCGGGAACTAGTACGTCCATGTTCTCCGCAATGCTTCACCATGTAGATACGAGGAGGGGTATCGTTGGAACGAAACACCTCTGCATGACAACGGACCCCACAGATATTGCAACGGGACCACGTGTCACGTATCCGTGATCCGTTACCACAGAAGTGGTCATAAGTAAGTCCGTTCTCACAGCAAGCACCATTACTTTCTACGACTTCTTTCGAGTGATTCGCATGCATCGAAGTAGCTCCTATATCAAGTGCTAATTATAAATGGGTTCGTTTGTACAATCCGTTCCTAATACTATCAGAGATGTAATAGAATACAAAGAAGAAACACACTATCTGTATCGCGGACAGCGAAAGAAATATCGGATGAATATCTTTTAAATATTCAAAAAAGAATCTCATACCGAAGTAAATGATGATAAAAAGCCTAAAAATAAAGCCATCTTGGAATCGTTTGTTTTTGATGAAATGGTAGGCAAAAGGAAGCAAGATAAGTAGTTCGATAATTTCATACAAAGGAAGTGGGTGTCGAGCAAATTCATCCCCTTGTCTGAAACACCACAGATAATCACAAGGGGCTCCGATGGTGCCATCGATAACGCCGGTCAATTGACATCCTATACGACCAATAATTATTGCAACCATAAGTGGCACCACGACCATGTCTCCAGTGTTTGTTCTTATCTTCAAAAACTTTTTTGCAATTTCTATTCCCATGATCCCTCCAGCCACGCCTCCGATAACTGTCTTGTTCGCATAATAGTAGAGCCATGTCGGCGGATGAAGAAACATATATGGATCCTCAAGTGCTGCGAGCAGGCGTGATCCGATAAGCGCCCCTACAAGAGCACCGAGTACATACCATATTTTATTATCAGCACTTACCACAGCAGTTTTATTTTTATTCAAATAAAAATACAGTTGCATCCCAATAAGGATAGAGAGGTAATCGGTAATGAGATGGATGTGCATGTTAAAAGATTCCAAAACTCTATATGTGACTAACAACGTAAAGACATAGACCAAAACCAACTACAAGTGCCGTAATAACAAAAAGAGTCACCCCAAGAAAAATTTCTTTTCGTCTTCCACGAAAATTAATTGCCCCAAGAAAAACAGCTGCAATGAATGGAACTACTCCTGAAAATTGAGCAAACAAAAATAATATGATGCTGTGAAATCGAGAAAGATAGAGACCGAGTAAACTTAAAATAATAGTACCTATTATCAAAAAAATAAATGTAGCTAAGGTTGTATGTCTATCAAAAAAACGAATAAATATATTTTCTTGCCCCGTTTCCACTGGAGGTATTGCTGGTATAGTTGTACTTTGGGTAACATCTGAAACAACTGCATTGTTAGGTAAAGTAGTGTTAGACTTATCAGCCTCTTCATGCGCCCTCACCTCCTCCAATGTCTCTGGACCTCCAGAAATCGTATGATAAACGGATGTTTGTCCTGATGCTGAATCAGGTAACTGAACATCTTGAGCATTACTAGTTTGCTCGTTTTGATTGTTATTGTGTGGTTCCATAATTATTTGTAAGTATATACCTCAACTAATAAACAATTATATACCAGAAACTATAAATAAACACACCCCGAAACCAACCAACAAAATAACAGCAATAATAGTAAACATGTTACCAGTAATACTGTCAGAAAACGAAACAAAAGAATCCTCTTCCTTTTCTTTGCCCATCTTTTTCTTTATTGATTTCATATAATTGGTAATAAGTATATATGCGACGGAAAGAATAAACAAAAAGTTGCATGAATAACAACACTTTATATTAAAGCTATGAGTTATGATCTGGTTTTTATTTCCCTATCACCTCCTTCAAAAATGCTTTATTACTTGGCGCTCGTCCTAAGAAATTTCTAATGAGTTTCATCTCATCTTCACTACTTCCTTTCTCGAGCACTTCACGTCGCCACTTCATTCCGACTTCGGTGTTCGTCATTACATTTTTGTTTCCTTTTGTTTTGAATGCTTCAAACGCATCACATGCATAGACAAGTGCCCAAAGATACGAGTAGTACCCAGCATCATACCCAACAAGATGACCAAACCCCGCAGGGAACAGTGTTTCTTTCTCTGGAAGTTCGATATTGAAATACAGTTTATTCATTTTCCTGTATGCTGCGCGAGCATCCTTCACTTTTCCTGTGTGAAGGTCAAGATCGAGTTTCCCTTGTATCAACTGACGAGTGTAGAAATACGCATTTTGAAATGTCTTTCCCTTAATCACTCTTTCGATCATTGCATCCTCCATCGGCTTACCAGTTTCATAATGTCTCGAGAGTCGCGAAAGCACTTCTTTATTCCATACCCAGTTCTCCA
>CAZNVC010000039.1:0-4972 GCA_964576685.1 uncultured Candidatus Saccharibacteria bacterium
GCATTTGCCTGCAAATGGGCTATAACACCCTCTTGCCAACTGAAGCTTCTCCAGCATATTTAGTTTTACCAACAACTCCGAGCATACACTGATTTAGCATTTGCCTGCAAATGGGCTATAACACCCTCTTGCCAACTGAAGCTTCTCCAGCATATTTAGTTTTACCAACAACTCCGAGCATACACTGATTTAGCATTTGCCTGCAAATGGGCTATAACACCCTCTTGCCAACTGAAGCTTCTCCAGCGTATTTCACAATTCCAATTTTGTTGGTCGCCTAATTCTAACACAAATTATTCCCCCATTCAATTAACTGCAATGAGGATAGATTACTGACTACTCGTTCCTGATTTTTGTAACCCTTGCATAAGTTGGTCGAGCACTTTTGTATCGGGAAGTTGATTTTTGAGCTGATTCAATTGATTAAGTTTTTCTTCAAGACCGACAGTACTATCAGTTAATGTAATAATAAAAGGACGTATAAAGTAATAGGATCCTCCAATAGCTCCGAGAATTATTAGCCAATAAAGAAGACGCATGATAGTAGAGAAGTACTGCTGTCGACGAATTGTCTTTAACACTTCATGATTCTCAAGTGTCATTGCATAAATAGCATCCAACTTCTCTTCATTGGTTAAGTCCTTTCCTAACATGAGAATAAGTATAGCACTAACTATAATTGAAATACATCCACAGATAAATCTGATCTTTATTTTGTAATTAAAAGGGTCCCCCGGGCAGGAGTTGAACCCACATCAAAAGCTTAGGACGCTTCTGTTCTATCCAATTGAACTACCGGAGGATATTATATGTATAGCACTAGTAACGAGTTTATGATAATAGGAGCTTTTTTCTACACGAACTCGACACATACCATACATCAATTTATTTATCTTTTCACCACTCTTAACCTCTTCAAATCCTACTATATTAACTGAATCTAAAGCAAGTTTCTCGAGCCAAAAAGTAGTTATATTATTTTTATTTTGACCGGAATAATATCTAATAGATATTTTTATTCTTTTTTTATCAATTCCAAGAGATAATAAACCCTTTACAAAAAAACTGATCAGGTTCGGATCCCCGTTGATAAGATTTAGTTCCTTTTTAGTTCCTTCTCCCCAATATAGAGCAGTAAATATAAGAAAAATATCCCTTTTGTTTAGATTTTTTATTATTGTATACGCATGCTCTGCCGCCTCTTCCTTCTCTCTACTTGAAATTCTTTTTGCAGGATACTTTTTTGCTTCTAAAATAATCTTTGCCTTTTTACTTAATGGAATATTACTACAATACTTACTGACAGTACCAGTACCGAGCCTCAACTCTTTAATTATTTCTTTTACTGATTTCCCCGATTTCCTTAAATATATTAGTTTCTTTAGAACCTTTTCATCTATTTTTTGTTTCCCCATATCTGTATATATACCATATCATAGGAATATATACAGATACATATCAACAGACAGAAAAAATTTTCTTAATATATACAAACTATTTGCTTTAAAATCTATTTCCTGTGCCAACTAAATCACTGTCGGCAATTCTTACTCTGCGATCTCGAGAATCTTTGCCATTTGCGCTGGATTAAATCCAATCATCACCTCTTCTCCAATTCTAATCACTGGCACTCCGAGTTGCCCTGTCATTTCTACCATTTCCTTACGCTTTGCGAGATCTTCACCAACATTATAATCTTCAAACGGAATATTTTTTGCTCCGAGCCATTCTTTCGCCATGTGACAAAAGTGACATGTCGGTGTACTAAAAATTTCTACTTTTTTTGTTGCTTGTGTATCCATATACTATCGAGTATACAAAATTACAAAAGAAAAAGAAAATAGCCCCACATGTACCCTTTTATTTCTTAAAGAAGTCTTTCCACCAAATACTTAATTTCTCCCACACATTTACATTTTCTCGAACAGGACTCACCGGAACTTTATCATCATCATAGATTACTATTACCCCTTCACCCTTTTTTACCACCGGATATGTGGTACGCACATATGCCTCAAATCCTCTTTCGGTACTAATTGCATCTGTTTCTTTCTGGGCTTTATTCACTTTTCTCTCTAATTCTTCACGTTCTTTAAGAGAATCATCACGAAGTTTAGCAACTTCGATACGTTTATCATTAAGCTCCATAATAGAACGAAGAAGGAGCACAATAAGAAGAAAAAGGACCACGAGAGTTACCCTAGAGTAGACAAGGGTGCGAATCATGTGTTTCTGTTGATATTCTCTCATAGCTTTGCTAGTATATAGTCTAGCATAGCTAAAAAGAGGCTTAACTAAAAAATATATGATATTTAATGCAAGAAACCGCAAAAAAATCCAGTTCGTCTGGGCAGTTATTTCGATTGTTGCCATTGTTGGGATGATTGGATTTACGCTTATCCCTCTCTTCCGCTAACCCAACTCTCGTGTACTATTTTAAAGAAACAGATACCATCAAGTAATGGTATCTGTTTCTTTTCGTGGTGTCCCACTTTAGTCTGGATGAAGTTCTAGATATTTTCGAAATGCAGCTAAATGTGTGCGAGCATTAAATTGTGCGGAATATTCATCAAGAGGAATATTCTCTATCTGCTCTTCGAGAATCTCTTCGACATTCTCTTTTGCCTCCCATGAGAGCACAAAGTTTAGCTCCTTTTCTATTGTTGTAGTTGGCTCCCCCTTTTCTCCAATCACATACGCCACAAAAAAATGTACCTCGTACTTCTTTGCAGTATGAGCTCTGTACTGATCGAAACGCCCGAGGTACTCAGCCACCACCACGTCACACCCAATCTCTTCCTTACATTCTCGAATGAGTGCCTCCTCTTCTGTCTCTCTTTTCTTTACACCGCCACCTGGGAATAAACTGTGTCCTCTTGCTGAAAGCATTGCTATCTCCCCATTGTCATCTATCACAATTGCTTTTGCTGTAGGACGAAGCTTGTAGAATTTTGGTTCTACGCTTGGATTTTCAAAAATATTAACATCTTTAAGTATCAAAAGAGGTTCCATATTGGTATGGTACCACAAAAAATTCTCACAACTTATAGACAATTCAATTAACACACCATACGTCAAAAATAGTGTAAGATACGCGGCGCAGAAAGTTTTTACGACCAAGCCATACAAGAAATACGGCACGTGGAGAAAAAACTTTCTGCAACAAAGTAGATTGCACTATTTTTGTCTTATGGTTTCATCATGTTGAGAAATGTATCGTGCGAAATATGCACCTTCCCCTCTCTTTGCATACGATCTTTTCCTCGCTTTTGTTTTTCACGAAGCTTCATCTTACGAGTGATATCACCTCCATACATGTACCCTGTCACATCTTTCTTCATAGGCGCAATCGAGCGTGATGCAATAATTCGTCCATGTACATAGGCTTGTATCTTCACACGGAAGAGTTCACGAGGAAGAATTTTTTCAAGCTTTTCTACCACCTCCTCACTTTCTTCTCGTGTTCGATGCTCAGGAATCACACGAGAAAACGCCGCCACACGCTCCTCTGCTACATATACATCAAGTCGTGTTACATGCGCATCTTTCATTTCACTTGGCTCATAGACTATCGATGCATACCCACTCGATGCAGACTTTACTTCATTAAAGAAGTTACGCATAAGCTCTCGAAGTGGCATATGAAGTGTTATTTTTACTCGATTATGTCCCCAATCAAGAAGATCTACCACTTCCGCTTCATGTGGTGGGAAAAGTTGCATAAGTGGACTCACATAATCATGCGGAACGATAATAGTAAGAAGAATCCACGGTTCACGAACAGAAAGATACATACCGTGATCAGGAAAATGTATCGGGGTATATACCATTTCTACTTCACCATTCTTGAGTGTCACTTCATACGTAATCGATGGTGTCGTTACCACAAGTTCTTGATCGAATTCACGACGAAGACGTTCTGTGACAATCTCCAAGTGAAGCATTCCAAGGAACCCACAACGAAATCCTCGACCAAGCGCACCAGAAGATTCTTCTTCAAAAGTAAGCGAAGAATCAGAAAGTTTAAGCTTAGATAGCGAACTACGTAGATCGTCGAACTCATCCTGTGACTCTGGGTAAATAGATGCGAACACGATCGGTACCGGCTCTGCGTATCCAGGGAACGCCGGAAGTGGGCGCGACTGTGTCGTTACCGTATCTCCAACACGAGCTACTCCTGGCTCTTTTATTCCTGTCACAATGTATCCAATCTCGCCTGCATTAATACTTTTTGATTCATGTTTTTCTGGAGAAAAAGTACCAACCTCTCTTACGATAAATTTGTAATCTGATTGCACGAAAAGAAGTGTGTCCCCCGCCTTTACATTTCCATCAAGTACACGAGTATAGAGAATCACTCCCATGTGGTTGCTATATTCGAAGTCAAAGATAAGAGCACGAGCCTGTGGTGAGGTTTCACCACCGAACTCACTCTTTGGCGCTGGAACACGAGTGATAATTTCCTCAATAAGTTCTTTCACTCCTTCGCCTGTTTTTCCGGAGACAGCTAAGATCTCATTAGGTTCACAATGAAGTAATTCTATGATTTCATCTTTCACATCATCTGGTCGTGCAAGAGGGCTATCAATCTTCGTCATCACAGGAATAATTGTGAGTCCTGTCTCTTTAGCCATCTCAAGAGTGGTTAATGTCTGAGCTTGCACCCCTTGGGTAGAATCGACAAGAAGAAGTGTCCCCTCCACTGCGCGAAGTGATCGAGATACTTCGTACGAAAAGTCGATATGCCCTGGAGTATCAATGAGATTAAGAATATATTCTTTCCCATTCTTACTTTTCCAGTTCATACGCACAGGGGTCATCTTGATAGTAATTCCTCGCTCACGCTCGAGCTCCATTGAGTCAAGCACCTGCTCTTTCATATGGCGCTTATCAACAGTTGCCGTCACCTCAAGAAGCCTATCTGCAAGAGTAGACTTTCCATGATCAATATGGGCAATAATCGAGAAGTTAC
>CAZNVC010000040.1:0-4503 GCA_964576685.1 uncultured Candidatus Saccharibacteria bacterium
GCTCGCGAATCTGCTTCGAGGAGTTTACGACGAGGCAGATTTGTGAGAGATCCCTTCTGGAGGAGTGCTCGTATGCAACCCAAGCAAAGTGGAGTTAATGCAGCTAGTAACTCGTGAATACAAGGGTCAATTGAATATAACTTATATTGGTGACATAATTAACTCCACAAAATCTACAATGAAAAAAGAGAAGCGGCTAGAGTTGTTGGCAAGTTGTAAGAGAGTATTTGAAGGCTCTTCAACTCTTAATGAGCAGAACATAATAACACTAGTTACGTATCTTTGTCCTCTCAGCAAAGAATTTGAATCGGACCCAACAATTAATTTTAGCAACGATATTGTTCCTTTTGAGTATCAAGAACATTTCGAAAAAACTAATACAATGAGGCGCCGTAAAGTGACTGATGTAGTATCACTGATTAAATATCTCAGAGATACTACATTACATCCGGAACTTTATTTAGATTTTGATGAAACCAATCTAGCCACAATAAAATTCTGTGCCTTCAAAGGAAAGGGGTGCTTAGCGAGCCTGTTCAACAGAAAACTAGAATCAGAATATGATGACGATATAGCTTACTTTCACGGTAAGGCAACAATTTACCATAATAGACATTTAGGTAGAGTAATTACAGAAATCGACAACAAACTATCCAATACTCAACCAGATGATTCTCAGTGTAACAAAAAAACAAAAACAATAGGGCACCCCTCCTAATCTCCCCTTGTCCCCACTTATTTCTTCCCACAAGAAACTTACCGTTCTTCGCTTGCTATACTTTTACCTATGAAGCAAACACTCATCTATCTTAGTGTTATCGTCCTAGCAACTGTCCTTGCCTTTGGACTTATTCATACCCGCAACGTTCACCAGGCCTCTCTCGTCCCACAGTGTCCAACCGATGTCATGATGTGTCCTGATGGAAGTTCTGTTCCTCGCAGTGGACCCAGTTGTGAGTTTGGTGTGTGTAAGCAAGAGACTAAGAGCAATGAAGAAACACACTCACCTGCGTCTGAAACAATAACAGCAACATCAACCCCTTCAGCAATCACCCCAGACATCTCTCTTCCAAAACAAACCACTCCTAAAAAAGTGGTCACCACAAACTTATTTACGAAAATAACATCCTCTGCCACATCACTTTTTAATCAAGCTGTTGGGGCTCTTGGTCAAGATGTGTCGTCTGGGATTAAGGAAACTCAAAAAACTTCCTCTCCTTCGTCCCCTTCCATACCACCAACAGAACAGAAGCCCTCCCCTTCAATAAACGAAATGAGATACACAATTAAGAATAATAAAATCATCGACCAAAACAACAATGTAGTGTATGTTGTTCCCCAACAACCTTCGAACTCGTCTGGTTCAGGCCCGGTGATGGAAACCCATCTCGTTAACGCGGTACAAATAAACGAGGTCGCACCTATTATCGGAGCGATTCCTGTAGAAGGGCTTCCTGGTAAATACTATCTCAGTGAAAATTCTTTTGGTGATATTGAAAAGTGTGAATTCTCAAATAAAATTTACATCCTCGACACCAAGACCAACACTCGTACCCTTATGTATGAAGAAAATAGTGCAACACTCGGCGGAGACGATCCTCGCGCATGTAATAGTGAAATGTTTCTTCTCGCTACAGAAAGTGAGAAACTTGTCCTTAAGTACCACACCATCAATACCAACATGATTTGTGATAGCACGTGGAGTGAGCCAGAAAAAACCTGGTATCTTGATGTCACCCACCTTGAAAAGGGAACTCGTCGTTACGTGATCTCCTCCGCTCTCAGCACACAAGCAGAAGCATCTGAGGCGCTCTGCCGTTCAGCTCTCGAAGGAACTACTACCCCTCAATAGTCAATACAACTAGAGTGACAATACGATTCTTTCAAGCTCTTCCATGAGATCTTTTTCTCCACGGTGTGCAAGAATACTCGATCGCACCAAGGCTCCTCCGATTCGTTCACAATCCACTACACTAAACAACGACTTCTTTCCTTCCAAAACTCCCTGCCACACCATCTGAAACTTCCACCAGAGCGCACCCTGAATCGCTTCTCCTTCCCCTTTTTCACGTAAGTTTATGAAGTCTACCCATGCCTGTTTCTTATCACGTCGTGCAAACGAATCACACAAAGCAAACACGCTCGTATCTTTTATTTTTTCTTCTTTGGCATTAAAAAGTTTAGTTGATACTTTGGTGAGCTTGTTGATGAGGTGGATATCAGCAAAAGGTTCGTCAATAATAAAAATATTTGCTGACTCTTTCATTTTATTAAGAAGCGACACGAGCACCTCCTTAGACGAAGCAACGTCTCCGAGTTGCACACAACCAATAATCACAGTATCCCCAAAAAGACTAGTGGCATCGATATGGCTCTCGAGCTCACCTACTTGTTCACTATAGATATATCTTGTAACAACACCAAGCGAGGAAGTTTCTTTTGCTCCCTTTTCCCGTATTTCTCTGTTAGTACCAACAATAGAATAAATCATACGATTAAATTACTTGAAGATTCTCACCAAGTGATTTGGTTACCACAAGAGGGAGCCCTGATAACTTTCTTTTTTTCAAAACATTCTGCAAGATTGCCACAAGGTCTTCTGCTACACTTTCTTTGATAGTATCATCGATTTCAAAAACAAGTTCGTCATGGATTTGAAGAAGAAGAGAAACCTTATTCTCTAACTTTTTTTCATGAATATACTCTGTTGCGTCCAGCATGGCAAGCTTCAAAATATCTGCACTCGTTCCTTGGATTGGCGCATTAATAGCGATTCTCTCCCCTTGCGCCCGAAGAAACGGAAGAGGACTCTTAAGGAGAGGAACTTCGCGCCGGCGACCAAGGAGTGTGGTGGTGTACCCTTGCTTCCATGCAAGTGCTTTCACTTCCTCAAGATATTCCATAAGTCTCACAAACGTAGCCTTGTATTGATCATAAAATTCCTGCGCCTCCTTACGCTCAACACCCATTCCCTCCTTAAGCGCAGTCACTCCCATCCCGTAAAGAATACCGAAGTTGATTGCTTTTGCCTTTCGTCGCATGTCGGCGGTAACATCTTTTTCTTCAACACCAAAAACTCTCGCAGCAGTTCCTGTATGAACATCAATTCCATTTTCAAAAATCTCAACGAGGTGAGGGTCTCCCGAAAGGATCGCTGCCACACGAAGATCGATTTGTGCATAATCACATGAAAGAAGCACTTTACCTTTGTCTGCAATAAATGCCCCTCTCACCTTCTGCCCGAGCTCACTCTTTACCGGTAGATTTTGTAAGTTAGGGTCTTCACAACTAAACCTTCCTGTCCCCGCCCCTGTTTGAACGAAGTGTGCATGAATTCTTCCGTCCTCTTTCACAAATGAAGGGAGGAGGTCGACGTATGTTGAAAGAAGCTTTGTGAGCTCGCGGTACTCAAGAATCATCGGCACTACGGGGTGTTCTTCTTTTATTTTCTCAAGCTCACTGACGTTGGTGCTTTTTTGCCCTGTTTTTGTTTTCTTAATTTTACTCCCGAGACCAAGCACATCGTAGAGCACATCACCTAGTTGTTTTGGGGAGGCAATATTAAATTCCTTTCCGGCAGAGGCGTAAATATTTTTTTCAAGGTGAGCAACTTGTGCGTGGAGCTCCTTACTCATTGTGTGTAATTTTTCTACATCAAGCTTAATTCCTACTCGGTGCATTTCCTCAAGTATCGACATGAGGGGCTTTTCCACTGTGGTATACAATTCAATGAGATTCTCTTTTTGAAGCGAAGCAAGAAGTGCTTCTCTTATTTTCTTTTCATCCTTTTCTTGAGCAATCTTCTGAATATCCACAAAACTCGCATTCGTCATCTCACTATGAAGCAAGTGTGTCATCACTCGTAAGTCTTCGAGGGTTTCGTTAGAAACCTCTATTTCCTCTTCTTCTCTTTCTTCCCCTTTTATGACATGAAGTCGATTACGTAGCGATCGGAACTCGTAGAGATCACACATTGCCTGATATTTTTCAACATGAATTGTATCCTTCCATGCCTGTTGTGGTTCTTCGTAGGTAACTGGTGCATCGCGTCTAATTGTTGCAAGCGTTTTTGAAAAAAGTGCTTCTTCTTCTCCTTCTTCAAGAAGCTTCACAATGCGCTCTTTGAACCCGTCATCAAGAAGGGTTTGTCTATTCTTTCTAAGCACCAGATACATCTCCTCGATGGTGCCATATTTTTTAATTAATTCTGTTGCGGTCTTGTCCCCTATTCCTTTTATGCCAATAATATTATCTGATGTGTCTCCTGCTAGCCCTTTATAGTCAGGGATGTGGCTCGGTAAAAAACCAAAGCGGTCAAGCACTGCTTTCTCAGTAAAAAGAGCGGTGTCATTTCCTTTTCTTAAGGTGTACACTGTTACCTTCTCATCATCAATTAACTGGAAGGTGTCCATGTCCCCGCTTGCAATAATCACTCGCGTATCTTTCTGTTTTTTTAACTGCTTTGTAAGAGTTCCTAGAAGATCGTCTGCCTCGAACCCTTCC
>CAZNVC010000041.1:0-4091 GCA_964576685.1 uncultured Candidatus Saccharibacteria bacterium
ATAATGAATATGAAAGGAATGATCTTTTTGTAGAAGAAGTAAAAAAATTCTTATAATTTTATTAGTAACGTATCTTCTTTTTTCATTATTTTTCTTTTTACATTTTTCCTTTGAAAACTCGCATAATTTTCTTGTTAGAAAATTTGCTCTCACTCGGCTACCCGCCTCCGTGGCGGTTTTCAAAGAAAAAATGTTGAGGGGTTGTGAATACAAATATTATAACAACACATCGGTGGAATTTGGTTCAGTGAGATGCCTATCAAATTTTTGCTTCTGGTGGATGGAAAAACACCAGAAAATACCCATAAAATAAGGAGGATTGTACACTACCAGTTTCTGGTAAAGTAATCCAAAAAATGCTATAATAAAAGGCACTTATTCATCTATTTATATGGCCACAAAAGAACCAAAATCTTCACCAAAAAAAGGCTCCTACGGAGCAGACTCGATTCAAGTTCTCGAAGGGCTTGAACCAGTACGAAAGCGTCCTGGAATGTACATCGGCTCTACTGGACCTGACGGACTTCATCACCTCATTTGGGAAATTTTCGATAACTCTCGCGATGAAGCGATGAACGGTCATGCTAATCGTGTCGAGATTGCAATACTTCCAGGTGATGTGATTCGCGTGGTTGATAATGGTCGTGGTATTCCAACAGATATCCATCCTAAGACTAAAGTATCAGCACTTGAGACTATTATGTGTACTCTCCACGCTGGAGGTAAATTCGGTGGTGATGGTTATGCAGGAGCAACAGGAGGACTTCACGGAGTGGGAGCATCAGTAGTTAACGCACTTTCGATTATGTGTAAAGTTGAGGTGCATCGCGACGGAGCCATCTTTATGCAGGAGTACTCTCAAGGAAAAAGAAAAGCTGCTGTGAAGCAGATTGGGAAGAGTAAGTTACATGGTACTATTGTGACCTTTAAACCTGATGCAGAGATTTTTAAAGAAGGAACCGTTTTTTCTTGGGACAGAATAGTGTCCCATCTCCGTCAGCAAGCGTATCTTGTGCGCGGAATTCAGATTCATGCGATCGATGCACGTGGCTATGAAGGTAAAATTGATTTAACTGGCGAGACCTATATGACTGATCTTGGTTTTGAACAACCAAGCACTTCGTTCTATTTCGAAGGAGGCCTCAAGTCTCTCGTGAAGCACTACAACCATTTCTCAAAACCAATACACAAGAATGTTTTTTATGTTGAGAAGGAATGTGACAATGTTGGTGTAGAAATCGCACTTCAATATATCGATGATCTTTCAACCAAGATTGCTGCTTATGCTAACAACATTAACACCGCAGAAGGGGGAACACATGTGACAGGATTCAAGACATCACTTACTCGCCTCATCAATGCCTACGCTCGTAAAAACGGAGTCTTGAAAGAAAAGGATGAGAACCTCACAGGAGACGATGTACTCGAAGGACTCACCGTTGTTATCTCAGTGAAGCTTCGTGAGATTCAGTTCGAAGGACAAACGAAAGCAAAGCTTGGAAGTATGGAGGCACAAGGTGCAGTTGCAACAGTCTTCTCTGACTCATTCTCACTTTTCCTTGAGGAGAATCCAGATGATGCAAAAGAAATTATCAACAAAGGACTTCTTGCACTTCGTGCACGTAAGGCTGCGAAGGCAGCTAAGGATTCTGTGCTTCGTAAAGGTGCACTCGAAGGTTTTTCTCTTCCAGGAAAGCTTGCTGATTGTCAGAGTAATGACCCAGCGGATTCCGAGCTCTTCATTGTGGAGGGAGATTCTGCGGGGGGTACTGCTAAGCAGGGTCGTGATCGAGTGACACAGGCTATTCTTCCTCTTCGTGGAAAGATTCTTAACGTAGAGCGTGCACGTCTTGATCGTATGCTTGGTAGTGAACAGATAAAGAATCTCGTGCTTGCGATGGGAGCTGCAATCGGGGATACGTTTGATCTTTCTAAGGTTCGCTATCATAAGCTTATCATCGCAACTGATGCCGACGTTGACGGTGCCCATATTCGTACACTCCTTCTTACATTCTTCTATCGCTACTACCGTCCTATTATTGAAGCTGGATATGTGTATATCGCACAACCGCCATTGTATAAAATCGTGTTCGGGAAGGAGGTTAATTATGCGTATTCAGATGAGGAGAAGCAAGCTGTTCTTAAGAAACTTGGCTTCGGTGACGCAAATGATGCAGAGTTAACTGAGAGTGAGACAGATGAGACGACTGAAGCGAATGACGATGACAGTACTGAGGAAGTAGAAGAAAAAGCTGTAAAGAAGGCAGGAAAGAAACCACAGATTCAGCGCTACAAGGGTCTTGGAGAAATGAACGCTGAAGAACTCTGGGAGACTACAATGGATAGAACAACTCGCACACTTAAGACTGTGTCAGTACATGAAGCAGAAGAAGCTGACCGCGTATTTGAAATGCTCATGGGAAGTGAAGTTGGTCCACGAAAGAGTTTTATTCAAACGTACGCCAAGCAGGCGAATCTTGATATTTAGGTTGGTGTCAAAATCACCCCACCTAACTACACATACTGCAAAAATTGTACTTCACGCTATACATGTACGTGCGTGTTTGTTGTGAATTTTTTCTACCTCGTATCTTAAGCATTTTTTATATTGAAAGATTATTCTTTTATAGAGACTGTTCATTGTAATGACACACTTCCCTTTTTCGTTATTATCTGGTACAATAATAACCCTTGTCCTAGGAGGAGATCCTCATATGAATCAAGAAGTTCTTTCGGAAGAGATGTCGGATGAGTCGCGTGATGACGACGTTACCACTCGACATAATCATCATCATTCACACATCCATCTTCTGCCACAACAACAGCAAAAGAGGGATCATATTGCTATTGCCCAACAAATGGCACAACAGCAGCAAATGTGACAAAAGCCCGTCCCAAGACGGGCTTTACTTTTCCTATGACAACAAGAGAAGAAAGAAGTACAATGGCAGACAAGTAACTGTTCTTTCTTCGTGAGGTGTACCATGAAGCCACGTTCTCTTGGATTCGATGAACATTTTGTCGGTCTTGTTGGGTATAATGATGCTCACTACAAGCAGCCGCTTCCTTCTTGTGAGCAAGGAGGGAAATGTTCAAGTAGTGTGTGTGAAGTCTGTAACGGGACAAGGCATCGACTTGCTCAGGCAATTGAACCGATGCTCCCTGGACTTGAAGTTCAGTTTGAGTTACCTCTAGGTATTTAATTTTGTTTGTCTTGGTACGAAACCCCATGCACTGATGCATGGGGTTCTTTACTTTCTTAATGATACACTTGGAGGTGAATATAATTATTATTTTAAAAATATGACTGAACCAGAAATTAAAAATGCGAATCAAGAAAATGTGTTAACGAAAGTTAAAAAAGATACGCCAGAAGTAAAACTTGTAAAGATAGGTGAAAACCCCGATGGTACGGAAATTTTAAAAAAGTTTAATGTGATTGACTTAAAAGGTCAAGAATATGACGAGCAGTTTCAACATGCAAATCTTTTTGAAAAATTTGCAGTAATTACTGCCCGTGAAGCAGGAGAAGGGGAGGTTGTTGTAACAAAAATAGTAACAAAAGAAGGGGAGATGGAGGAAACTAAAAACGTAGCAGGAAAAGGGGATATGATAGCAAAAAATCCTGGCGGAGAAGAATATATAATTAGGGCTCAAAAATTTCCTAAGCTCTATGAGTTATTACCAGATGGTACCTATAAAGCAAAAGGGGTAGTGAAAGCAATACAAACTGATAAAGATGTTGTATTCATGTCTCCATGGGGAGAAGAAATGAAGATCCTTTCTGGTGGGTATTTAGTTGAAAGTGTTCTTGATGGTAATCGTTACGGCATTGAAGAAGAAGCATTTAAGAATACGTACAAAAAGAAGGAAAGCTAGGGGTTGTAAATGGTATCAAGATAACAAAGGAGCGCGACCGAAGGTCGCGCTTCTTTGTTAAGACACCTTCTCGTTAACCTCGTGTTGTAATTGAGAGAGAAGGTCAGCTAGTTTCATCTCCCCAATCTTTCCTTTTGATCTGTGCTCGAGTGTGACGGTACCATTTGCAACTTCAGCATCACCGATGACACACCAGTACGGTGTCTTCATCT
>CAZNVC010000042.1:0-3891 GCA_964576685.1 uncultured Candidatus Saccharibacteria bacterium
TGGGTGGACAGAATTCGGCTTATAGGTAGAACAAAGATGAAAGAACGGCGCCTTACGGCGCCGTTCTTTTTTATTTAATCTGTTAACCTTACCTTCGATCCCATATACAACCCAAACTTCTCTGCCATACCAGCATTTATCTCTAGCACATAACTTGCATCTGATTGATTCATGTAGACTTTCTTTTCACGATACGACTCTGGGGTCACGTTTCTTTCAATAGAAACAACAATACCGTTTTCATTAATCCATACCATATCAAGCGGAAACTCCATATCCTTCATCCAAAATCCGTACCTTCCAGGAGTATCAAACACAAACAGCATCCCTTCATCATCACGTATCTGATGACGACCAGAAAGTCCAAGTTCACGAGATGCTTTCGTATTCGCTAACTCAACCTCAAGAGCCCCCTTTGGCATAAGCACTGTGAGATCATTACGAACAAATTTATCAATGACAATAGATCCACACACCTTAGTCATAAAACATCTAAACCCATACATACTCGAAAAGAACAAACCAATACCCGCTATGACAACGAGTGTATTTCGCACCATGACACGTCTTCCAATTCGTGTCTTCTTACTTACGTATGGTGTATTTTTTTTATTTGTTTTCATGGTATTTCCTAACCACTCAACCTTAGTGGCTAGTCCCTATCCCTATGACTTTCTGTTTGCACGTGATCGCTCACTTTCTGTGAGTAACTGTTTTCGAAGGCGTACTGACTTTGGTGTCACTTCGAGGTATTCGTCTGCATTCATAATTTCAAGACCGCGCTCGATCGTTATCTCCCACGCAGGAACAAGAACGATTGCCTCATCAGCGCCTGATGATCGCATGTTAGAAAGTTGCTTTCCTTTGGTTGGGTTCACTATCATTTCCTCCCCTTTTGAGGTGTTTCCAATTACCATTCCTTCATATACCTCAGTTGTAGGAAGAATATAGATTACCCCTCTATCCTGCAGGTTCCAAAGAGAAAATGCAAGTGACTTACCGGTTGCCATAGATGTCATTGATCCAACAAGACGACGTGTGATCTCACCAGCGTACGGACCGAACTTAAGAAAACGTGCTGAGAGAATTCCGAGTCCTTTTGTATCGATCACGAACTCACCACGATACCCAAGAAGACCGCGAGTAGGAATCTCTGCCTTGATACGGTTAATACCATTTTTCTCTTGCATGTCAGTAATCATCGCCTTACGACGACCAAGCTTCTCCATCACCACTCCAGAAGATTCAACAGGAACATCAATCACAAGCTCTTCATATGGCTCTTCTTTTACTCCATCTTTTTCATGGAAAATAACTTGTGGTTGTGACACCTGAAGTTCATATCCTTCGCGACGCATTGTCTCAAGAAGTACACCAATGTGAAGTTCACCACGACCATACACGAGATATTTATCAGTATCAAAGTCAACACGAAGACCGACATTAATCTCGAGCTCTTTCTCGAGACGATCACGAATCTGACGACCAGTTACGAACTTTCCTTCTTTTCCAGCAAATGGACTGTCGTTCACAAGAAAGTTAAGCGCAATTGTTGGCTCATCAATGTGAATCGCTTCCATTGGGCTTTGTGTTTCATTCTTCACAAATGTCTCTCCGATGAAAATATCTGAGAAGCCAGCGACCATCACAATATCTCCTGCTTCAGCGGTTTGTGCGTCAATACGCTCAATACCATTAAACGTAAACATCTTAGTGATTTTCCCCTTTCGCATTTCACCGGTTGGTTTCTTTACGATCAATTCTTCACCAACTTTTGCAACTCCATCATAGACACGACAAATAGCCATACGGCCAAGGAAGTTATCATAGGCAAGGTTGAACACTTGCGCGACAAATGGGTTATTGATATCGCCGGTTGCCTTAGGAACTTTCTCAAGAATGGTATCTAAGAGTGGTGTAAGGTCTTTTCGTTCATCATCGAGTTCCTTCATGGCAACGCCCTCACGTCCAATAGCATACACAGTGGTGAAGTCGAGCTGTGCATCGTTTGCACCAAGTTCCATAAAGAGTTCAAAGACTTCGTCGTGGACTCGCTTGGCATCAGCGGCAGGTTTATCAATTTTATTAATTACCACAATTGGTTTAAGACCAAGCTCAAGCGACTTCTTAAGCACAAACCGTGTCTGAGGCATCGGACCTTCCTGTGCATCAACAACAAGAAGCACACAATCGATAGAACGAAGTACGCGCTCCACCTCAGACCCAAAATCAGCATGCCCAGGTGTATCGAGGATATTGATCTTCACCCCCTTGTATGGCACAGAGGTATTCTTCGCAGTAATAGTAATACCGCGCTCCTTTTCCATTGGATTAGAGTCCATGGTCTGACCTTCTTGACCAACACCACACTGCTTCATAAGAGCATCTGTGAGTGTGGTCTTGCCGTGGTCCACGTGAGCGATGATGGCGATATTGCGAATTTCTTGTTGCATACTACTTAAGGATATAAAAACGAATAAATTACTATACGATAGTTTCAAAAATATACTATTTCTGAATGAAAAAATGGTCGTCTTTATACTAAGGAGAGACCACTTTAACCAAGAGGCATATAATAACACATTTTTTTAATATGCGCTAGTTATCTGTACGGATAACCCAGGATAACCCATCGCTTACCTTTGCATTATTTCTCATTTTTTTCTATACTGTGCATCTGGGACTTGCCTGAGGTGGAACAAGTGGACGGTATAACCATCATCCACACTGCATAACGTGCGAGAAACCCCTCCGCACTGAACTGCAGCCACCCTGGCAGTTCCAGACCACCCCTTAGAGAAGAAGAGGGTCACACGGGACGCAATACGTTGCGTCTTTTTTTATTTGAAATAACCATTAAAGCGGAATACTTGGAATTTTTGTACGAACAAACGTCATCACATCGAAACCATTTGAAACAAGGAAATAGAAAATTGCTGAAAGCAATCCAATAATCAGTAAAAAAGTAAATACTTTTCCAGAAAATCGTGTTCTTCCTCCTGCAACATCGATAACTCCAGCAATGAACACCATAATAAAACTGAGCAATGTAAGTTCAATAGTGAAGTGCAGCGCAGTATCTGGAAGTGTCTTTGCAAACGCAATCTGACTAGGTATATGGTAATACGAGCCATCATTCTTAACAATTAAATACTGGTTTTCTACACAATAATCAAGAAGCATCGGTGAACCTAAACTAAATACAAAGAAAGAAAAATTAACAAATACAAGAAATATAAAAAGTGCCGCACCAAGTGATGGCTCTTTTTTTGTACTAGTAGACTCTTCTTTAATGACTACTGGCATCCCCATCAATGTTGTTGAAGACCTTCGTCCTGTTCCAACGATGTCGTTTGCATGAGTCTTATCAGTTATTTCTTTAAGTGTTTCAGGACCACCTGAGATAGTGTGGTACGACTCTGATTGCGGTGATTGTGCTTCTGAAGAAAGAGGAGGTTGTGTTGGGAGTGCAACTGGCGATTCTGGTGTTGTATGGGTCTCTACTGGAGATTCTTTTGTTTCAGTTGGATGTACGGAATTTACTGGAGCATCGTTAGCCTCCACAGTCACTGTATCGAGAGTCTCACTTTTTTTATCTCCATCAAGCACTGGCTCAACAGGGTTTGGAATAGACGGAAGATCTTCTGCCTCTTTTTCCTCTTGTGCGTGATGTTCACTTGCTTCCTTAAGACCGGCAATTTTTGTATCTTGGGTTGGAGTTGAGATCTGGTCAAGACGAGCTTCAAGAGTAGTGCCAGGATTCTCTGGAGCAGAAGGTGCTCCTTGTTCATCAGTGACAACAAAAGTTCCTATCTCATTCTTTTCATCTGCAGTATCACCAGTTACTACTGGATCATCACTGGTTGTACTGTTACTTGTTGCTGGATCCAT
>CAZNVC010000043.1:0-3347 GCA_964576685.1 uncultured Candidatus Saccharibacteria bacterium
GTGCAGGTGTGGTAACAAAGATCATTGCATAAAACTAGCCACTAGTTTATAGGGTGTAGTTGTTAGGAGATTCCTAAACCTTAAACCTTAAACCCTAATCACTTATAAAACATGACAGCAACAGCAACAGCAACAAAAAAATCTGCAAAGACTGCAAAAGCACAGGATACTCAGAAGCTTCGTATTCGCGTACGAGCGTATGAGAGCAAGGTGCTCGACACATCAGTGAAGCAGATTATTGACACCGCACGACGTTTTGAGGCTGTAATACTTGGACCAATTCCACTTCCTACAGAAATCAAGCGTTACACTGTGAACCGCGCATCGTTTGTGTACAAAGATGCTCGTGAGCAGTTCGAAATGCGTGTCCATAAGCGTCTCGTTGATATTGTTAATCCTCAACCTAAGCTTATCGAGGCTCTCACAAATCTTTCACTCCCGTCTGGAGTTGATATTGATGTAAAGATGGCATAGCACCGCATAGTCGAAGACTAAGCAGATAATGCAGACATCGCAGACAACCCAAGAAATACCATGAAATTCACACTAGCAACAAAACAACACATGACTGAATTCTTCTCAGAAGATGGGAAGGTTCATCCAGCAACGGTGCTTAAGGCAACGCCACTTACTGTGACTGCGCTTAAGACACAAGAAAAAGATGGCTATGAGGCTATTCAGGTTGCACAAGGTACACAGAAAGCATCTCGTGTATCAAAGGCACTCCTTGGACACCTTAAGGGGCAAGCATTTTCTACTGTTAAGGAATTCCGTACAGCTCCTGGTGATCTCGCAGTTGGAGCCACACTCGCATGCGATATTTTCGCAAAGGGTGACACTGTGACTGTTTCAAGTATTTCAAAAGGTAAAGGATTTCAAGGTGTAATGAAGCTTCATGGTATGCACGGTGGATGGCATCAGCACGGACAGAAGCACTCAATGCGTGAAATTGGTTCTATTGGAGCAACTGGCCCACAGAGAGTTCTCAAAGGAAAGCGTATGGCAGGTCGTATGGGAAGTGATAGAATCACTCAAAAGAATGTCACTATTCTTGATGTTGATGTCGAAAACGGCCTCATTCTTATTAAAGGTGCAGTTGCCGGAAAGCGTGGCACAGTTGTAGAAATTAAGGCATAAGTATACGAATATGAAAGTAAATATCTACACAATGGAAGGAAAGGTAAGTAAGACACTCGAAGTACCAGAGGCAATCTTTGGTGCGAAGTGGAATGCTGACCTCGTATCACAAGTGCTTTATTCACAAGCATCGAATCGTCGTGCTGGCACTGCTCACACTAAGGACCGCTCAGAAGTTCGTGGTGGAGGTAAGAAGCCTTGGAATCAAAAGGGGTCAGGACGTGCTCGTCACGGATCATCTCGTTCTCCAATCTGGCGTCATGGAGGTGTAACCTTTGGTCCTCGTATCGATAAGGATTATAAGAAGACAATTCCTAAGGGAATGAAAGTGGCAGCGCTCTTTTCTCTTCTTTCTGCAAAAGTTGCAGCAGGCAAGGTTATCTTTGTTGATACTCTTCCTGCACTTTCTGGTAAGACAAAGGAAGCAGACAATGCTATGAAAGGACTCACTACTATCGAAGGATTCAAGACACTTTGTTACAAGAAACCTAACAACGTCTATCTTTCTGTGAAGAAAGGTGAGGACACTACTAAGCGTGCGTTCCGTAATCTTCCTTACATGACACTTCATAACGTTGAAGATCTTAACCCTCTTGATATTGCGAATACACGTTACCTCGTGATTGCAAATCCTGAAGAGACTATTGAGTATCTTTCTTCAAAAGTAGCGTCTAAGGCTTCAGTAAGCAAGTAATTAAACGTATATGGCAAAAAAGACTAACACAACAGAAAAGAAAGAAGTGGTATCAAGTAAGATTGTTCTTGCTCCTCGTATTACTGAGAAAGCATCCCAGCAGTCATCTGCAAATGCGTATACGTTTGTTGTTGCAAAAAATGCGACAAAGCACACTATTGCTCAAGCAATTAAGAAAGAGTACAAAGTAACTCCTCTTGCAATCAATATCACTAACATGCCTACTCGTTACACGTTTATTCGTGGCAAGCTTGGAACTCAGGCAGGAATCAAGAAGGCAATTGTTTTCTTGAAGAAAGGGGATACGATAGCACTCTCATAATAAACGATTTATTAACCGCCTATGAAAACATACAAACCAACAACCCCATCACGTCGTAAGATGACCACGGTAACGTACCGAGGTGTTCTCACCACCAACGATCCATATAAGCCACTTACCTCAGGGTTTAAGCGTGCTTCTGGTCGTAATGCGTTTGGACGTATCACTTCTCAGCATCGAGGGGGAGGTCACAAGCGTTCCTATCGCGAGATAGACTTCATGTACGATAAGATGGATATTCCTGCAAAGCTTCAGACAATTGAATATGATCCTAACCGATCTGCGTTCATTGCACTTGCTGCGTATAGAGATGGTGCTAAGCGCTATGTCGTTGTTCCAAAGACAATGAAAGTAGGAGATACATTCATAGTATCTGAGAAGGCGGATCTAAATACCGGTAATCGTGTAATGCTCAAGAATATTCCTGTAGGTACTTTTGTTTATAACGTAGAACTTAAGCTTCGTGCTGGTGCTAAGCTCGTTCGTTCTGCTGGAACTTTTGCACAAGTGGTTGCTCATGATGGTGGGTATACCTCTATCAAACTTCCTTCAACGGAGGTTCGTAAAGTGGTTGATACGTGTTATGCATGTATTGGGGAAGTGTCTAATGACGAATATCGTCTTAGAAATATTGGAAAAGCTGGACGTTCACGTCATCTTGGCATCCGTCCAAAGACACGTGCGATGGCTCGTAACCCTGTAGACCACCCATACGGAGGAGGTGAAGGAGCACAACCACGAGGAACACGTCGTCCTAAGACAAAACAAGGAAAGACAACAGGTGGACACAAGACTCGCGCACCTAAGAAGTATTCAAATGTACACATTGTTACACGACGCGTTGTACGTAAGAAGAAATAATAAAGAAAAAGTCTAAAAACGCTTTACTTTCAACAAAAATCTGATATAATTAGCCAACTTAACACACCATGACACGATCACTTCACAAAGGTCCATACGTAGACGAGCGAGTACTTAAGAAAGTACTTGGTAAGCGCCCTGAAAATACAGGCGTTATTAAGACATGGATTCGTCGTACAGATATTTCTCCAGAAATGGTAGGATTCACGTTTGGTGTCTACAACGGAAAGACACATGTAGAAGTACTTGTTACTGAAGATATGGTCGGTCACAAGCTTGGTGAATTTTCTCCTACACGTAAGTTCATTCGTCATGGTGGAAAGATGCAGAAGG
>CAZNVC010000044.1:0-3149 GCA_964576685.1 uncultured Candidatus Saccharibacteria bacterium
AGAATCATTGACAAAAGTACATACTCGTGTGAGTATGTGTATCGGTAGGTGAGATTGTTGCACCTTTACACACAAACGATTCTCATTCAAAAAGGGAAGAAATATGGCAATGTATTTCTTGGAGAAATGTTGTAGTTATCGTGAAGAGGTGAACCAAAACCTCATTCGTCGTCGTGCAGTGATTTGTAATCATATGAATGAGAAATACAAGATTAACTGGGGACAGGATGAGGTTGTTTTTAAGAAGGTGGTAGCAGAACTCAAGAAAGAAGGTTTAACTATTACTCGAGACCACTACCGAGAAGACAAGCTTGCTATTCGTAACTCTTACCTGTATCTCACTTCTCCAAACGAGGACGCACGTACTAGCTTCCTTGCTCAACTCCAAGCAAGCCAAAAATCGGCAATCAATTATTTAATACGAGACGGTATTAAGACATGGAGTGAGCTTGTAGGGGTTTCTGTTTCGGAAGAAAAAGAAACGACCTTGGTAGAGTTGGTTCATCCTTCTACTCCATTTTCTTTGTCTGACCACCAGATTGGGGCAAAGGTTATTGAATCTCAAAATGTTTTGTTAGGACATCTTGAGGCTATGGTGAATGAGAATGAGATATTTCGTAAACAAATCATAGGCCTCACAAATGAAGTGGAAGAGATGAAGAAACAAAATTCTGAGACGAGTGATATTATTCCTCTCTACGAAGCCGAACTGAAAAGTCTTGAGGACCAGCTTCATGAGGCAACAGAGTTAGTAAAAAAGAGTCATAGTACCAATCTCGCAGAGATGGCACTACTGTATCCTGAAATACCGGAACTGCTCATTGCTTCTACAAAGATAGAGCAAAAGCCTTCTCGACGTGATGAGGAAGTAAAAAAACTACTTTCGCTCCTACCTTCTCGCTATTCTTGGCAGAAGGAAAGTGGAACGATGGAGTATCAGAAATATTTTCTTAATGAGCTCGCTCGGCTTTCACGCGATGAGCAAGCACTTGTGATAGAACAAGTCGGCATATTGTCTACACATGGAAGTGACTACACGTCACTCTATACCAGAAAGTTGACGATCCGAATCCCGCATTCTCCTGATGGATGTATGCAGAGTAGGGGAAGTCAGAGTATTCGATTCACCTGGAAGAAAAATGGGGCCATCACCATGTATTGGCTCTACAGGAAAGGCGAATCCTCTGTGCGGATGAGTGAAAAATAATCTAAGGATGTAATTGCATATTTAGGAACAGGGACCAGAAGATTTTGATCTTTTGGTCCTTTTTTATATTTATGTGAAATAGTGTATGATTGTTGTGCGATGACTCACCCACTTAAGCACTATAGATACAGTCTCCCAGAAAAAAATATCAGAAAAGAGCCACTTATAGATCGAGATCATTCAAGGCTCTTTGTATATGATACAAGCACTGATACTATTACTTTTGATTATTTTTATAATCTCGCGAAGTATGTTCCCAGCTGTGCACTCATGGTGCTAAATAACACCGCAGTGATACCTGCACGTGTTACTTTCCGTAAAGATACTGGAGGGAAGGTTGGTGGGCTCGTACTCATGAATGAAGGATTTGATGATGAAGGTGCAATACCAGTGATTGTTGATGAGAAGATATTTCCTGGTCGTAAACTTTCATTGAATAACGACAAGTGGTTCACCATTACTCGACAAAATGAACAACGCTTCTATCTTAAGCCAGAGTTTGATGCCAACAAACTCCCAGAGATACTTGATTCGTGTGGTACAACCCCAACACCCTTTTATCTTGGCAAGATGACTACTCAAGAAGATGAACTGCGTATCAGATATCAAACAATATTTGCCCGTGACAAGAAGTCAGTTGCCGCACCAACTGCGTCGCTCCACTTCACTGATAATGTCTTTGCATCGCTTGATAGTAAGGGGGTAAAAAGTGTTGAGGTAACACTTGATGTTGGACTAGGGACCTTTGCGGAAGTGGAAGAAAAACACGTACGAGAAAAAGTGCTTCACTATGAAAAGTTCTATCTGAGTAAGGAGACCTTTGCTGCGATATACAACTATAAAAAAGAATCTCATCCAGTTGTAGCTGTTGGTACAACGGTGACAAGAACACTTGAGTCGACTGCCAATACCTTACTTCATGGTGCACCGCACGATATGACAGGTGAGACTAATATCTTTATTATGCCACCTTATGACTTTAAGGTGGTGGACTATCTCATTACCAACTTCCATGTGCCACAATCGAGTCTCATGGCACTCGTCGACGCCTTTCTTTTACACAAAGAAGCAAAGAAAAACATTCTTGATCTTTATGAAATAGCTAAGAAAGAAGGATTTATGTTCTATTCCTTTGGGGATAGTATGCTCATTTTATAGTTTGTAGGGGAGGGTGATTTGGGTAAATAGTTCATGCAGTCTTTGATTTCATATTAGAATATGCTAATATGAAATACATGGTCAATAAAAAGAAAAGAAATGTATATAAAGTATTTTCTAATCAAAACAGAGTTAAGTTAGTAGCATGTTTGTCAAAGTCAAAAAATGTCACTGAACTACTTAGTCTTTGTGATCTTTCACAATCAGCACTTTCACAACATTTGAAGGTCTTAAAAGATGAAGGTGTGGTGCTCTGTGTACGAGATGGAAAAAATCAAATATATAGTATTAAAGATACAAAAGCACTTACTATTGCAAAACTATTATTAGCTCTCGATAAATAATATTCACACGTATGTTTGGATTGTTTAAGAAACCAGAAGCAATAAATTATAAAGCACTCGTTAAGGAAGGAGCCATCATTCTTGATGTCCGAAGCAAAGGGGAATTTGAGGGTGGTCATATTAAAGGGGCAATTAACATCCCCCTTGATATATTGCCAGCAAAGGTGAGTACTCTTGGAACAAAGGATACACCCATCATCACTTGTTGCATGTCAGGCGGGAGAAGTACTCTCGCAAAAAATATTTTACTCAAGGCGGGCTATCACCATGTACATAATGGCGGTGGATGGCATACTTTACACAATATATTGCATCCGTAATTTTATTTTTTCTAAGGTAAACCCAAAATTATAATTCCATGGTAGTATAGTGAGTACTTGTGTGTGGTATCTATTAACTACTAATTAGCTACTTAATATATTTATGAGCCTCTCTATCGG
>CAZNVC010000045.1:0-2768 GCA_964576685.1 uncultured Candidatus Saccharibacteria bacterium
TTTTTCATAAAATTTTTTGTCGGTTTTTCTCGGGGCAGAGAAGTTGAGCATTTTGTGAATAACAAAGTTATGAAACAAGATGCCAGCTTGGTTGCCGAATCCTCTTTTAGTATTTAAACACCTAATTGTAGAAGTTTGTGGCAGGGTAGCGGAGCTTATTAGGTCGTAGAGTTTATCTGGTTGAAGTTTTTTAGGTGTCAACAAGACCAACACACGGCATGCATTTTAAAGAAAAATCAATACAATTTTATTATACTATGTAAAGATTGACAAATATATATTATATGTGATATAGTATATAGGTTTCTAACTGTCTGTTTTTCGTCACTTTCCACAAGGAGAAATCACCATGGAGTCGTTAATCGCACTTATTGTCACGGCAAGCGCTGTGTCGTTCTGGGCAATCATTGTCCTGCTTTTCTGTTTCATCGTTCTGTCGTTGGGTGTCTTCAAGGGCATCCATGCTGGCAGTGTTCTGTTCTTCGTGTTTGCAGCACTGCTGTACATCCGTTTTGACCCTTCATTGGTCATGACGGTGGCACTCTTCGCTGTTTGGTTCGTCATCGGTCTCTTGTACGCACGCGGCCGCTGGAAGCTCCAAATCACGAAGTTGAAGAACCGTGTGATTGAAGCTTGGGATGACTTCCCGAGCAAGAAAGCGGAGTTCCTGAAAGACCGCGCAGCTCGTCTGCAAGCGTACGAAAAGCAAGTCGCCGACACCAAGGCAGACACCTCCATGAGCGAAGAAAAGCGTGAAGACCGCCTTTCGCGACTGGAAGATGACTGGAAGCAGAACGAACCCGAGCGCTGCAAGAAGGAAGAGCAAGTTGTCGTTGACCTCGAAAACTGTGAACTCGACAAGCAATCGACGGTTCAGTGGCGCGAAGGCGACGACCAGTCTGCAATCCTGAAGAAGTTCCGGCCGATGTTCTCGAAATATCGCGGGACAATCGTGGCGTGGGCGGTGGCTTGGCCACTGTACCTCATTAAGGACTTCACGATTGACCTCGTGCGCAATGCGCTCGAACTTCTGCGTGGCAACTTCCAGAAGGCTGCCGACAAGGCGTTCAGCTAACCGTGGTCTGAAAGACCACAAAAACCCCTGCACAGAAATGTGCGGGGGCTTTTTTATTTTAATATCCTCTCCTTCTTTTCTCCATTTGAGGTGGTGTAAACGCTTTTGATAATCTGCCTCTTTCTGTTAGTATGCATCATATGAAGTTTCCTATTCTCTTCGAAAATAATCACGTAGTAGTTATCGACAAACCCGTCGGTGTTATTGTGCATCCTGATGACAGGCAGGATGAGTACACTATTGCAGAATGGATGAAAGAAACATATGCGGTAAAAGAAGGTGTTGGTGATAAGGGGAGAGAAGGAGTGGTGCATCGTCTCGACCGTAATACCACAGGGGTGCTCGTGCTTGCAAAAGACGCCATCGCTTTTACTACACTTAAAAGACAGTTTCGCGAACACACTATCCGTAAGGTGTATCGAGCTATTGTGGAAGGGAATATTCGTCATGAAACAGGAATGATATCACTTCCAATTGCTCGGGCGAAAAGTGATTTTAGAAAGCGTACAGTGGTTGACATGTTTTCGCAGGATGCACGCGGAGAAGAGAGGGAAGCAATCACTCGGTATAAGGTGCTTGCGCGCGCAACTGGTCCTGATGGGAAGCAGTATTCTTATGTCGAAGTATATCCACTTACTGGACGAACGCACCAGATACGAGCTCATTTCAGAGGAATTAGGCATCCGATAATTGGGGACGAGTTATATGGGTCATTTCAAGGAAAAAATACTGCCTCAAGGTCAATGCTTCACGCGCTTTCGATTACGATTGATATTCCAGAAGAAAAGGAGGGGGTGAAGCAGTACACCATTACCGCTCCTGTGCCAAAGGATATGGAAGAAACACTGAAAAAGCTTAACTTCTCTTTGAATAATTAATTATCACCACATAATAAACAGACAAAAAGACCCCTTGCGGGTGTGTCATTTTTATGATAGTATTTCCCTACTAAGTAGATTTCTATGAAAACAACGATTAATTTTACACCGGTAGATATTGCAGCTCGAAAGGCTCTTGATTTTTCATCAGGAGACGTTGTTCGTGTCTGGAACAAGATCAAGGAAAATGATGGGAAGACCCGTCTTCAGGCGTTCGAGGGAATGGTGCTTGCTCGTAAGCATGGGACCGAAATTGGTGCTACGTTCACTGTTCGTCGTGTTGCCTCAGGTGTCGGAGTTGAAAGAGTGTTTCCGCTCTTTTCTGTAACAATCGATAAGATTGAAGTTGTTCGTCGTGCACGTACACGTCGTAGTAAGCTTTACTATGTTCGTGATAAGGCTATCCGTGACGTTCGTCGTAAGTTGAAGAAGGATACACGTATCGTAAAGAAAGGAAGTACAACAACCGCAGAAGCAGTTGTTGAGGAAACAGAAGAAGTGACCGCATAATTAAGAATACAAAACGAGGCAAACATCCTCGTTTTGTTTTTCTTATACATTTATGATAGTATTTCATTACTCCAGTGAAGTTTTCGGAGAGTGAAGTTTTGCGTAACAATACAATATACCCATGTGTGAAATTTGCAAAGGGACACAGAACACTACCAACAAGGTGGTCACATCTTTGACAAAATTTCCTAAGGGAATAGTGTAACAATACAATATGCCCAGGTGGTGAAATTGGTAGACACACTACCTTGAGGTGGTAGCGCCGTTACGGTGTGCTGGTTCAAATCCAGTCCTGGGCACAAAGA
>CAZNVC010000046.1:0-2039 GCA_964576685.1 uncultured Candidatus Saccharibacteria bacterium
TATTTACAAAATGTGTGTTGTAATGACAAAGCAAGGATGTGAGATTCGGTCACAACACTGCCTCGCTTCGCTCGAAGCATTGTCGCGACCCCTATTCGAATCCCACCGAAAAGTGACGCAGGTCACTTTTCTTTTCTCCGCTGAACAAAAATGGCTCACCAATTTCTTGGTGAGCTCATTTTTGTACTCAGCGGAGAAAGTGGGATTCGAACCCACGGACCTAATAAAAGGTCGACGGTTTAGTAAACCGTTGATTTAAACCACTCATCCATTTCTCCAAGTGAGACTATCATAGCAAACTATTCTCATTTGGTCACGCGAAAAGCCCCTTGTGGTATATGCTCTAACGCACAATAAGAGGATAACTCGATATACTCTTTTGATGTAATGATTTACACTATATGATATTAGAAAAGTTAATAATTAAATTTGTATGGATACTACACCTCATCACAATGAATCCCATCATGAGCACCAACACGCTCATCATGGTGTGGCTTCGAAATTAAAGGGTCACGCTAGCGCACTTGAGGCGGCACTTGCACCAATCTTCGCACAAGTTCCCCATCTTCCACAGACATGGAGAAAGGTGATTACCGATGTTGCTCCATGGCTTTCACTTATTTTTGGAATTCTTGCTATTATCGGCATTCTTGGATCAGGTTTCCTAGGAATACTTCTTTCCCCACTTCTTGCTCTTGGTAATGGAATACGTGGCACAGGCCTCTTCGTATCAATTCTTCTTAACCTTATTACCGCTATTCTTACTCTTCTTTCATTTAAGCCTCTCCAGATGATGAAGAAGCAGGGTTGGAATTATTCCTTCTATGCTTTTATCGTGAGCACAATCTCAATACTCGTCAGTATGCTCACTATGCAGGGTGGACTTGGTAACCTCATTGGAGTTGTTATCGGTGCATACTTCCTCTTTGAAGTACGTGAGAGATACAACTAAAGAAAAAATACTTCTAATTAAAAATCAGCCCTTAGGCTGATTTTTTCTTGTCATTGTATTATTTATCTTCGTCCCCACCCCAGCGCCATCTTGGCTTTTCTCCAGTATACCAACACACAAGAAGGAGGATCCCTGTTGCAATAAAAGTCTGTATCACAAACGGGCGAATAGTGTCACTTGCTGAATGAGAAACAATATCAAGGCGCCTGAAATTCCACACTTCAAATATTGCAAAAACAGCAAGCACAAACCATCCCTGCCATGATGACGGTGTCCACCCCCAACCATATTTTTTTGTCTTAAACCAAAGTTTCTTGGACATAAGGAAAGTATATACCTAAATGATAGAATAGGAACATGAAAAAATATCTCGCGTTACTACGAGCCATCAATGTTGGTGGAAAGAATAAGGTTGCAATGAAGAACCTTAAGCAGGTATTCGAATCACTTGGCTATACAAATGTTACCACTTACATCAATAGTGGTAATGTTATCTTTGAAAGTGCCACGAATGAACATGACCACATTAAAGAAACTATAGAAGAAGCGCTCAAGAAATTTTTTGGGTTTCCTATCTCGATAGCGCTACGAGATAGTAGCAACATTCAGAAGCTTTGTAAGGCAATACCTTCTCATATACAGAATGATACAGAAATGAAAGCTGATGTTCTCTTTTTGTGGGAGGAATTTGATAACAAAAATACGCTCGATCATATCAAGATACACAAAGAGGTTGATACATTACAGTACTACGACGGAGCAATCGTGTGGAGTGTTCGTAGAAAAGACTATACAAAAAGTGGTATGAAGAAATTCATTGGGACTACAATCTACAAAAATATGACTGCAAGAAATGTAAATACCGTACGAAAATTAGGTGAATTGATGGAGGAATAGATCGTATGACAGCTCGCTCGTCGCTGCTAAAAAACATAAACCCATCGCCATTTTGCAATGGCATCATTACTTCTCCCATTCCCTCCGCCGAACACAAAAATTCCAAGAAATAATCTTGGAATTTTTGTATATGCGGTGTGTATTGGACGAAGTTCGAATGTATTTCGGACAAAATCCGCAGGATTTT
>CAZNVC010000047.1:0-1973 GCA_964576685.1 uncultured Candidatus Saccharibacteria bacterium
CTATCTGCAAGAGTAGACTTTCCATGATCAATATGGGCAATAATCGAGAAGTTACGGATTTCCATGAGACTTAACTAGCATTCGTAGTATGTCTCTTTCTACTATAAAAATAAAGAAGTAGCAAGGTATACGATATCCCAAGCGTCCACGTCGCAATCGCAAGAGAAGTAATACCGTACCCCTTTTCTCTCGCGACAAGGAGTGCAATGATACTGAGCGTCGTTGCAATGAGATTTGCAAAGAAAAGCCCTTTCCCATCACGGGCCGCACTAAAGGCACTCACAAAGTATGCATTAATAGAATAGAGAGGGAGGTTATACGCAAGAAGCACTACAAGCGGAATAATCGCTGCTGTCCCCTCTTGAGATCCATAGAGAACACGAACAATCAGATGGGGGAAGAATATACAGACCAGTGCCGCAACCAAAGAGAGGGCAAATATGACCGCAAGATTGGTCACAAGCACTCTCGTATATTCTTTCTTTTCACCTATAGCATGATGTCTAGAGAGAATTGGCAGTGTTGCAGTCGAAGCACTCTGCACAACAACCTGGATAAAGGCATCAGTCACACGCACTGCAAAGACATACACCGATAACGCTCCCACACCGAACGATGTCGCGATTGAAGCGAAAATAAGTTCACGGGTACGAGAAGTAATCGTCGACCCAGAACGAGGAATGGCATTATGAAGATGCTCCTTGATAGCTTGCCAACTAAACAATGACCACGACCACTCTATGTCCTCTTTGTAGAGAGAGTATGATTGAACAAGTAGACCGAGGAGTGCACCTCCTAGTACTCCACCAATGATCCCGATGAGCCCAAAGGGTTGGTACAAAAAGATAATTGAGAGAATAATCCCTACTGTATAGAGAAGTGGGGCAGTACTATAGAGGAGGAAGCGATGTCGTACTTGACCAAGACATGAAATAAGTGCCGAGAGACCAAGAAGAAAAGGCTGTATCATAAGCACTCTTGAAGAAAAAATAAAAAGTGAAAGCTGTTCTTGAGAAAACCCACTTACCAGATATTTTGCAAAGAGAGGTAAGGTAATGATAATAACAAGCGCAATCACAGAGATCACCACACTAAAAAAGAAAAAGAGAGAATTGAAGCGGACCTCGAGCTCTTTTTTGTCATTGTCATGTACAGCTTTAGTAATAAAAGGAACCACCGTCACTGCAGAGACGAAAGAAAAGAGAATACCATAGACAAGGTCAGGGATACGGAACGCAGCATTATACACATCAAGTACAGGACCAACTCCAACATATTCTGCCAAAAGTCGATCACGGAGAATACCAAGAAGAAGGGAAACTACCGAAAAGAAGGCTAATAGAAAGGAATTCTTGGCAATCATAGAATATTCCCATAGTAGCAAAAAATGTATCCAAATAGAAGGAAATAAAACCTTTATTAAGTATTCTCTTGCTTTTTATATAACTACATTGTATTGTTATCCTGTTCTACTAGGTAATTACTCTTTCCATTTGCAATACTAATGGCGAGGGAGGAAAGTCCGAACACATCCCAAATATATTTTTGGAAGCGTAGCGGGTAACGCCCGTCTGGAGCAATCCACGAGTTGCGAACAGAAACGATCCGGTTAAGTCCGGCTGAAACGGCTAAATACTTACGTGTGTGCAAGACCGTGTCCGCTGTGTCTCGCTTTGACTCGACACATGCAGACCACGCAGAAAAAGCAGACCACGCAAACAGATACAAATCCTTGTATCTCGTCTGCGAAGTCTGCATACGTCTGCGAAGTTAGCGTTGCCGAGTGATAGCGAGGCATAGAGGAAGTGTCGCTTGAGCGTAATGGTAACACTACGCCCAGATACATGATTACACAGCCCTGCTCCAGATTTGAGCGATTAAATGTAGTAACCAAATTTTAATAATTCAAATCTGGGGCTGGGTGGACAGAATTCGGCTTATAGGTAGAACAAAGATGAAAGAACGGCGCCTTA